>JBNPEA010000084.1:0-56475 GCA_051117315.1 Salinarimonas sp. | reverse complement strand
TGTCCGTCCGCCCGCAACGCCTCCTTCGCCGGGACGGTCGCGGCGCTCGGGGCGGCGCGGGCCCCGCGGGGCCGGCAGGTGATGCTCGGGCACACGGGGTACGACCGCGCCCGAGAGGGGGCGCGGGTGCGCGCCGCCCTCGCCTGGGCCCCGGCGGCGATCGTTCTGACCGGGCTCGAGCACGCGCCCGACACGCGGGCCCTGCTCCAGCGCGCACGCGTCCCGGTCGTCGAGATGTGGGAGCGCGGCCCGCGGCCGATCGACATGGGCGTCGGCTTCGCGCATCCCGATGTCGGGGCCGCCGCCGCGCGCCGGCTCCTCGCCGGCGGCCGTCGCCGCCTCGCCTTCTGCGGCGCACGCATGCAGGAGGATCGCCGCGCCGCGCAGCGCGCCGAGGGCTTCGCCGCCGCCGCCAGGGCCGCGGGCGCCGCGCCGGAGATCCTGAACCATCCCGGCCCCGCGGATCCACAGGCCGGCGCGCTCCTCCTCGACCGGGCGCTCGGCGCCCTGCCCGATCTCGACGGCATCGCCGCGTCGAACGACACGGTGGCGCTCGGCGTGCTGTTCGAGGCGCAGCGGCGCGGGATCGCGGTCCCGGACACGCTCGCCGTCGTCGGCTTCGGCGACCTGCCCGTCGCCGGCGCCTGCGTTCCGCCGCTGACCACGATCCGCCCGTCGGGCGACCTCGTGGGGCGCGAGGTCGCGCGGCTCGTGCTGGCCCGCATGCGCGGCGACCCGGTGCCGGAGCGCGCCGTCGACACCGGCTTCGTGCTCGTCGAGCGCGTCTCCGGCTGAGAAACCGACGCTCGCAAGCGTTCTCAGCCCAGGAACGCCCGCGCGAGGTCGAGGTCTGGCCGCGTGAGGCCGTGGCCCGTCGTCAGGGTGTCGTGGCGCACCTGCGCGCCCGCTCCGGACAGGGCGGCAGCGAGCGTCGCCGCGTCGGACGCCGGGACGATCGGGTCCGCCGCGCCGCTGACGATCAGGACGGGCGTGCCGTCGAGCCCGCCGGCCGGCGCCTCCCCGAGCGGGGTCATCGCGCGCCAGAGCACCGCCCCGGCGAGGATGCCGGGATGGCGCCAGAGCACGGCGGCGGCGATGTTCGCGCCGTTGGAGAACCCCACCGCCACGGGCGCCGCGAGCCCGTAGGCCGCTCGCGCCTCGCCGACGAAGGCGGCGAGCGCGTCGGCCCGGGCGCGCACGTCCGCCTCGTCGAAGACGCCCTCGCGCAGCCGCCGGAAGAAGCGCGGCATGCCGTTCTCGAGCACCTGCCCGCGGGGCGAGACCCAGGCGCGCGCCGGCGCGATCTCGGCGACGAGGGGCACGAGGTCGTGCTCGTCGCCGCCGGTCCCGTGCAGGAGCAGGAGGGGCGCACGCGCCGGCTCACCCGGCGCGTGCGCGTGGACGAAGGAGAGCTCGGCCATGGTCGCGGCTCCTCACAGCGGCGCCAGCACCGCCTCGATGCGCGCGCGATGCGGCTCGAGGAAGGGCGGGAGCATCAAGGCCTCGCCGAGACTCTCGGCCGGCTCGTCGGCGGAAAAGCCCGGATCGTCGGTGGCGATCTCGAAGAGCACGCCGCCGGGCTCGCGGAAGTAGACCGAGCGGAAGTAGTTGCGATCCTTCTGCTCCGTCGTCGGCAGGCCCATGCCGGCGAGAGTCTCCGCCATCGCGGCCTGCGCGGCGTCGTCCGTCGCCCGGAAGGCCACGTGGTGGACCGAGCCGGCGCCGGGCCGCGGGCGGCCGGCAGTGCTCGCGACGAGCTCGACGGCGGCACCGACCGGCGCGGTACCCTCGAAGCGCACGCGCCCGCCCTCGCGGGCCGCCTCGGCGAACCCGAACACCTGCGTCAGCACGGCGGCCGTCCCCTCGATCGCGGTCAACTCGAGGGTCACGCTCTCGAAGCCGCGGATCGCGTGGGCGGCGTCGATCTCGTCGTGGGCCCGGGCGGGCTCGCCCTCGGCCCCATCGACGCCGACGAGCGCGAGGCGCATGCCGTCGGGGTCGCGGAAGGCGACGACGGGCCGGCCGAAGCGGGTCGTGGGCCCGTCGTGGTCGACCGAGTGCGCGACGAAGCGCGCGAGCCAGAAGCCGATGGCGCTCTTCGGCACGCGGAACGCGGTCTCGGCGGTCTCGCCCGCCCCCGCCCGACCCGGCGCGGCGTTCGCCCAGGGGAAGAAGGTCAGGATCGTGCCGGGGGACCCGGCCTCGTCACCGAAATAGAGGTGATACGTGCCCGGATCGTCGAAATTGACGGTCTTCTTGACGAGCCGCAGCCCGAGAACCCGGGTGTAGAAGTCGCGATTGCGGCGGGCTTCGCCGGATATCGCGGTGACGTGGTGGAGGCCGATGTCGCTCATGGCTGATCTCCGAACGAGGATGGGCGTGCGGTGCACGCTCTCTTGACGAAGAATATGCGATGGGGAAAGCGAAAGTGGAGGCCGGAAAGGTTCACGTTGCGCGCACGCAAGATCAAGCTTCCGTCTTCACCCCCCGAAATAGGCCGCCAGAACCCGCCCGTAGATCGCCTGCAGGCGCTCCAGGTCGGCGACGGGCACCCGCTCGTCCACCTGGTGCATGGTCTGCCCGACGAGGCCGAACTCGAGCACCGGGCAATGATCCTTGATGAAGCGCGCGTCCGACGTGCCCCCGGTCGTCGAGAGGACCGGACGGATGCCGGTCTCGGCCTCGATCGCATCCTGCACGAGGCGCACGAAGTCGTTGGGCTCGGTGAGGAAGGCGACCGCGTTGGTGTCCTCGAAGGTCGCCTCCCAGGTCACGGAATTGCCGGCGGCGACGTCGAGCCGGCGCCGGATCTCCGCCTCCAGCGTCGCCGGCGTCCAGGTGTCGTTGAAGCGGATGTTGAAGGACGCGCGCGCCTGCGCCGGGATCACGTTCTTGGCCGGATTGCCCACGTCGACCGTGGTGACCTCGAGGTTCGAGGCGCCGAAATGCGCGGTGCCCGTGTCGAGCGGCTCGGCCTTGAGGCCGGCGATCAGCCGCACCATCCCGTCGATCGGGTTGCGGGCGAGATGCGGGTAGGCGACGTGCCCCTGCACGCCGTGCACGACGAGCGTCCCCGACAGCGAGCCGCGGCGCCCGATCTTGATCATGTCGCCGAGCCGCTCGGGATTGGTCGGCTCGCCCAGGATGCAGGCGTCGAAGCGCTCGCCGCGGGCCTTCGCCCAGTCGAGCAGCTTGACCGTGCCGTTGATCGCCGGCCCCTCCTCGTCGCCGGTGATCAGCACCGCGATCGAGCCGGGGAAGCCGGGGCGGGTCGCCGCGAAGTCCAGCGCGGCGGCGAGCATGGCGGCGATGCCGCCCTTCATGTCGACCGCCCCGCGGCCGTAGAGCACGCCCTCGACGACCTCGCCGGAGAACGGCGCGTGAGTCCAGCGACCCTCGTCGCCGGGCGGCACCACGTCCGTGTGGCCGGCGAGCACCAGCACCGGCGCGCCGGTCCCGATGCGGGCGTAGAGGTTCTCGACGTCCGGCGTGCCCGGGGCGGAGAAGACGGGGCGCTCCACACGGAAGCCCGCCCGCTCCAGCACGCCCGCCAGCAGCGCGAGCGCGCCGCCCTCGGCGGGTGTGACGGAGGGGCAGCGGATCAGCTCGCGGGCGAGGTCGACGGCGCGGCGCGGGTCCATGGCGGGGTCAGTCGCGCAGGAGGTCGTTGATCGCGGTCTTCGCACGGGTCTGCGCGTCGACGCGCTTGACGATGACCGCGCAGGCGAGCGACGGGCCCGGCGAGCCGTCCGGCAGCGGCTTGCCGGGAAGTGCGCCCGGCACGACCACGGAATAGGGCGGCACGCGGCCGCGGAAGACCTCGCCGGTCTCCCGGTCGACGATCTTGGTCGAGGCCGAGATGAACACACCCATGGAGAGCACCGAGCCCTGCCCCACGACCACGCCCTCGACCACCTCCGAGCGCGCGCCGATGAAGCAGTCGTCCTCGATGATGGTGGGATTGGCCTGCAGCGGCTCGAGCACACCCCCGATCCCGACCCCGCCCGACAGGTGGACGTTCTTGCCGATCTGGGCGCAGGACCCGACGGTGACCCACGTGTCCACCATCGTGCCCTCGTCGACATAGGCGCCGAGGTTCACGAAGGAGGGCATCAGCACCACGTTCCTGGCGACGAAGGCGCCGCGGCGCACGACGCAGTTCGGCACCGCGCGAAAGCCCGCCTCCTTGAAGCGGCCGGCGTCCCAGCCCTCGAACTTCGAGGGCACCTTGTCCCACCACACGGCACCGCCAGGCCCGCCTTCGATCACCGTCATGTCGGCGAGACGGAAGGAGAGCAGCACCGCCTTCTTCAGCCATTGATGCACGACCCACTCGTCGCCCACCTTCTCGGCGACGCGGGCGCGCCCGGAATCGAGCGCGGCGAGGGCCTCCTCCACAGCGTCGCGCACGGGGCCTCGCGTCGCGGGGCCGATGGCGGCACGATCCTCGAAGGCGGCGTCGACGGTCGAGGCGAGGTCGGCGAGAGTGGTCATGACGTGGCGGGCTCCGGCGAATGGGTCGCGGGTTGCTTAGCAACGCCCACGCCGCAGGTGAAGCCGAAAAGCCGCGGCCGCCGCGTGACCGGCTCCAACGCGACCGCCCGCGACGCCGGGAGCCGATCTCGTGCCGCCCGCCGTCGCGGGCGCCGAGGGGTCGCCATCGTACCGGCAACGCGCACGAGCTAACCAATGTTGTAGACGTCGCGGCGGCCGACCCTAAAGATCTAACTGGGTCGGCTGTACGAGCCGATGTCGGTGGTCATCATGAACATCATTTCGCTTGCGTTGACGAAAAGAAACGAGCCCAACGCCGAGGGTGACCCCGCCTACAATCTCTTCAGGCGCCGGGACGAGCCGCAGCTCTATTGCGCGGTGCCCGAGCACTACCCCGTCCCGAGCTTCATCATGGGCGAGGCATGGGACTTCGGCGGGCGCCTCGACAACGCGGCCGCCGCGCCGCTGGGCTTCCACGCCGACGCGGCGCGACACGGCGTCGAGCTCTCGGGCTATTATCTCTTCCTGGCGGATCGACGGGGGCACCTGCCCGCCGGGCGCGCCCTGCCGGAGGCCGATCGGGCGTGACTGGCCGGCGCCTCTTGCGGCGGGGGGAGAAACCCGCGAGCATGCGCCGTGCGAGCGCCGCCGGGGCGGCATTCCTCGCGAGGACGAGGCCGATGACGCATGAGAGCTCACGGCGAGTCGAGCGCCGATGAACGCCGATCCCTTCTTCCGGCGGCTGAACTCCTACGTCGCGCTGACGCCGGACGACGAGCGACTCGTCGAGGACCTGTGCCGCGAGCGGGTGCGCCGCGTCGGCCCGCGCGAGGACGTCGTGCGCGAGGGCGAGCGCCCGCGGGGGCTCCACCTGGTGCTCGACGGCTGGGCCATGCGCTACAAGTCCCTGGAGGACGGCCGGCGCCAGGTGCTGTCCTTCGTGCTGCCGGGAGACCTGTGCGAGCAGCACGTCCTGCTCCTGCCGCGGGCCGACCACAGCCTGGGCAGCATCACTCCCGTCACCGTGGCGGAGGTCTCGGCCACGCGCATCGCGGAGATCTCCGGCGCGAGCCCGCGGCTGCCGACGGCGCTCGCCTGGTCCGACCTCTGCGCTCAGGCGCTCCAGCGCGAGTGGACGGTCAATCTGGGCCAGCGCACCGCACTCGAGCGGATGGCGCATCTCATCTGCGAGCTGTTCCATCGCCTGCGCGCCGTCGGCCTGACGCACGGCCTCTCCTACGAGCTGCCGGCGACGCAGGCGATGCTGGCGGACGCGACCGGGATCTCCGCCGTCCACGTGAACCGCACGCTGCAGGAGCTGCGCGCCGCCGAGCTGATCACGCTGCGCGGGCGGCACATGACCATCCACGACATCGAGGCGCTCGAGACCGCGGGCCTGTTCAGCCCGGCCTACCTGCATCTCCATCGGGCCGCGGGCGCGTCCGCGGCTCCGCCGGACGGCCGAGCGCCGGTGCTCGTGCTGCGCACCGCCCTCGGCGACGCGTAACGGGAGCCGCGGCATGACGATGGTGTCCTGGCCGGCGTGGCAGAGCGAGGCGGCCCGGCTGATCCGCGACCACGACTGGGCGGCGACGCCCCTCGGCCCCGTCGAGACCTGGCCCGCGAGCCTGCGCGGCGCGGTCGAGACGATGCTCCCGGTGCCGGTGCCCATGGCCCTGCTCTGGGGGCCGGACATGATCCTTCTCTACAACGACGCCTATGCGGCGCTGATCGGACCGGAGCGGCATCCCGCGATCGGGCGCCCGGCCGCGGCGGTTTGGGCGGAGATCTGGCCGATCATCGAGGGCGACCTCGCCATTGTTCGCGGCGGCGGCGGGGCGCTGCGGCGCGAGGAGGTCCGGCTCCCGTTCACCCGTGACGGCAGCGCGCAGGAGCTGTGGTGGAGCTACGCCTACTCTCCGGTCCCGGTTGCCGCCGGCCCGAACGGCGTCGGCGGGGTGCTGGTGGTCGCGACCGAGGCGACGCAGCGGGTCCAGGCGCGGGAGGAGGCGCGGCGCAGCGAGACGCGCCTGCGCTCGCTGGTGGAGAACCTGCCCCAGCTCGTCTGGCAGGCACGCACCGGCGGCGAGCTGATCTGGGCGAGCCCGCAATGGACGGCGACGACCGGGCTGTCGGCCGAGGCGAGCCTGGGCCTCGGCTGGCTCGAGGCGGTGCACCCGGAGGACCGCGAGCGCGTGCGGACGGCATGGGCCGCGGCGCCCGAGGACGGGCGGCTCGAGGTGGTTCATCGGCTCCGTCTCGCGGAGGGCGGATCGCGCTGGTTCCAGACCCGCGCGTGCCCCGCGCCGCACGCGGTCGGCGAGCCGACGGAATGGTTCGGCGCCTCGGGCGACATCGACGACATCCGCCGGCTCCAGGATCAGCACAAGCTGCTGCTCGGCGAGCTGCAGCATCGCGTGCGCAACATGCTGGCGATCGTCCGCTCGATCGCCCGGCGCACCGGCGAGACGGCGCAGAGCGTGCCGGACTTCGCCTCGCACTTCGAGGGCCGCCTCAACGCGCTGGCCCGCATGCAGGCGCACGTCACGCGCGATCCCCGCGCCGGCGTCGATCTCGAGTACCTCGTGGCGGAGGAGCTGACGGCGTGCGCCGCCCGCGAGGGCGCGCGGGTGACGATCGGCGGGCCGAAGGTGCTGCTCAAGAGCAAGGCCGCGGAGACGCTCACGCTCGCGATCCACGAGCTTGCGACCAACGCCGTGAAGTACGGCGCACTCGCCGGCGAGACCGGCACCATCGCCGTGAGCTGGGAGATCGATCGCGGGAGCGAGCCACCGCTGCTGCGCCTGTCCTGGCGCGAGAGCGGGGTCGCGCCCGACCCGCAGCGTCCGCCGGAGCGGGAGGGATTCGGCACCGAGCTCCTGCGCCGCACCCTGCCCTACGAGCTCGACGCCGACGTGCGCTACGAGATCGGGCCGAACGGGGTGATCTGCGTCCTCGCGCTGCCGCTCACCCCGCGCATCCTCGCCTGACCGCCGCGTCCGCCCGATCGCTCACCAGCGCAGCCAGCGCCGCCCGGCGACCGCGCCCATACCGGCGACGATGCCCGCCGCGAGACCGTACCAGGTGGCGACGAAGAGCGGGCTGTCGTCGGTGCAGAAGAGCCCGTAGAGCGCCGCGGCGACCCCCGCCGCGGCGAGCCCGGCGATGGCGCCCGCGAAGCCGGGCCGCAACGGCGCCCCGCGCCGCAGCGCCGCGATGAGCGCCACGAGCATGGGCAGCGCCAGGACGGGGATGGAGACCAGGCAGACGAGCGCGTTGTCGCCGACGAGCGCGCCCGCCCAGGCCTGTGCGGGCAGCGCGCCGAGCTCGAGCCCGGCGCAGGCCAGCGCCGCCGCCGGCGCGGCGGCGAGAGCGAGCGCCCAACCGCGCGCCGACCCGCCGGGATGCGCCAGGCGCAGCGCGAGTCCCAGCGCACCGACGGCGAGCAGAGCGCCGAGCAGCGGCTTGGCGACGAAGCGCAGGCTCTCGAGCGCCGTCGCCAGATCGGCGCGCGGGCCCCAGCCGGCGAGGAAGAGCCCCACCGTGGCCGCGAGCCCGAGCGCGCAGGCGAGAGACAGCACGGCGGAGAGCGGGCGACGCGGCGCGAGGTCGGCCGCGAGCGTGTCGATCAGGTCGTCGGTTCTCATCGCGATCATCCTCATGCCACCATGCTCGCGCGCAGGTCTGCGAGCTTGCGCAGGCCCCGGTGCAGGGCCACCCGTACCGCACCCTCGGACATGCCGAAGCGCTGCGAGGCCTCGGCCACGCTCGCGCCCTCGATGCCGATCGCCCGCACGATCTCGCCGGCACGGCCCGAAAGGCGCGCCACCATGCGGTCCATGTCGGACGCCGTGGTGGGATCCGCCTGCGCCTCCGCCGGCAGGATCTCGGTGAAGTCCGAGATGTCCACTTCCGCGTGGCGATAGCGCCGACGCATCTGGTCGACGATCTTGTAGCCGGCGATCGCGAACACCCAGGGGCGGATCGGCTCGCCCTCGCGCCAGGTTCCGCGCTTCACGTGGATCGCGAGCAGCGTCTCCTGCACCGCGTCCTCGACGTCCGCGCCCGAGAGGCCGAAGCGGGCGGCCTTCGCCCGGATCTTGGCCCGGATGGCGGGCGCGAGCTCGGCCAGGAGCCGGCGATAGGACCCCTCGTCGCCGCGGTTCGCGGCGCGCATCAGGGCGGACCAATGTGTCTCGACCGGGTTCGTCATGTTGGACCCCTCTTCGTGACGAGAGGTCTCCCTGTTACACCCGATCGGGGCCGGGCCGGCGTCACGGACCCGTGCGGCCCGCGCACATCGGCGTGAGCGCCCGCGTGGGCTGCGATCACGCCGGCGGGAGCGCGGGATCAGGGCCGGCCGTTGCCGCCACCATTGCCGTTGCCGCCACCGCCGTTTCCGGCACCACCACCGCCGCCGCTGTCGGACGTGGCGCCCACATCGGACCCCGCGCTGGCGTCGGAGCTTCCGCCGGCATCCGAGTCGTCGGAGCCACGCCCGGACGCGGCCGCCGACACGGCCGCGCCGAAGTCGCGGCCACTCATGCCCGAGCGTCCCGGAGCGGCTGCGGAGACGGCGGCGCCGAAGGCGCGCCCTTCGGCCGCCCGGGAGAGAGCGTCGAGAAGAGAGGTCTCGGGCGCAACGGGCTCGAGCGCGGCCGCGGAGCCGTCGACGGCAGGCTCGCCAGTCGCGTCGGTCGCGGCTCGATCGAGCAGGAAGAAGGAAATCGCGCTGTCCTGCGCGATGGCGGGGCCTGCCGCGAGGAAAGCGCCGGCGAGGACGAGAGCGGGCAGCCGAGAACGCATGGGAACCTCCATCGAGGTCTCCACCGCTAGCGCGAACGCTTCATGGCCTCCCTAAGCCGACTTGTCGCATTCGACGCGAATGCGCATGATCGGGGCGATCACTCGAAGTCGCTGGCGCCGTCCTGGGGGAAATGCGGGTCGTAGGGCGCGATGCGCACGTCCTCGGACGGCATGCGCGCCGAGGGGAAGTACGGGTCGTAGGCGATCACGGCGGGACGATCCCCATCCGCGTCACCGCGGTGGAGGTCGTCTCGGCGGTCGAGATCGTCGTCGTTCATGGAATCGCCTCCGTACGCGAGGGCGATCAGGTAGCACGACGACCGGCCGGATGGTGTTGCTTGCCGGCAACAGGCAGCGCCGGAGCGACGACGGCCCCAACGGCGACTCGCCTGCGCTCGCTTCAGCGCACGGAGAAGCCGCTCTCGCTCACCTCGCCCTCGCTCACGTAGTCCACCGCCAGGTCGGCGACGGAGGCGCCGGGCGGCCCGCTGCGCAGGGCGGCGAGATAGGCCTCGATCGCGGCGGGCGATCCCTCCGCCAGGGTCTCGACCGCTCCGTCCTCGCGGTTACGCACGAAGCCGCGCAGGCCGAGCTCACCGGCGCGTTCGGCGGCATGGGCGCGAAAGCCGACCCCCTGGACGCGTCCCGTCACGACGATACGAACGGCGCTCAACGCCATGGCTGCCTCCTTTGGTGCTACGATACCCGAGCTTGCGGGCGAACGCGCGAGTGATCGAGAGGATGCACGGGTCGGACGAGGCGTCGCACCCGCCGGGATCGACCGCGCACACCCTGCGTTCATCATGACGAAGGTGCCCGCCGCAGGCCTGCGGAGCGCACCCCAGCCTGGGAGAGACACCATGGACCGCCTCCTCGTCGCCACCGACGGCTCGGAGCACGCCGCGCGCGCCGTCTCCCTGGCCGGGACGCTCGCGGCGCGCTTCGACGCCGAGATCGTCCTCGTCCACGTCGTGCCCCACGCCGCCCTGAGCGCGGGGGAGCGCGAGCTGATCGAGACGGAATACGCCCACGAGCTCGCCGAGCGCCTGCGCCGCGAGGAGCCGCGGCTCGACCCGCACTCGGTCCCGGCGAGCTTCCTCGACAGCGATGCGGGCGCGGCCGGGACGATCCGCGGCCTCCTCGGCGAGCGCATCCTGGAGGACGGGGAGGAAGCGGCGCGCACGGCCGGCGCGACGCGGGTGCGCCGCATGCTCGCGCACGGCGACCCAGCCCACACCATCCTCGCCATCGCCGAGCGCGAGGGTGCCGACACGATCGTGCTCGGCTCGCGCGGCCTCGGCGAGCTGCGCGCGCTCATCGTCGGCAGCGTCTCCCACAAGGTGGGCCAGCTCGCGCACACGACGGTGATCACGGTGCGGTGAAGGGGGGCGTCGCGAACCGCGCGCCCGACGCACCAATTCAGCGCTTCGGCCAGACCCACGCCGGCGTGTCCGCATCGTCGGCGATCCGGGTCTCGCCGAGCGACTTCTCCAGACGGTGCACCACGGCGTCGGGCGCGAGCGCCCGTGCGAGCGCAGCGCTGTGGGTGACGACGACGATCTGAGCCCGGTCGCTCGCGGCATGCACGAGCCGCGCCAGGGGCGCGATCAGGTCCGGGTGCAGGCTCGTCTCCGGCTCGTTGAGCACGAGGAGCGCCGGCGGGCGCGGCGAGAGCAGCGCGGCGACGAGGGCGAGGTAGCGCATCGTCCCGTCGGAGAGTTCCCGCGCCCCGAGCGGGCGCAGCAGGCCCGGCTGGTGCATCGCGGTCTCGAACAGGCCCGCCTCGACCCCGATCGCGACGCGCGCGCCATCGAAGGCGTCGGCGATCGCCAGATCCAGCGCCCGCGCGTCGCCGATCTCGCGGATCGTCTGCAGCGCCGCGGCGAGGTCCCCGCCGTCGCCCGACAGGACCGGCGTGCGGGTTCCCACGCGGCGCTGGCGCATCGGCGCGTCCAGGTCGGTGCGCAGATGGTCGTAGAAGCGGAACGCCCGCAGCCGCTCGCGCAGGGCGAGGAGCTCGGGCGCGCCGCGCGGGTCGGCGGCGTGGGTGAGCATGCCGTCGAAGGGCGCGAGGTGCTGCGCGACGACCCGCAGCCGCCCCTCGTCGTCCGCGACCCGCACCATCGGCCCGCGCCGGTCGGCGAGGACGACCGGCCGCGCCCGCATCGGCCCGGAGAAGACGGTCTCGACCTTGTATTCCGGGTCGAGGCCGAAGGCGGAGGTCGTCGGCACCGGCAGGCCGAGGTCGACCGCGTAGCCGAGCGCATCCCCGTCACCCGCGCCGCAGAAGCCGAGCTTGAGCGCCACCCGCTCGCGCCGCACGGTGCCCTGCACGGGCACGGTGCCCGCGCGCATCTCCCGCGAGATCCGCTCCGGCCCCGCCCAGAGCGTCGAGGCGAGCCCGCCCTCCCCCGCCAGCGAGGCCACGAGCCGCCCCTGCGCCGCATCCGCGAGCAGCCGCAGCGCCCGATACAGGCTCGACTTCCCCGCCCCGTTCGGCCCGGTGATCACGGTGACCCGCCCGAGCGGGACGACGATCTCGCGCAGCGAGCGGTAGCCGGAGACGGCGATGGCGGTGAGCATGGGGCTTCTCGCTGGACGCGCTGCGAGCCGGTCAGCCGTCGCGGCCTTCGCGCCCGCACCATTCTGTGCGCAGGCGACGCTGGTACTCGACGCCGTCGATGACGCGATCCCTCCAGGCGCCGAACGCCGCGGCTCGCGCCGCGAGCGCGCCCGGCCGAACCGCGTCGGCGACCCGCCCACGGCCTCCATCGTCGCCACGCCGCACTCTGTCGTCACCCTCCAGCGCGTCTAGAATGCTCGATTTAGACCGATCCCTCTCGCTCATCGACCCCGCCTCCCGATCAGCCGCCGCCGTCTCTCCGCGCCAGCCATTCCAGCACCGCCCTCCGCATCACCTCCGACCGCGAGACGCCCTCCCCCTCGGCGATCTCCTCGACCTGCGACAGCGCGTCTTTCGGCAGGCGCAGGCTGACGAGCGGGTCGCGGCCGGTGGCGGGGCGACCGCGCCTTCTTTTTTGGTGCACCCCTGTTGCATCGGACATATTTCAGGTGTACCTATTTTCAACGCGTCGCCGATACGGAGCCGGGGGCATGCCGCGGGCAGTTCATAGCACGAATACCCGAATCGCGCGGCTCTCGGCTATCCTCGCCGATGCCCGAGCCTGCCATCGGGCGCTCTGGGCGATCGTCACTCCGGCCGAGATGGCCGCGCTGGCGGCCCGCGAAGACCCGCGCCTGGAGACCGAGTACGCCGCCCTCGACTCGGCGCAGGTCGCCCTCCTCCACGCCTGTGACGCGCTGGCGCGAACGATCATCCGCCTCCCGCGGGAGCTGCCGGAGGACATCGCACTGAAGGTGGCCGCACTGAGGGACCAGCTGGACCCGGAGCTGTTCGCGGAGGATGCGGAGGATGGGGCGCGTTTGGTGGCGGGGCTGCTGGCGGAGGCGTGCAACCCTTGCCTTCCATGTACCGAGCAGTAGATTGGCCATACACAAAAGTCTTGCGAGTAAAAATCGATGCGCGCTCATTCCATTACATTCATACCGCGCCCCATTGTCATCCGGAGCTCCCTTGTTGAGGTAATTCCGGGCGATGATTTTGAGGACATTGTGAAAGTAGTTCAAAGATCAACATCAACCAAAAGTGATTGGATCTTCGCGCGTGATCTTGGCGATGCAAATGAACTACACCCACTCAGGTCACGGATCTTTGGTCTACCTCCTACACACAGACTAACAGTACACCACTTATTTTATAAATCGGATATGAATTTTATGAGATGGGTCCTTGCTTTTTCCATAGGTATGAAATTAAGCATCGACGGCCGGGCGGAATTTGTCGACGCTAGCCCACTTAACTTGCATGAATTCGTTGATTTTAGAGCTTCACCCAAGGCGATTGGAGAGTTTATCGAACTGGTCGACATACATTTGAGGCGGACTTTTTGGACAGATCGCGCTTATAATCTTATGATCTCAGCAATAAATTGTCTTTTTATGAGCAATAACCCTGTATCTTTTCAATTTGAGAAATTCATGTATATGTATTTCGCGTTTGACGCAATTTGGGTTTTGTTCCAATCGCTTTCGACGCCCGTCAAGAGAATAAGCCACGCAGATCGAATTATAATACTATGCGATCATGTTGGGAATGAATCTCCGATAGAACTCATCGCGACCCTCGTGAAGCAAAGGAATGACATTGTTCACGAAGGAATGTATGTCGACCAACCGCTTGGATACGGTGCTTCGTCAGGAGATGAACTACTTCGAGGCCAAGCCCTTGTATGCCGACTTATCGTCGCCTTCCTTTCTGGAAGCCGTGGCGGGTATGTCAAAAGTAGCGTAAGCACACGCCAACTATACGAGTTGGAGCTGTAAATTTTTACCCACCCCGCCGCGTCATGAACGCGATCTTCTCGAACAGCGCCACGTCCTGCTCGTTCTTGAGCAGCGCCCCGTGCAGCGGCGGGATCAGCTTGCGCGCGCTGGTCTCGCGCAGGGTCTCCGGCGCCACGTCCTCGTTGAGCAGGAGCTTGAGCCAGTCGAGCAGCTCCGAGGTCGAGGGCTTCTTCTTCAGGCCGGGCACCTCGCGCACGGTGAAGAAGACGTCGAGCGCCTCCTTCACCAGCCTCTGCTTGATGCCCGGGTAGTGCACCTCGACGATGGCCGCCATCGTGTCGGGGTCGGGAAACTTGATGTAGTGGAAGAAGCAGCGGCGCAGGAAGGCGTCGGGCAGCTCCTTCTCGTTGTTGGAGGTGATCACCACGATCGGCCGGCGCGCGGCCCGCACGGTCTCCCCCGTCTCGTAGACGTGGAACTCCATGCGATCGAGCTCCTGCAGCAGGTCGTTGGGGAACTCGATGTCCGCCTTGTCGACCTCGTCGATCAGCAGCACCGGGCGCACGTCCGCCGTGAAGGCGTCCCAGAGCTTGCCGCGGCGGATGTAGTTGCCGATGTCGGAGACGCGCGGGTCACCGAGCTGCGAGTCGCGCAGGCGCGAGACGGCGTCGTACTCGTAGAGCCCCTGCTGCGCCTTTGTCGTCGACTTGATCGACCAGGTGAGCAGCGGCGCGCCCACGCTGCGGGCGATCTCCTCGGCCAGCACGGTCTTGCCGGTGCCGGGCTCGCCCTTGACGAGGAGCGGGCGCTCGAGCGCGATGGCGGCGTTGACGGCGACCGAGAGATCCTCGGTGGCGACGTAGTCGGCGGTTCCGGAAAAGCGCATGGGCCCTCGTCTCGTGTCGTCGTGACGCGCGCAGAGCTTGTCCCACGCCCGGCGCCGGGGCGCAACGTCGCCCCCGCGCGCGGGGGCGCGACACAGGCCCGATCGCGCGCCGTCAGTCGAGCCGCGCGGGCCTTCGGCAATCGCGCTGCACGTGCCCAGTCTAGCCGTGCGATGTCGAATTCATGCCAGGGCAAAGCGACGAGACGCCGTGAGGAGCGCTGGTCTAGTCTCGCGTTGATTCCGGCCGCGTGCACGCGGTATGGGCAGGCCTGCGCCGAAATTGTGCGGGGCGGCATCGCCACCGGGCCGCGCCGGCACGGTAATACGGTTTGACACCCCCCGCACCGCGCGCGATAACTTTCTGCACAAGCGTGGCAGGGGGGGCAACCCGGCCGCGTCCCGTTCTGCGGCCGCGCCGTGCGGCTGTCGCAGCGAGAAACGAGAGCCCGCGGCAACGGGCGAGAGGACCGGAGACGATGACCGAGAAGAACGACGACACGCGCCTCGACGCCGAGGCGGTCAGAACCCTGGAAGGGGTCCATCCGCAGCTTCCGGCGATGGCGGAAGGCGTGACGGCGGGCAAGGTCTCGCGCCGCGAGTTCCTGCGCACGGCGACCCTGCTCGGCCTCTCGGCCGGCGCGGCCTACGCCATGGCCGGCCGCCTGACGGGCGAGCCCTTCGCGCCGGCCGCGCGCGCGCAGGCGGGCACGCCGGTGAAGGGCGGGACGCTGCGCGTCTCGATGAACATCAAGGAGATCTCCGATCCCGCGACGGTCGACTGGTCCGAGAAGGGCAACGAGCTGCGCCACGTGATCGAGCCGCTGGTGCGCATCACCTCCGACAACATCGCCGTGCCGCACCTCGCAGAGAGCTGGAGCGCGTCCGAGGACCTGCGCACCTGGACCTTCAACCTGCGCCGAGACGTGACGTGGTCGAACGGCGACGCGTTCGGCGCCGACGACGTGGTCGCCAACTTCATGCGCTGGATGGACCCGGCGGTCGGCTCGTCGAACTACGGCCGTTTCTCGGCCCTGCGCACGTCCAACGACGACGGCTCGCCGATGCTGGAGAACGGCGTCGTCAAGACCGACGACCACACGGTCGAGTTCAACCTGCGCGTCCCGTTCCTCGCCCTGCCGGAATCGATGGGCGACTATCCCTGCCTGATGGCGCACCGCTCCTTCCAGGGCGGCAATTGGGTCGAGAACCCGATCGGCACCGGCCCGTTCGAGCTCGTCGAGCTCACGGTCGGCTCGCGCGCCCGCTATCGCCGCAAGGAGAGCGGCTGGTGGGGCGGCGAGGTCCACCTCGACGGGATCGACTACATCGATCACGGCGACGATCCGGCGGCCCCGCTCGCGGCGCTGGCCTCGGGCCAGGTCGACCTGCTCTACCGCCTCAACGTCGAGCAGGTGCCCGCCGCCCGCGCCATCCCGACGCTCGTCCTCTACAACGCCGACACCGCGCAGACCGGCGTCGCCCGCATGAAGGTGACCGAGGCGCCCTTCGACGACCTGCGCGTGCGCCAGGCGATCCAGTCCTGCATCGACCACGGGCGCCTGCTGACTCTCGCCTACCAGAATTTCGGCACGCCCGGCGAGGACCACCACGTCGCCCCGGTTCATCCCGAGTACGCCGAGCTGGCGAAGCCGACGCAGGACTACGACCGCGCCCGCGCCCTCCTCGCCGAGGCGGGCCATGCGGACGGGCTCGAGATCCGAATCGACTGCGTGGCGCAGCCGACCTGGGAGTCCAACACCTGCCAGGCGCTCGTCGAGATGCTGCGCCCGGCGGGGATCGACCTCTCCGTCAACATCATGCCCGGCGGCACCTACTGGGACCGCTGGACGACGACGCCCTTCGGCTTCACCTCCTGGACACACCGGCCGCTCGGCACCCAGGTGCTCTCGCTCGCCTACCGCTCGGGCGTGCCCTGGAACGAATCCTCCTACGCCAACGCGGAGTTCGACGAGCTGCTCGATACGGCCGAGGCCACGCTCGACGTCGAGGAGCGCCGCGCCGTCATGGAGGAGCTCGAGCTCATGCTGCAGGGCGACGCCGTGATCATCCAGCCCTACTGGCTCTCCATCGCCACGGCCTCGAGCCAGTCCGTCCAGGGCTATGCCCACCACCCTGCCGAAGAGCATCACTTCGAGCAGGTCTGGCTCGCCCAGGGCTGATCCGCGACCCGGCCCCGCCGCCTGGCGGCGGGGCCGACGCGGGCGCGTGAGCGATGCTGGTCTTCCTCGGAAAGCGACTGGCCTTCATGGCGTTGACCATGCTGGCGGTCTCCATCCTCCTCTTCCTCCTGCTCGAGGTGAACGGCGACGCCGTCGCCGTGAAGGTACTCGGGCCCTACACGACGGAGGAGCAGCGCGCCCTCTGGCTCGTGGCCAACGGCTACGACCGGCCGCTCTACGTGCGCTACTTCGAATGGCTCGGGAACATCCTCACGGGGGATTTCGGCGAATCGATCCGCTTCCGCGTCCCCGTCTCCGAGGTGCTCTGGCCGCGCCTCGTCAACACGGCGATCCTCGGCGGCGTCACCTTCGGCGTGATGATCCCGCTCGCGCTCGCGCTCGGCGTCCTCGCCGGCATGCGCGAGGGCTCACGCCTCGACCGCTCGATCTCGGTGGGCTCGATCATCACCACCTCGATCCCGGAATTCGCCTCCGCGGTGCTGCTCACCTTCCTGTTCGTGTTCTGGCTCGGCTGGCTGCCCGGCACGAGCCCGATGAACGACGGCTTCGCCTGGCGCGAGCTGGTCCTGCCGGTGACGGTGCTCGTGCTCTACGGCTTCGGCTACATCGCGCGCATGACCCGCGCCTCGATGGCCGAGGTGATGCAGACGCCCTACATCCGTACCGCGGTGCTCAAGGGCCTGCCCTACCGCCAGGTGATCCTGCGCCACGCCTTGCGCAACGCGCTGATCGCGCCCTTCACCGTCATCATGCTGCAGATCAACTGGCTGCTCTCGGGCGTGATCGTGGTGGAGTTCTTCTTCGCCTACAAGGGCTTCGGCGCGCTTCTTCTGGAGGCGTCGCTGAACCAGGACATCTTCCTGATCCAGGCCTGCGCCATGGTCGCGGTCTTCGTCGCGGTGACGACGCAGACCATCGCGGACATCGGCTACACCTATCTCAACCCGCGCATCCGGTTCGCGTGAGGAGGCCCGCACGATGAGCGACACCTCGGCGAGCGACATCTCGGCTCTTCGCCCCGACATCGCGCCCCGGCCGCCGATCCCGGAGGCCGCCGCGCCGCGGGGCCTGCGCCAGAGGCTGCTCGGGCCGCTCAAGCCCGTCGGCGGCATGCTCGCCCTGCTGCGCGAGAGCACGGTGGCGATGATCGGCGCCGGAATCGTCGCCTTCTGGCTCGTCGTCGCGCTCTTCGCGCCCTGGCTCGCCCCGTTCGACCCGAATGCCCAGTTCGTCCCCTTCGCGCCGCCGGGCGCGCCGCATCCCGACGGCGGCACCTTCCTGCTCGGCGCCGACCATCTCGGTCGCGACATCCTCAGCCGGGTGATCTGGGGCTCGCGCACGGTGCTGTTCTATGCGCCCGTGGCCACGGGCTGCGCCTTCGCGGTGGGCATCGTGATGGGGCTCTTGGCCGGCTACAAGCGCGGCTGGATCGACGACGTGCTCTCGCGCCTGTCGGATATCATCCTCTCTTTCCCGATCCTGGTGCTCTACGTCGTCATCATCTCGACCTTCGGCGCCTCGGGCATCAACATCGTGCTCGCCGTCACCTTCGCCAGCGCGCCGGGGATCATGCGCATCGTGCGCGGCCTCGTGCTCGACCTGCGCAACCGCGACTACGTCGCCGCCGCGCAGACCCGCGGCGAGAGCACGCCGTGGATCATGTTCGTCGAGATCCTGCCCAACGCCCGCGGGCCGCTCATCGTCGATGCCTGCCTGCGGCTCGGCTACACCATCATCACGATCGGCGTGCTCGGCTTTCTCGGGCTCGGCCTGCCGCCGCCGGATCCCGACTGGGGCGGCATGGTCAACCAGACCCGCTCGATGGCGACCTTCGCCCCGCACATGACGATCTTCCCCGTGATCGCGATCTCGTCGCTGGTGCTCGGCTTCAACCTGCTCGCCGACGGCATCCGCGAGATCTCCCTGAAGGATTGAGGCGATGCACGAGAACGCCCCGACGCACGCCGCAGCCGGCATCCGGGCCGTCCCCGATCTCGAGCCGGTGCTCGAGATCCGCGATCTCGCGATCTCCTACGTCACCCGGGCGGGCGAGATCCCGGCGGTGGTCGATTTCGACCTGACGATCCGCGCCGGGGAATCGGTCGCGCTCGTCGGCGAGTCCGGCTGCGGCAAGTCGACGGTCGCCAACGCGATCATGCGCTACATGGGCCGCAACGGCCGGATCGCGGCCGGCAGCATGCGGTTCAAGGGCCGCGACATGCTCGCCATGTCGGAGGAGGAGCTGCGCGGGCTGCGCGGCAACGAGATCGCCATGGTCTACCAGGAGCCGTTCGCGGCCCTGAACCCGTCGCTCACCGTCGGCCGCCAGCTCGCCGAGGTCTCGACCGTGCATCACGGCCTCTCAGGGGTAGAGGCGCTCGCCAAGGCGACCGAGATCCTGGCGGACGTGCGCCTGCCCGACCCGGAGCGCACCCTCGCCGCCTACCCGCACCAGCTCTCCGGCGGGCAGCAGCAGCGCGTCGTCATCGCCATGGCGCTGCTCGCCAACCCGTCGCTGCTGCTCCTCGACGAGCCGACGACGGCGCTCGACGTCACCGTTGAGGCCGGGATCGTCGAGCTGATCGGCGAGATCAAGAAGAAGTTCGGCACCGCGATCCTGTTCATCAGCCACAATCTCGGTCTCGTGCGCGAGGTCTGCGACCGCGTCGCGGTGATGTATTCCGGCGAGGTGGTGGAGGAAGGCGCGGTGGAGGACGTCTTCACCGCCATGCGTCATCCCTACACGCGTGGGCTGTTCGGCTGCATCCCGGTGCCCGCGGCGGACAAGCACGCGCGCCCGCTCACCGCCATCCGCGGGCAGCTGCCGCTGCCGCACGAGCGCCCGCAGGGCTGCAACTTCGGCCCGCGCTGCGACCTGTTCGAGCCGGGACTGTGCGACGCCGGTCCCGTGCCGATGTGCGACGCCGGCGATCGGGACGGGGCGAACGCCTCCGCCCACCGTGCGCGCTGCCTGAGGCTCGAGGCGATCGACCCCGTGGCGCGCAAGCGCAGGACGTCGGTGTCGGAGGCGCCCGCGGCCGACGGCGAGGTCGTGCTCGAGGTCGCCGAGATGCAGAAGTACTACCCCGTCTACGATCGATCGATCATGGCGATGCTGCGGGGCGGCTCGCTGCGCTTCGTCAAGGCCAACGAGGCGCTCTCCTTCGAGGCGCGGCGCGGGCAGACGGTGGCGATCGTCGGCGAGAGCGGCTGCGGCAAGTCCACCTTCGCCAAGGTGCTGATGGGCCTGGAGACCGCGACGGACGGGGCCATCCGGTTCGAGGGCGACGAGATCGGCGAGGCGCCCGTCACCGGACGCCGCAAGGAGCAGGTCGCCAGCCTGCAGATGATCTTCCAGAACCCCAACGACACGCTCAACCCCAGCCAGTCGGTGGGCGGGCAGATCGCGCGCGTGATCAAGAAGTTCGGCGTCGAGAGCGACAAGGCGAAGATCTGGGCGCGGGTCTACGAGCTGCTCGACCTCGTCAAGCTGCCGCGGGACTTCGCCCGGCGCATGCCGCGCCAGCTCTCCGGCGGGCAGAAGCAGCGCATCGGCATCGCCCGCGCCTTCGCCGGCAACCCGTCCGTCGTCGTGGCGGACGAGCCGGTCTCCGCGCTCGACGTCTCGGTCCAGGCGGCGGTGACCCAGCTCCTGATGGACATCCAGCGCGACAACGACACGACGCTGCTCTTCATCAGCCACGATCTCTCGGTCGTGCGCTATCTCGCCGACCGCGTGGTGGTGATGTATCTCGGGCAGATCATGGAGCAGGGCCGCACGGCGGACGTGTTCGAGCCGCCCTACCATCCCTACACCGAGGCGCTGCTCTCGGCCGTGCCGGTGGCGGATCCCTCGATCGAGAAGACCAAGATCGTGCTCGAGGGCGCCCTGCCGAGCCCGCTCGACCCGCCGAAGGGCTGCCCCTTCGCGACCCGTTGCCCGCGCAAGCTCGGCGCGATCTGCGACCACCAGCGCCCACCCGAGCACGTGCTCGCGGACAACCATCGCATCGCCTGCCACATCCCGCTCCCCACGCTCGAGGCGGTCGACCCCGTGTTCCGGGAGGCGCGCACGCCGGCGAGCGCCGCCTGACGCGGCATGCGATGCGTTCACCCTGCGCGGAGAACCCCGTTCCCCCGAGGCGCCCGCCCTGCTAGAGGTCGCGGCGGGAGCGGGACCATGAACGCACACGAGACACGCGCCGAGGAGATCCTCCTCGGCCTCTTCGACCGCGAGGGCTACGCGCCGCTCGAGCCGCCGGTGCTGCAGCCGGCGGAGGTCTTCCTCGACCTCTCCGGCGAGGACATCCGTCGGCGCATGTTCGTCACGGCCGACGCGAGCGGCGCCGAACTGTGCCTGCGGCCGGAATACACGATCCCGGTGTGCCGGGCGCATCTCGCGGCGCACGGCGCGGCGGCCGGCGCCTATTGTTATCGCGGTCCCGTCTTCCGCCTGCGCGCCGGCGAGACCGGCGAGTTCCGCCAGGCCGGCATCGAGTCGATCGGCCGCGCCGACATCGCAGCCGCCGATGCCGAGGCGCTGGCACTGGCGCTCGAGGCGCTCGAGGCGCTCGGCGTCGCCCATGGCGGCGTGAAGCTCGGGGACGTCGGCCTGCTCGAGGCGATCGTCGACGCGCTCGGCGTCGCGCCCGCGGCGAAGAGCCGGCTCATCCGCGCCATCGTCTCCGGCCGCGCCGCGACGATCCTCTCCGCCGAGCCGGAGCCCGACCTCGTCGAGCACGCCGGGCTGCTCGCGGCGCTGGAGGGACAGGATCCGCAGGCCGCCCACGCCTTCGTCGAGGACTTGCTCGCCATCGCCGGCATCAGCTCGGTCGGCGGACGCAGCGCCGGCGAGATCGCCGAGCGCTTCCTGGCGCGTGCCGGCCGGCGCGGCGGGGGCCTCTCGGCCCGCGCCCGCGAGGTGCTGAGCACCTATCTCGGCATTCGCGGCGACCCCGACACCGCGGCCGCGCGGGTGCGCGCCCTCGCCCGGGAGGCCGAGCTCGCGATCGAGCCGGCGATCGGCCTGTTCGAGGAACGCACCGGCTTCCTCGCCGCGCGGGGCGTCGACGTGGGGGCGCTCGCGTTCCACGCCGACTTCGCCCGCAATCTCGACTATTATACCGGCTTCATCTTCGAGGCGGCGGCGCGGGACGACGCGCAGGCCCGGCCGCTCGTCGGCGGCGGGCGCTACGATCGCCTGCTGACGCGGCTCGGCGCGCCCGAGCCGGTGCCCGCGATCGGCTGCGCCTTCTGGCTCGACCGCATCGCCGCCGCCCTCGCCCCCGCGACCGATGCCGGAGAGAGAGCATGAGCGCGCCCCTCGTCATCGCCGTGCCGTCCAAGGGCCGGCTGCAGGAGAACGCCACCGCCTTCTTCGCCCGTGCCGGCCTCGCCTTCCAGCAGAGCCGCGGCGCGCGGGACTATCACGGGGCGATCCGCGGCCTGCCCGGCGTCCTCGTCAAGTTCCTCTCCGCGAGCGAGATCACGACCCAGCTCGCCACCGGCCAGGCGCATCTCGGCGTCACCGGCGAGGACCTGGTGCGCGAGCAGATCGCCGACGCGGACGCCGTCGTCGCGCTGCTCACGCCGCTCGGCTTCGGCGAGGCCAACGTCGTCGTCGCCGTGCCCCAGGCCTGGATCGACGTGCGCAGCATGAGCGACCTCGACGAGGTGGCGGTGGACCTGCGGGTGCGCCACGGGCGCAAGATGCGGGTCGCGACCAAGTACGTGACCCTGACGCGCCGCTTCTTCGCGGAGCACGGGCTCGCCGACTACCGCATCGTCGAGTCCCTCGGCGCCACCGAGGGCGCGCCGGCATCGGGCGCCGCGGAGATCATCGTCGACATCACCACCTCGGGCGCGACGCTCGCGGCCAACGCGCTGAAGGTGCTCGACGACGGCGTGATGCTGCGCTCGGAGGCGAACCTCGTCGCCTCCCTGCGGGCCTCCTGGACGGACGAGGCCCGCGCCGCAGCGCGGGCGATCCTCGGGCGGATCGCGGCGGAGGAGGCCGCGCGCACCACTCGCGAGATCCGCGCACGCATCGGGCACGACGAGGCGCCGGCCGCGGTCGCCGCCGGCGAGGTCCACGGCGCCCGCGCACCCTACGGAATCACCGCGCCCGAGCTCGTGCTGCACTGCCCGACGGCGGCGGTGTTCGGGCTCGTCGACACGCTCGCCGAGACCGGCGCGGCGGACATCACCGTGCGCGGGCTCGAATACGTGTTCCGGTCGGAGAACCCGCTGCTGGCTCGGCTCGAGGCGCGGATAGGCACCTGAGCGAAAAAAAGCCGCCCCGTGAGGGGCGGCTCGAGGTGTGCGGCGCGCGCGGGAAAGGGAGCGCCGCGGGAAGGAAGCTCATGACCGAACTTCACTCCTGCCTACGAGACGCCTCGCGCGGCGGATCACGCCGCCGGCGCATTTTCTTGCGCCGCCCGATCCGGCTCTCTATGGTCCCGCGCAATCCAGTCGAGACCGGAGTTCTCCACCCATGACCGTGTCGCGTGTCGCGGCCCTCGCGCTCCTCGCAGCCCTCGCGGGCGCACCGCAGGGGCTGGCACAGGGCTTCGGTGGTCCGCCCGATCCGTCCGAGCAGCAGGCGCCGGCGGTGCCGCCGCCGATGATGCCCAAGCAGTTCCCGCTCGGCGTGACCTTCGAGGCGGCGACCCTGAACGGGCGCGCCTTCGACGGGGAACGCCCGGCGATGACGCTCGACGAGACCCTGCGCCTGCGCGGCTTCTCGGGATGCAACAATTATTCGGCGACGGCCTATCCCCTGCGCGACCAGGGCTTCGCCGTCGGTCCCTTCGCCCTCACCCGGCGGCAATGCGACAGCGCCACGATGCAGAAGGAACGCACGTTCCTCGAGGCCCTGCGCGCCGCCCAGCGCTGGGACACGGAGGGCCCGCGCCTGACGATCCAGGGGCCGCGCGGCGAGCTCGTGCTCGAGCGCGCGCTGTGATCCGGTGAAGCGCGGCTCGTCGATCGGGATGTTCGGCCGCTTCGGCCGCTCGGAGGACCTGCGACGTCTGGACGAGGCGCTGCGCCGCTTCGACGTCCATCCGGCGATGGTGCGCGAGCCGATCAAGCTCGCCGCCGTGTCGCTGATGAAGGACGCGGCGGACGGCGCGGAGCCGGCTCCCCTCGCCTACCCGCCGGCGGCGGAGATCCTGGCCTACTGCATCGTCGGGCCCGACGCCTTCCTCCACGCAAACGGCGATGCCGCGCTGGCGCGGGTGGAGCGGCGTATCGAGGAGGCGCTGGAGGAGGGGGAGAGCCTCGACGCGCGGCTCGTGCTCCTCACCATGACCGCCGGCGCGATCCAGCCCGCCGTCGTCGCCCGCTTCGGCCTCGAGGCGGGGTGAACGCGCGCGGCGCGGGCGGCGTTGTCCTGGCGCGATCGAGGCCTCGGACGACGCGGGTGCGGTCTCGCGAAACCCTCGCGAATCCCTTGCGCCGTCTGGCGCCGTTGGGCATGGTGCGTTTGAAGTGACAAACGGGCGTTCGGCCAAAGGAACGCCCCGGCGAGCGGGAAGAACCTGATGGGCGTCGAGGGCAGGGAGCGCACGCGCGAGCTCGAGGCGGGAGCACAGGTGCTCTCGGGCCAGCTGGGCAAGACGATCCAGCGCCTGCGCAAGGCCTACAACCTCTCCCTGTCGGAGCTCGCCGAGCAGTCGGGCGTGGCGAAGTCGATCATCAGCCAGATCGAGCGCAACGAGACCAACCCGACGCTCGCCACGATCTGGCGCCTGTCGCAGGCGCTCGACGTCTCGATCGAGCGCGTCCTCGCGACGGTGGACGACGAGCCCTTCATCCAGAAATCCTCGCGCCCCGACACGCCGATCCTCGTCTCCGACGATGGCAAGATGCGGCTCGCCATCATCGGCTGGATCAAGACGGTCGAGTGGCTGCAATGGTACGACATCGCCTCCGATCCCGGCGGCGTGCTCGATTCGGACGCACACCAGCGCGGCTCGGTGGAGCACCTGTCGGTGCTCGAGGGCGAGTTCGAGGTCGAGGTCGCCGGCGTCGTCCAGCGCGCCCGCGCCGGCGAGACACTGCGCTACCGCTGCGACCGCCCGCACACGGTGCGCTGCGTCGGCGGCGAGCCGGGCCGCGCGACCATGGTCTGCATCCTCAAGGCGGCCGTGATGGAGTGAGGCCGTCCGGCCGTCCGCGGCGACCGCCACCTCCCCGCATCGGAAGACGACGGCCTTCTGGCCGCAGGGTGGGCAGGGCGGCGATACGGCTCGCGCGGGCATTCGAACGACCCCACCGCCCGCGCTCCGCGCGGATTCCGCGCCTCCAAAGAGGACGCGGCGTTTCAAGCAGCGCGCTGCTTCGCTGCCTTCTCCTCCTCGCGCCGCTCCATCGGTCCGCGGCGCAGGGTGACGAGGAAGGCGCGGACCTCCTCGCCGAGGCGCCGCCCCTGCGCCTCGACCTCGCCGGCGGCCGCGAGCACGGCGCTCGCCGACCGGCGTGAACCTTGGACGTTCTGCGACACGCCGTGGATGTTCTCGGTGACGTTCCGCGTTCCCTCGGACGCCTGCTCGGTGTTGCGCGCGATCTCCGCCGTCGCCGCCGTCTGCGAGGCGATGGCGTTGGCGATCTGGGAGGACGCCGCGTCGATGTCCTCGATCAGCCGTGCGATGTCGGTGATCGACGAGACCGCGCCGGACGTCGCCGACTGCAGCTCGCCGACCTGCGAGGCGATCTCCTCGGTCGCCTTGGCGGTCTGGCCGGCGAGCGTCTTCACCTCGGCGGCCACCACCGCGAAGCCACGCCCCGCCTCGCCGGCGCGGGCAGCCTCGATCGTCGCGTTGAGCGCGAGGAGGTTCGTCTGGTCGGCGATGGCGTTGATCAGCTCGACCACCTTGCCGATCCGCTCCGCCGCACCGGAGAGCCCGTTGACGATCGCCTGCGTCTCGGCGGCGCGCGCGACGGCCTGGCGGGCGCGGCCGGCGGAGCGCTCGGCCTCGTCGACGACCTCCTGGGCGGATGCCGAGAGCTCCGTCGCCGCCGAGGCCACCGTCTCGACCGAGATCGACATCTCCTCGGAGGCGGCGGCCACCGCGCTCGCGCGCTCGTTCGTCGTCGCGGCACCGGTCTCCATGCTCGCCGCCATCTCGCCCATGGTCCGCGACGAGTCTGCGAGCGTGCGCACGATCGCCTCGATCGCCTCCTCGAACGTCGCCGTCGACGCGTTGAACGCCGCGACGCGGCCCTCGATCACCTCGGTCGCCTCGTTGATCGTCGTCGCTGCCCCGCCGAGCGCGCCTTCGAGCCCGTCGGGAAGAATCCGGCGGTAGTACTTGTTGTCCCTCACCGCCGCCATCGACGCCGCCGCCTCGCGCACGAAGGCGTCGATCCGGTCGGTGCTGTCGTTGACCTGGTGCATCAGCGCGCCGAGCCCGCCGCCTTCGCGGACGCCGACGAGGCGCGCCTCGAAGTCGCCCCGCCCGATCCGGCGCACGACGTCGGTCGTGCGCGACAGCGCCGCATGGACCCGTCTGAGCATGAAACCCGTGAGGCCGATCCCGGCTAGCGTCAGCACGCCGAAGCCGAGCGCCATCGTCGAGCCGAGGACCGGCCCCGTGACCGCGAGACCCGCACCGCCGACGCCCGCGAGCGCCAGGCCCATCGCGGCCTTAGAGAGAGAAGACGAAGCGGTCATAGTCCTGGCCCTTGCCGGCGATGAGGGAATGGAGATGGGCGCTCGACGCGGCGACCGCGTCCTTCCCGTTCCTGTGCGACGCCTCGAGCCGCGAGAGCTCGCGGTAGAGGGGCTCCACCGTCGCGAGCGCGTCGCGGCGCGGCAACCGGCGGTTCGAGTGGAAGCCGGTGACCCTGCGCGCGCCGTCGAAGGAGGGCGTGACGTGGGCGAAGACCCAATAGTGGTCGCCGGCCTTGGTCATGTTCTTGACGTAGGCGAACACCTCGCGGCCGGCGAGGATCGCGTCCCACAGGACCTTGAAGACCGCGCGCGGCATGTCCGGGTGACGAATCATCGCGTGCGGCTGGCCGATCACCTCGGCCTCGCCATAACCGGAGATTTCGCAAAATGTGCGATTCGCATATGTGATGCGCCCTTTCAGATCCGTCTTCGAAACGATCAGATCTGCGGCGTCGAACAGTAATTCGCGTTGAGTGGGCTTGATCTGCATTGCTATGTCTCGGCTGTCCACCGCGTTGCCAGCTTCCAATCCGTTCTGGCGCGATCACCCTCTAAACTTCGTTAAACGTGGCCGTCGTCGGCGTTCTTACGGATGCACGCTCCGGTCGCCCCACTGCGCCTCACCGCGCACGGGCGCCTGCGTCGGCGCGTCTCGCCGCATCGGCACACGACCCGGTGCGGCGGACCCCACGCTTCTCGTCCGCGCGAGCCCGACGCTCCTCCCGCTGCAAGCGCAGGCGCGGGTCATCCCACGGCTCACGGCCCGGATCGCGCGGCTGAACGAGAGGGAGCTACACGTGGTTGATCGAACGATCCGGATCGGCCTGGACCGAGCCGGGCGTCGGGCGCGTCTTCAGCCCTGCTCGGCGAACGCCTCCACCTCCGCCCGCGTCGGCAGCGGCCCCACCGCCCCGTACCCGCGCGTGGAGAGCGCCGCCGCCGCGTTGGCGAAGGCACCGGCGCGGGCGGGGTCGCCGTGGCGCACGTAGTCGGCGAGGAAGGCGCCGTCGAAGGCGTCCCCCGCCCCGGTCGCGTCGACCGCGGCGACACGACGGGCGGGAATCGACGTCCTCCCCTCCGGCGTCGCGATCATCGCCCCGTCCTTGCCGAGCGTCAGGGCCACCACCGAGGCGCCGAGCCGCAGGTAGGCGTCGCAGATCTCCTCGGGCCGATCGAGCCCGGTGCGGAGGCGCGCGTCGGCGTGGCCCGGCAGCACGATGTCGGCCATCGCGGCGGCGGCCTGGATGATCGCCCGCGCCCGGTCGAGCGGCCACAGCCGCAGCCGCAGGTTCGTGTCGTAGGAGACGAGCGCGCCCGCCTCCCGCGCCGCCCGCATCGCGGCGAACACCGCGTCCGTGCAGGATGGCGAGATCGCCTGGCTGATGCCCGACGCGTGGAGGATGCGCGCCGTCGCGATCGCCTTCGTCGGCAGCTCGGCGGGCGTCATCAGGCTCGCAGCCGAGCCCTGGCGGTAGTAGCTGAAGTCGTGCCCGTCCGGGCCGTAGCTGATGAAGTAGACGCCGGTGCGCTCGCCCGGCCGGCGGATCACGGCCGAGGTGTCGACGCCTTCGCGCGCCCACACATCGAGGAAGGCCTGCCCGAACGTGTCGTCCCCCACCGCCGTCGCCATCGCGGCGCGGGCGCCGAGCCGCGCGGCGGCGATGGCGACGTTGGAGCAGTCCCCGCCGAAGCCGGGTGCGTAGAGCCCCTCGCCGGAACGCTGCGTCTGCGCCAGCTCCATCAGCGGCTCGCCGATGGAGAGGATGTCGATCGCCTTGTCGTCCATACTCAGCGCCCCGGCAGGGCGGCCGGCGCCTCGGGCGAGAGCGCCACGACCTTGCCGGGATTGAGGATGTCGCGCGGATCGAGCGCGGACTTGATCGCGCGCATCGCCTCGAGGGCGACGGGGTCCTTGTAGAGCTTCAGCTCGTCGCGCTTGATCAGCCCCACCCCGTGCTCGGCGGCGATCGAGCCGTCGTAGGCGTGGACGATGTCGTGGACGATACGGTTGAAGCGCTCCCACTCGCCGAGATAGGCCGCCTTCTCCATGCCGACCGGCTGGGACAGGTTGAAGTGGATGTTGCCGTCGCCGAAATGGCCGAAGGCGCACACGCGGATGCCCTCCATCGCCGCCTCGCAGGCGGCGGACGCCTCGACGATGAAGTCGGCCACCCGAGAGACCGGCACCGAGACGTCGTGCTTGATCGAGCCGCCCTCGCGGCCCTGCACCTCGGAGAGCATCTCGCGCAGCTTCCAGAGCGCCGCGTTCTGCGCCTCGCTCGCGCCGATCGTCGCGTCCTCGACGAGCCCGTCCTCGATGGCCGCGCCGAGCACCGTCTCGATCACGCTCTCGAGCTGCGCATCCGCCCGCGGCGAGGAGAGCTCGACGAGCGCGTAGGCGGCATGGTCGCCCGCGAGCGGGCGGGTGACGCCGTCGGCGTGCTTCAGCACCAGATCGAGGCCGAAGCGGGGGATGTACTCGAAGGCGGTGAGCTGGTCGCCCGCCTCCTCGCGCAGGCGCTCGAACACGTTCAGCGCCGCATGCGGCCCCTCGCAGCCGAGGAAGGCCGTCACCTTGGCCTTGGGCTTGGGGTAGAGCTTCAGCACCGCGGCCGTGATCACGCCGAGGGTGCCCTCCGAGCCGATGAAGAGGTGCTTGAGGTCGTAGCCCGTGTTGTCCTTGCGCAGCGCCTTCAGCCCGTTCCAGATCCGCCCGTCGGCGAGCACCACCTCGAGGCCGAGCACGAGGTCGCGGGCGTTGCCGTAGCGCAGCACGCCGGTGCCGCCGGCATTGGTGGCGAGGTTGCCGCCGATCTGGCAGGTGCCCTCGGAGGCGAGCGAGAGCGGGAACAGCCGATCCGCCTCGTCCGCCGCATCCTGGATGGTCTTGAGCGTGACGCCCGCCTCGACGGTGATGGTGGCGTTGAGGGGATCGAGCCCGCGCACGGCGTTGAGCCGCGCCAGCGACAGCACCACCCCCCCATGCGGCACGCCGCCGCCGACGAGACCGGTATTCCCGCCCTGCGGCACCACGGGCACGCCGGCCTCGGCGCACTGCGCCAGCACGAAGGAGACCTCGTGCACGTCCTTGGGGCGCACGGCGGCGAGCGCCCGCCCGCGGTAGAGACCGCGGCTCTCGACGAGGTGCGGCTCGATGTCGGTGAGGGTGGAGATCACGTTGGCGGCACCCAGGCGCTCGGCCAGGCGCGCGACGAGGGCGGCTTCGGGCGTCGGGGTGGCGTCGTTCATGGTGTCGCGGGAGGCTCCGTTGGCGTCGCGTCTGCTTTAGCACGACCGGGGGCGGCGTCGTCACCCCTTGCGCGCGGCAGCGGCGGATGCGAGGTCGCCGGAGCCTCGACTTAGACGATCCAGCCGGAGACCCGCCGCCTTGGGCGACATCGCCGTACTCACCGCCCTCGCGCTCTCCGCCTTCACCTCGGCGACGCTGCTTCCGGGCACCTCGGAGGCCGCGCTCGTCGGCGTGCTCGCGCTCGGCGAGGTGGCGGCCTGGCTCGCGGTGCTGGTCGCCACGATCGCCAACGTGGCCGGCTCGGTCGCGAACTGGGGGATCGGCCGCTTCCTGGTGCGATTTCGCGGCCACCCGCGCTTTCCCGTCTCGCCGGAGCGCTACGCGCGCACCGAGGCGCTCTATCGGCGGTGGGGCGTCGCCTCGCTGCTGCTCTCCTGGCCCCCGATCGTCGGCGACCCGCTCACCGTGGTCGCGGGGGTGATGCGCACGCCGCTCCTCGTCTTCCTGCCGCTCGTGGTCGTGGCGAAGGGGGCGCGCTACGTCGTCGTGGCGCTGGTGGGGCTCGGGCTCATGTGAGCCGTCCGCCCGTGGGCGTGGCGCCGGCCGGCGCCCTCGGCTAGAGCATCATCCCACCAAGTGGAATCCGGTTGGTGGATCAGATGATGCTCCACTCTAGAGATCGCTGAACGAGTCGCCCCGAGAGGCACGCGAGAGGCTCCCCATGACTTTCGTCTTCCCCGCCGCCGAGATCCCGGCAATCCCCGTCGCCGGCGCGAGCGCGCTGTTTCCCGTTCGCCGGGTCTATTGCGTCGGGCGCAACTACGCCGCCCACGCCCGCGAGATGGGCCACGACCCGGACCGCGAGCCGCCCTTCTTCTTCATGAAGCCGGCGGACGCGCTCCAGCCCGTGCCGGCGGACGCGCTCGCCGAGCACGCCTACCCGCAGATGACGCAGAACTACCATTTCGAGGTGGAGCTCGTCTGCGCCCTCTCCCGCGGCGGGCGCGACGTCACCACCGAGGAGGCGCTCGATCTCGTCTTCGGCTACGCGGTGGGCCTCGACATGACGCGGCGCGACCTGCAGGACGAGGCGAAGAGCCTGCGTCGCCCGTGGGCGCTCGCCAAGGGCGCGGACTTCTCCGCCCCGATCGGCCCGATCCATCCGGTCTCGCAGGTCGGGCACCCCGTTTCGGGCGAGATCCGGCTCGAGGTGGACGGGGCGGTGCGCCAGTCGGGCGACCTCGCCGACATGATCTGGTCGGTCGCGGAGCAGATCGCCTACCTGTCGCGCTACAACGAGCTCTTCGCCGGCGACGTCATCTTCACCGGCACGCCCGAGGGCGTCGGCCCGGTCGCCCGCGGCGAGACCATGCGCGCCGCGATCGCCGGGCTGGGGGCGATCACGCTCCAGGTGGTGTGAGCGCCGATGTGACGCTCACGCCTGCATCGACCCTGCCGCACGCCGCATGATCACGCGCGGCAGGAAGCGGTTGAGCTCCATCACGAGCTTGTTGCGCGCCCCCGGCGTCGAGACCGCATGGCCGGCGCGGTAGGCCTCGACGCCGATCCGTGCCACCTTCGCGGCGTCCATTCGCCCGGCGCGGAACATCCGCGAGCCCTCCAGGCCGGCGCGCGCGCCGAACTCGCTCTCGGTGGCGCCGGGGCAGAGAGCGGTCACCGTCACGCCGAAGGGCTTGGCCTCCTCGTGCAGCGCCTCGGAGAGCGAGAGCACGTAGGCCTTGGTGGCGTAGTACACCGCCATGTGCGGCCCGGCCTGGAAGGCGGCGAGGGACGAGACGTTGAGGATCCCGCCCTGCCCGCGCTTGATCAGATCCGGCAGGAACAGCCGCGACAGCCGGGTGAGCGCCGTGACGTTGAGCTCGATCATCGCCACCTGCTCCTCGAGCCCGAGGTCGACGAAGTCGCCGCGCAGGCCGAAGCCCGCGTTGTTGACGAGCGTGTGGATGGGAAGCCCCTTCTCCGCCACCGCCGCATGCAGCTCGGCGGGCGCGTCGGGCCGCGCGAGGTCGAGCTCGATCACCTCGACGGCGCCCCGGTCCGCGCGGGTCAGCTCGGCGGCGAGCGCCTCTAGCTTCTCGCGCCGGCGCGCCACGAGGACGAGATTGTGCCCGATGGCGGAGAACTGGCGCGCGATCTCCGCGCCGATCCCGCTCGAGGCTCCCGTGACGATCGTCCAGCGCGTATAGGGCATAGGCTCGCGTCTCCTCGTTTCTCGCAGTGCGGCACCGAAGGTAGAGCCTGACGGCGCGCCTGCCAATGCGACGCGCGTCGGAGCGGTTCCGTGCCGCGCCGCATCGCGCCGCCTTAGCCGGCTGCGCGACCCTTCCCTCGCGAAAGACTTCGGTCTATAGACCCCCTCACATCGCGATCCTGGCCGCTCCACGCGGCCGGGCCGCTCGGCACGAGGCTCACGCGTTCGCGCGCGGGCCTCTTTTCATGATGTGCGGGCGGCCCTTTCGAGCACGAGACCGTCATGCCCAAACGCACCGATATTTCCTCGATCCTCATCATCGGCGCGGGGCCGATCATCATCGGCCAAGCCTGCGAGTTCGATTATTCGGGCACGCAGGCGGTCAAGGCCCTCAAGGAGGAGGGCTACAGGATCGTGCTGGTGAACTCCAACCCGGCGACGATCATGACCGATCCGGAGCTGGCGGACCGCACCTACGTGGAGCCGATCACGCCCGAGATCGTCGCCAAGATCATCGAGAAGGAGCGCCCCGACGCGCTGCTGCCCACGATGGGCGGCCAGACGGCGCTCAACTGCGCGCTCTCGCTCCAGCAGATGGGCGTGCTCGAGAAGTTCGGCGTCGAGATGATCGGCGCCAAGGCCGAGGCCATCGACATGGCCGAGGACCGCCAGCTGTTCCGCGAGGCGATGGCGCGAATCGGGCTCGCGACGCCGGCCTCGCGGCTCGCCAACGCCTCCGCGCTCAAGAAGAAGTACAAGGACCAGCACCGCGCCGAGATCGCCCGCATCGAGGCGACGGACGTCGATGCGGGCGAGAAGGCCCGCCTCGTCGCCGAGTTCGAGCGCGGCTGGGCCGCCGGCGAGATGGAGCGGCGCAAGCGCACCATCGAGTACGCGCTGGGCGAGGGGCTGATGGCGCTCGCCGAGATCGGGCTTCCGGCGATCATCCGCCCCTCCTTCACGCTGGGCGGCACCGGCGGCGGCATCGCCTACAATCGCGAGGAGTTCCTCGACATCGTCGAGCGCGGTCTCGACGCCTCACCCACCGGCGAGGTGCTGATCGAGGAGAGCGTGCTCGGCTGGAAGGAGTACGAGATGGAGGTGGTCCGCGATCGCGCGGACAATTGCATCATCATCTGCTCGATCGAGAACATCGACCCGATGGGCGTGCACACGGGCGATTCGATCACGGTGGCGCCGGCGCTGACGCTCACCGACAAGGAATACCAGATCATGCGCGACGCATCGATCGCGGTACTCCGCGAGATCGGCGTCGAGACCGGCGGGTCGAACGTGCAGTTCGCGATCAACCCGGCGAACGGGCGCATGGTCGTGATCGAGATGAACCCGCGCGTGTCGCGCTCCTCGGCGCTCGCCTCCAAGGCGACGGGCTTCCCCATCGCCAAGGTCGCGGCGAAGCTCGCGGTGGGCTACACGCTCGACGAGATCGCCAACGACATCACCGGGGGCGCCACGCCGGCGGCGTTCGAGCCGACGATCGACTACGTCGTCACCAAGATCCCGCGCTTCGCCTTCGAGAAGTTCCCCGGCGCCGAGCCGACGCTGACCACCGCGATGAAGTCGGTCGGCGAGGCGATGGCGATCGGCCGCTCCTTCCCCGAGAGCCTGCAGAAGGCGCTGCGCTCGCTCGAGACCGGGCCCTCCGGCCTCGACGAGATCGAGATCGAGGGGATCGGCAAGGGCGACGACGAGAACGCCATCAAGGCCGCGCTCGGCACGCCCACGCCCGACCGCCTGCTCAAGGTGGCCCAGGCGCTGCGGCTCGGCACGTCGATCGAGGACGTGCACGCCTCGTGCATGATCGACCCGTGGTTCCTCGAGCACCTGAAGGACATCGTCGAGACGGAGGCGAAGGTCCGCACCCTCGGGCTCCCGACGACGCCCGGCGCCCTGCGCCGCCTCAAGGCGATGGGCTTCTCCGACGCGCGCCTCGCCATGCTGGCGGGCCTGGAGGAGGCCGAGGTGAAGGCCCGGCGCCGCGGGCTCGGGGTGCGCCCGGTGTTCAAGCGCATCGACACCTGCGCCGCCGAGTTCGCCTCCCCCACCGCCTACATGTACTCGACCTACGAGGCCCCCTTCGGCGGGGCGCCGGTGGACGAGGCGCAGCCGAGCGGGCGCGACAAGGTGATCATCCTCGGCGGCGGCCCCAACCGCATCGGCCAGGGCATCGAGTTCGACTATTGCTGCTGCCACGCCTGTTTCGCGCTCGGCGACGCCGGGTACGAGACGATCATGATCAACTGCAATCCCGAGACCGTCTCGACCGACTACGACACCTCGGATCGGCTCTACTTCGAGCCGCTCACCGCCGAGGACGTGCTCGAGATCATCGAGACCGAGCGCGAGGCGGGCCGGCTCCACGGCGTGATCGTGCAGTTCGGCGGCCAGACGCCGCTGAAGCTCGCCCGCGCGCTCGAGGACGCCGACGTGCCGATCCTCGGCACCTCGCCCGACATGATCGACCTCGCCGAGGACCGCGACCGCTTCAAGCGCCTGCTCGACAAGCTCGGCCTGAAGCAGCCCAAGAACGGCATCGCCTACTCCGTCGAGCAGTCGCGGCTCATCGCGCAGGATCTCGGCCTGCCCTTCGTGGTGCGCCCCTCCTACGTGCTCGGCGGCCGCGCCATGGCGATCATCCGCGACGAGGCGCAGTTCGAGGATTATCTCCTCGGCACCCTACCCTCGCTCATCCCCTCGGACGTGAAGGCGCGCTACCCCAACGACAAGACCGGGCAGATCAATACGGTGCTGGGCAAGAACCCGCTCCTGTTCGACCGCTACCTGACGGACGCCACCGAGATCGACGTCGACGCCCTGTGCGACGGCAAGGACGTCTTCGTCGCCGGCATCATGGAGCACATCGAGGAGGCGGGCATCCACTCGGGCGATTCGGCCTGCTCGCTGCCGCCGCGCACCCTCTCCGCCGAGACGATCGCCGAGCTGGAGCGCCAGACCAAGGCGCTGGCGCTCGCCCTCGACGTCGGCGGGCTGATGAACGTGCAGTACGCCATCAAGGACGGCGTGATCCACGTGCTGGAGGTCAACCCGCGCGCCTCGCGCACGGTGCCCTTCGTCGCCAAGGTGATCGGCACGCAGATCGCCAAGATCGCCTCGCGGGTGATGGCCGGCGAGGCGCTCGCCGGCTTCGGCCTCGGCGAGCGCGCGGCGCCGCGCGACCACATCGCGGTGAAGGAGGCGGTGTTCCCCTTCGCGCGCTTCCCCGGCGTCGACGTGCTGCTCGGGCCGGAGATGCGCTCCACCGGCGAGGTGATCGGGCTCGACCACTCCTTCGGCATCGCCTTCCTCAAGAGCCAGCTCGGCTCGGGCACGATGCTGCCGAAGGCGGGCGCGGTCTTCGTCTCGGTGCGCGACGACGACAAGGCGGGGATCCTCCCCGCCGTGCGGATGCTGGCCGGCCACGGCTTCACCATCCTCGCCACGAGCGGCACGCAGCGCTTCCTCGCGGCCGAGGGCGTGGCGGCCAAGCGCATCAACAAGGTGCTGGAGGGACGGCCGCACATCGTCGATTCGATCAAGAACGGCGACGTGCATCTCGTGTTCAACACGAGCGCGGGCGCCGGCGCGCTGTCCGATTCCCGTTCGCTGCGCCGGGCGGCCCTCTTGCATAAGGTGCCGTACTACACCACTCTCGCAGGAGCGATCGCGGCCGCGGAAGGCATCGAGGCCTATCTCGGCGGCGATCTCGAAGTGCGGGCGCTGCAGGACTATTTCGCCTGAAGCGCGCCCTGCGCCTCTCGACGGCGCGCGGCTCCCGCCACATCTCCAACCGCCACAGCGCGGGGCGCCGGCCAGGCCGCTCCGCGCTTCGGCTTTTTCGCGTCGGTGAGACAAGACATGGACAAGGTCCCGATCACGGCCCCGGGGTTCAGGAAGCTGGAAGAGGAGCTCAAGCAGCGCCAGCAGGTCGAGCGCCAGCGGATCATCCAGGCGATCGCGGAAGCGCGCGCGCTCGGCGACCTGTCCGAGAACGCCGAGTATCACGCCGCCAAGGAAGCCCAGTCCCACAACGAGGGCCGCATCCTGGAGCTCGAGAGCCTGATCTCCCGCGCCGAGGTGATCGAGCCGGCCAAGCTGAACGGGGACCGCGTCAAGTTCGGCGCCACCGTGAAGCTCATCGACGAGGACACCGAGGAGGAGAAGACCTACCAGATCGTGGGCGAGCCGGAGGCGGACGTGCATTCCGGCCGGGTCTCGATCGGCTCGCCGATCGCGCGCGCCCTGATCGGCAAGACCGTGGGCGACACCGTCGAGGTGCACACACCCGGCGGCGGCAAGTCCTACGAGGTGATGAGCGTCGAGTTCCGCTGACACCGCCCGAACCCCGCGCCCTGCGCGGGGTTCTCGTCTCGTGCGATCCACGCGACGGGGGACCTTCGGCGTGCGGATCATCCTGGCGGCGACCGCGATCGCCCTGCTCCTTCCGATCGGCGCTGCAGACGGCGGCGACGGCAGACGAGCGCGCCAGCGCCGCGAACCTGGCGCAGGCTTTCGCCGATCGGCTCGTCGAGCGACTGTGAGGACCGCCATGACCGCACATGCTTCGCATACCCTGACAAGCGGCGGACGCCGCGCCGCCGTCGTCCTCGCCGTGGCGCTCCCCGTCCTCATCGCGCTCGCGTCGATCGCGCCGGTGCACGCGCAGCCGGCGCCCGCCATCGGCGAGATCCGCGTCGACGTCGCTCCGCTGCGCGCCAAAGGCGTGGGCAACTACGCCGACCTCCTCCAGGACAGCCTGCGCCGCGCGCTGGAGGCCCGCTTCGCCGATCGGCGCGCCCGGGGCGGCGCGCGCCTCGAGGTCGTGCTCGAGCGCTTCGAGCTGAGAGGCTACGGCTCCGGCGAGACCGACGACGGGCCCCTCGGCTTCGGCATGCCCGGTGGCGGCTCGCTCGCGGCGGACGAGCTCTCCGGCACGGCGACGCTGACCGCCGGCGGCCGCGTCCTCGCCCGCGAGCCGCTGCGCGTGGCCCTGCCCCCGGGCCAGTCCGGCCCGTGGTATGCCGGGCAGTTCGAGCAGCGCCGCGCGGTCGCCCTCGCCGAGAGCTTCGCCGGCTGGCTCGCCCGGCGCCTGTGAGGCGCCCGTCGGGCGCTCACCCGGGAGCGCGGCTCATGCGCACGAGCGGATGCGGCCGGCCCTGGTCGTCCGTCGCGCGCCGTCCCGTCGGGACGAACCCGAGGCGATCGTAGAAGGCGCGAGCGCCGGCATTCTCCTCGTAGACCTCGACATCGAGCGCGCCCTTCCGGGCGGCGGCATGAAGCACGAGCGCGCGGCCGATGCCGCGGGCGTGTCGCGCAGGATCGACGAAGAGACCGCCGATGACTGTGCCGAGCAGCGCCAGGAAGCCGGCGAGGCGCCCATCGTCCGATGCGACCATGATCTCGGCGCGCGGCAGGTAGACGTCCCGCACGAGCACGGCGTCGGCGTCCAGCGCGGACGCGCCGAGAAAGGGATGCCCCGCCTCGGACGCGGCGCGCCAGACCGCGAGGCAGGCGTCGGCATCGTATGTGGGATCGTAGGCTCGGATCAGCATCGGGCGTCTCGGTGCGGGCCATCGAACGCCGATCGCGGCCGGCGCCGCCATCTTCTATCCGCCGGACGCCGCCGAGGTCCACCCGCCCTGCGTCCGCCCGGCTCGTCGGCCTCGCTCGAGGGCCCCGTGGGCGACGACGGTCCGGCCGGTCACCCCTGCTCGTTCTCGCGCCGGCCGGACCAGCCAGCGGCGGCGCGCTCCACTGCGGCGTCCGCCGAGCCCTCGGGTGCGGCGTCGGCCGGCTTCGCGCCGAAATGCATCGCGCCCTCCTCGCGGGAGGGCCGCTTCAGCGCCTCCGCGACGCGGCTCGCATCGGTCTCGCCCTCCGCCTTGTCCGGCTGGCCGTGCTGTGCGCCGGCGCCCGAGGGCGCGGTCGTGTCCTCGCCGGCGGCGGCGGGATCGGCGCGGTTCTGCGGCGTGAGGCGCGGACGGCTCGCGTCGTCGACCTCCTTGTTCGCGTCCGCGGCGATCGCCTGCGCCGCCGCGCGGCGGGCCTCGTCTTCGGTGCGGTCGGGCATGGTCGCCTCCTTGCTGTGGAGACGGACGAACGCGGGAGAACGGCCGGGGTTCTGCCCCCGGCGCGACGACGCGGGACCGCTCGCCCTCCTCAGAACGCCACGGCCCGCGGCTCGCGGCGGCGCATCAGCTGGGGCGTGCCGACGGACGGCGTCACGCCCTCGCGCATCATCATGCGCCGCAACGGGCCGACGGCGGAGAGGGCGTGCAGCCCGGCGCCGCGCAGGAAATCCGCGGGCAGGATGCCGGCCAGCAGCGTGCGGTTGAGCATGTCGACGCCCATCGTGCGGGTGCGCACGTCGAGCCCGCGGGAGCGCTCGTAGGCGGCGAGCGCGGCGCGGGCGCCGGCGTCCTCGGCGCCCTTCGAGGCGACGGCGTCGCGCAGGGAGGCGACGTCCCGCAGGCCGAGATTGAGCCCCTGCGCCCCGATCGGCGGGAAGACGTGGGCGGTTTCGCCGACGAGGGCGAGACGCTCGGCCGTGTAGTGCGCGACCGCCATCCCCGTCATCGGCACGACGCCGCGGGGCCCGTCGACGGACATCGCGCCGAGCAGCGACCGCGCCTGGCGCTCGACCGCGCGGGCGAGCGCCGCGTCGTCGAGGGCCGCGAGCGCCTCGGCCTTCTCGGGCGCGGTCACCCAGACGAGGCTCGAGCGCCGCCCAGGCAGCGGCACCAGGGTGAACGGGCCCTGGCGGGTGTGGAACTCGCTCGAGACGTCGCGATGGTCGCGCTCGTGGGCGAGGATCGTGGTGAGCGCCTTCTGCGGGTAGGCCCAGGTACGGGTGCGGATGCCCGCGTCCTCGCGCAGCCGCGAGCCGCGCCCGTCGGCGGCGACGATCAGCGAGGCGAGGAGCACGCTGCCGTCGGCGAGGCGGACCGCGCGGAGGCTGCCGTCGGCCTCGACGTCCGGGTCGTCGCGGAAGTCGTCACCGGGCGCGATCACCTCCTGCAGGCCGCCGAGCCCCTCCGCCGCGACGTTGAGTGGCACGAGCCCGGGCGCCTCGCCCACGGCCTCGACGAGCCGCTCGCCGAGCGTCGCGTTCTCCACGTTCCAGCCGAAGGCGTCGAGGTCGATCTCGTGGGCCTGGAAGTCCACGGTCGGCGCGCGGAAGAGGTTGTCGGTCGCGTCGATGAGCCGCATCGTCTCGAGCGGCGCCGCCTCCGGCATGATCGCGTCCCACACGCCGAGCGCCTCGAGGAAGCTCACCGAGCCGTCGAGCAGCGCCACGGTGCGGCCGTCCCGCACGGCCCGCGCCTCGCCGACGAGGGCGGTGGCGAAGCCCTCGCGCGCGAAGGCGAGCGCCGCGGCGAGCCCCGCCGCACCCGCGCCGACGACGACGACGTCGAAGGTCCTGTCCGTCATGTCCCGCTCCTCGCTCCCGGTTCGCGGCTTCGTCCGTGACGGCGTATCTAGCGCGTCGCGTGCGCCATGGCGATTGATGCGCGTCAACGCGCCCCGGCGGCCGTTTCGCTAGGCTGCGACCGAGCTATAGCGCATTGTACGTGCACGCGTATCCGAGGCCGCCCGTGAGCCGATCCGCAGACCCCGCCCCCACCCTCCTCTCCCGACCCTGGGAGCGTCCGGTTCCGGTCGCCCTCGTCTCGATCGGGACGCTCACCCTCGTCGGCTGGGCGATCCTCCTGCTCGAGGCGGTCCGCCGCGGCGGCGGGGTGGATGCGTTCCTCGAGGCGCTGTGCACGCCCGCCGCAGTGCTCGAGGCGCCGAGCCTCGCCGGTGCGCTCTCGGCGCTCGCCATCTCGGTCGCGATGTGGATCGCCATGAGCGTCGCCATGATGCTGCCCACCGCGAGCGCGCTTCTCGTCGGCTATGCCGAGAAGGCCGAGGGCGCGCGCGCCGCCGGCCGCCGGGCGGTGTCGCCTCTCGTCCTCGGCGCGGGCTATCTCGCGGTGTGGGTGGCGCTGTCGATCATCGTCGCCCTCCTGCAGACGGGCGTCTCCGTCGCCTTCGCCTCCGCCGCCCTGCCGGAGCGGCTCGCCGGCGTGCTCGGCGGCGCCGCCCTCGGCGCGGCGGGCCTCTACCAGTTCACGGCGTTCAAGCGCTCCTGCCCCGTCGCCGTCGGCACGCCGTTCCGGGCGCGCACTGAGGGATTGCTGGAGAGCCCGCGCGCGGTCTTCCGGCTCGGGCTCGAGCAGGGAGTCCGCTGCGTCGGCTGCTGCTGGGCGATGATGGCGGTGCTCGTCGTGCTCGGCGCGATGAACCTCGTCTGGATGGCCGCCTTCTCCGCGATCATGGCCGCCGAGAAGCTCGTCGCCACGGAGCGCGCGGCGAACATCGTCGGGGCCGGCCTCATCGCCGCGGGCCTCGCTCTGTCCATCGACGCCGTGGGGCTGGCGCCGATCGCCGCCTATCTCGGCCTGTGACGGAGCGACGCGATGCGCCATATCGGCGGCTGGATCGCACAGCTGCGCCTGGTGCATCGAGGGCGCCGGCAGCGGACACGCTCGCCGCACGGCCGGCGCCGGCTTCGTTCCCGGTGGACGACGCCGGCGCGGGCCCGTTGCGAGCCCTTGCCGCGCTTGCGTCCGCTGCCTGGAGAGGCCATCTAGGGGGTTGATTTCCCCGCGGATTCGGCGGCCCTTCGCGCCGTGACCCACGCTCCGCGGATTCCCAGTCGCTCGACAGCGAGCCGCACGAGAGAAGGTCGCCCGTGGCCGAGAACGATCCCAAGACCCCCGGGGGCGAGCCGCCCCCCGGCGCCGACGTCAAGCCGGTCTCCATCATCGAGGAGATGAAGAAGTCCTACCTCGATTACGCCATGAGCGTGATCGTCAGCCGGGCGCTTCCGGATGTGCGCGACGGCTTGAAGCCGGTGCATCGGCGCATCCTCTTCGCCATGCACGAGGCGGGCATCTTCCCGGAGCGGCCCTATGTGAAGTGCGCCCGCGTCGTCGGCGACGTCATGGGCAAGTACCACCCGCACGGCGACCAGGCGATCTACGACGCGCTGGTGCGCATGGCGCAGACCTTCTCGATGCGTCTGCCGCTGATCGACGGCCAGGGCAATTTCGGCTCGGTCGACGGCGATCCCGCGGCGGCCATGCGCTACACCGAGTGCCGGCTCGCCAAGCCGGCGATGGCGCTGCTGGACGACATCGACAAGGAGACCGTCGACTTCGGCGACAACTACGACGGCAAGGAGAAGGAGCCGCTGGTCCTGCCGGCGCGCATCCCCAACCTCCTCGTCAACGGCGCCGGCGGCATCGCGGTGGGCATGGCCACCAACATCCCGCCGCACAATCTCGGCGAGGTCGTAGACGCCTGCCTCGCCTATATCGACGATCCGGCGATCACCGTCGACGACCTGATCGGCATCGTGCCGGGGCCGGACTTCCCCACGGGGGGCCTGATCATCGGTCGCGCCGGCGCCCGCTCGGCCTACCACACCGGCCGCGGCTCCGTGATCATGCGCGCCCGCGCCACGATCGAGGAGATCCGCAAGGACCGCGAGGCGATCGTCGTCACCGAGATCCCCTACCAGGTGAACAAGGCGGCCTTGATCGAGCGCATCGCCGACCTCGTGCGCGAGAAGCGCGTCGAGGGCATCTCGGACCTGCGCGACGAATCGGATCGCCAGGGCATGCGCATCGTCGTCGAGCTCAAGCGCGACGCGGTGGGCGACGTGGTGCTGAACCAGCTCTACCGCTACACGCCGCTCCAGACCTCGTTCGGCTGCAATCTCGTGGCGCTCAACGGCGGGCGCCCCGAGACGCTGAACCTCAAGGACATGATCCGCGCCTTCGTCGACTTCCGCGAGGAGGTCGTGTCCCGGCGCACCAAGTTCCTGCTCGGCAAGGCCCGCGATCGCGCCCATGTGCTGTGCGGCCTCGCCATCGCGGTGGCCAACATCGACGAGGTGATCCGCCTCATCCGCACCTCGCCCGACCCGAACACGGCGCGCGAGGCGTTGATGGAGCGCGACTGGCCGGCGCACGACATCGCGCCCCTGATCGCGCTCGTCGACGACCCGCGCCACCGCGTGGCGGAGGACGGCACCTACCGCCTCTCCGAGGTCCAGGCCCGCGCCATCCTCGACCTGCGCCTGCAGCGCCTCACCGCGCTCGGCCGCGACGAGATCGGCGACGAGCTCAAGAAGCTCGCCGACGAGATCCGCGACTACCTCGAGATCCTGTCCTCGCGCGCGCGCATCTTCGGCATCATCCGCGACGAGCTCGCCGCCGCCCGCGCCGAGTTCGCCACGCCGCGCCGGACCGAGATCATGGAGGCGGAGGGCGAGTTCGACGTCGAGGACCTGATCGCCCGCGAGGACATGGTCGTGACCGTGTCGCACATGGGCTACATCAAGCGCGTGCCGCTCTCGACCTACCGGGCCCAGCGCCGCGGCGGCAAGGGCCGCTCGGGGATGGCGACGCGCGAGGAGGATTTCGTCTCGCGGCTGTTCGTCGCGAGCACGCACACGCCGGTCCTGTACTTCTCGTCGCGCGGCCAGGTCTACAAGGAGAAGGTCTGGCGCCTGCCGGTCGGCGCGCCCAACGCGCGAGGCAAGGCGCTGATCAACATGCTCCCCCTCGTCGAGGGCGAGCGCATCACCACGATCATGCCGCTGCCGGAGGACGAGGACACCTGGGAGCGCTACGACGTCATGTTCGCCACGGCGGCGGGCAACGTGCGGCGCAACAAGCTGTCGGACTTCGTCAACGTCAACCGCGCCGGCAAGATCGCCATGAAGCTCGACGAGGGCGACGCCATCGTCGACGTCCAGGTCTGCTCGGTCGACGACGACGTGCTGCTGACGACGGCGAACGGCCAGTGCATCCGCTTCGCCGTGCCGGACGTGCGCGTATTCAAGGGCCGCGACTCCACCGGCGTGCGCGGCATCACGCTCGGCCGCGACGACACGGTGATCTCGCTCGCGATCCTGCGCCACGTCGACGCAACCGCCGAGCAGCGGCAGACCTATCTGCGCCGCGCCTCCGCCATGCGCCGCGCCCGCGGCGAGGAGCTCGGCGCCGAGGAGCTGCCGACCAACGGCGACGTCGAGGAGGAAGCCGCCGACGTCGACCTCGGCGATCTCTACGCCGAGATGGATGCCAAGGAGCAGTTCGTCCTCACCCTGACGAAGAACGGCTACGGCAAGCGCTCGTCGGCCTACGAGTACCGGGTGACGAACCGCGGCGGCAAGGGCATCACCGCGATGGTGACCAATGCCCGCAACGGCACGCTCGTCTCGTCCTTCCCCGTCGAGGGTCACGATCAGGTGATGCTGATCACCGATCGCGGCCAGACGATCCGCGTGCCCGTCGAGGGCATCCGCATCGCCGGGCGCGCGACGCAGGGCGTCATCGTCTTCGATACGGCGGAAGGCGAGCACGTCGTCTCCGTCGAGCACATCGCCGGCGGCGCCGAGAGCGAGGTGGTCGAGGGCGAGGACGGAGAAGCCCCGGATAGCCCGCCCGCGGCTCCGGAGGCGTGATCGCGACGCGCGCCCGCCCTTGCGGGCGGGCGCGCTTTTCGGCTAACCGTTTCGTCATGCCGTCGACCCTGCGCACAGCCCTCTACACCGGCTCCTTCGACCCCGTCACCAACGGGCATGCGGACGTCATCGTCCAGGGCGCCGCGCTCGCGGACCGGATCGTGATCGCCATCGGCGTGCACGCCGGCAAGACGCCGCTGTTCTCGCCGCAGGAGAAGGGCGAGCTGCTGCGCGCCACCTGCGCCGGGCTGTCGCTCCCCGCCGAGGTCGAGATCGTCACCTTCGACGGCCTGGCCGTCGACGCCGCCCGGCGGGCGGGGGCGACGATCATCCTGCGCGGGCTCAGGGACGCCACGGATTTCGACTACGAGATGCAGATGGCCGGCATGAACGGCGCCATGGCGCCGGAGATCCGCACGGTCTTCCTGCCCGCCTCCGGCCCGACCCGCCACATCTCCGGCACGCTGGTGCGCCAGATCGCGAAGATGGGCGGCGACGTCGCCCCCTTCGTGCCGGCGCCGGTGGCGGCGGCGCTGAAGGCCAAGCTCGCTTGACGCCGCGCCAGCCTGCGGCTCCCACCTGGAGACACCGATGAAGACGCTTCTCGCCGCCTTCGCCCTGATGCTCGCGGCCCTGCTTCCGGCCGCCGCTCAGGAGAACACGCTCGTGATGGAGACGCCCCACGGGGAGGTCGTGATCGAGCTGCGCCCGGACCTCGCGCCGCAGCACGCCGAGCGCCTGCGCACGCTGACCGCCCAGGGCTTCTACGACGACGTGCCGTTCCACCGCGTCATCTCGGGCTTCATGGCTCAGACCGGCGACCCGACGGGCACCGGCATGGGCGGGTCGGACCTGCCGGACCTCGCGGCCGAGTTCACCAACACGCCGTTCCGGCGCGGCGCGATCGGCATGGCGCGCAGCCAGAACCCGAACTCGGCCAACAGCCAGTTCTTCATCGTCTACGACCGCGCCTCGCACCTCGACGGCCAGTACACCTATGTCGGCGACGTGGTCTCCGGCATGGAGGCGATCGACGCCCTCGCCAAGGGCTCCGGCCAGTCGGGCATGGTGCCGGATCCCGACCGCATCGTGTCGATGCGCGTCGGCCAGTGACACGAGCTTTCACCACCACCAACGGACAGGAGGGCCCGATGGCCGATCCCGAGAACACCATCGTGATGGAGACGACCAAGGGCCGCGTCGTCATCGAGCTGCGCCCCGACCTCGCGCCGAGCCACGTCGAGCGCATCAAGACGCTGGCGCGCCAGGGCTTCTACGACGGAATCGCCTTCCACCGCGTGATCGAGGGCTTCATGGCCCAGACCGGCTGCCCGAACGGCACCGGCACCGGTGGCTCGGACCTGCCCGACCTCAAGGCCGAGTTCAGCGCCGAGCCGCACGTGCGCGGCACCTGCTCGATGGCCCGCACCTCCGCGCCGCATTCGGCCAACAGCCAGTTCTTCATCTGCTTCGGCGACGCCCGCTTCCTCGACAAGCAGTACACTGTCTGGGGCAAGGTCACCGAGGGCATGGAGGCCGTGGACCAGATCAAGCGCGGCGAGCCCGTGCGCGATCCCGACACGATCGTCTCGATGAAGGTCGCCGCCGACGCCTGAGGCGCCCCCCCGCGCGCGAGCAGACACGCGCCGGCCGCGGCTCAGCCCGGCCGGCGCTTCTGCATGCGCTCCTCGATGCGCAGCCGCGCAATCGTCGCGATCTCGCCGATCGCCGTCTCGAATTCCGCCTGCGGATCGTTCTCGAGCCGCGCCTCGAAGGCCGAGAGGATCTCGTCCTTGCCGCGGCCCCTCACCGCCATGATGAACGGATGGCCGAAGCGCGCCTGGTAGGCGTCGTTCAGGGCCAGGAACCGGTCGCGCTCCGACGGCGTCAGCCGCGTGAGCCCCGCCGAGGCCTGCTCCGCCTGGCTCTCCGGCGCCATCTCCGCCACCGCGAGGCGCCCCGCGAGATCGGGATGCGCATCGATCAGCGCCCGCTTGCGCTCGGGCGGCGCGGCGTCGAGGACGCGCATCAGCGCCGCGTGGAGCCCGTCCGCGCTCGCCGTCTCCGGCGCCAGCCCCGCCTCCCACGCCGCTTCCGCGATCCAGGGAGAATGCTCGAAGACGTCGCCCCAAGCCGCGACGAACAGGGGCTTTCCCATGTCCGCCGGCGCGACGCCGGCCGGCATCTGCGTGCGCGCCCAGTGGTGGGCGATGTCGAGCCGCGTGGCGCACCAGACGCCGTCCCTCGCCGCCACGTAGTCGAGGAAGCGCGCCAGCGCCGCCGCTCGGCCCGGGCGGCCGACGAGCCGGCAATGCAGCCCGACCGACATCATCTTCGGCGCGTGCGCCCCCTCCTCCCACAGGAGGTCGAACGTGTCCTTCAGGTAGGTGTAGAACTGGTCCCCCGAGTTGAAGCCCTGCGGGGTGGCGAAGCGCATGTCGTTGGCGTCGAGCGTGTAGGGCACGATGAGGAACGGGCGCCCCTGCGGGTCGGCGACCCAGTAGGGCAGCTCGTCGGCGTAGGAATCGGCGCCGTAGAGGAAGCCGCCCTCCTCCATCGCGAGCCGCAGCGTGTTCTGCGAAGTGCGTCCCTGGTAGAGGCCGAGCGGGCGGGTGCCCGCGACCTCGGTGTGCAGCCGCACTGCCTCGGCGATGTGCGCGCGCTCCACCTCGGGCGGCGCATCGCGGTAGTCGATCCACTTGAGCCCGTGCGAGGCGATCTCCCAGCCGGCCGCGTTCATGGCGGTGACGGCCTCGGGGTTGCGCGCCATGGCGGTGGCGACGCCGTAGACGGTCACCGGGACGGCGCGCTCGGTGAACAGCCGCCATAGCCGCCAGAAGCCGGCGCGGGAGCCGTACTCGTAGATCGATTCCATGTTCAAGTGCCGCTGCCCGGGCCAGGGCTGCGCGCCGACGATCTCCGACAGGTAGGCCTCGGAGGCGGGGTCCCCGTGCAGGACGCAGTTCTCGCCGCCCTCCTCGTAGTTGATCACGAACTGCACCGCGACCCGCGCGCCGCCGGGCCAGGCGGCGTTCGGCGGGGTGCGACCGTAGCCCACCATGTCGCGGGGATAGTCGGCCCGGGCGGGATCGAAGACGGTGGGACGCTCGGTCATGGCTCAGCTCCCGCGATAGGTGGAATAGCTCCACGGGCTCGCGAGCAGCGGTACGTGGTAGTGGCCGTCGGGCTCGGCGATGGCGAAGCGGATCGGCACCACGTCGAGGAAGGCGGGCTCGGAGAGCGCCGCGCCGCGGGTGCGGAAGTAGTCGCCGATGGCGAAGGCGAGCTCGTAGGTCCCGACCGCGTAGTCCGCGCCCTGGAGCAGCGGCGCATCGGTGCGCCCGTCGGCATTGGTGCGGGTCTCGACGAGGCGGGTGCGCCCACCGTCCGGCGCGAGCCGGTCGAGCGTCAGCGCGACCCCGGCGGCGGGGCCGCCGTGGGCGGTGTCGAGGACATGCGTCGAGAGGCGGGGCATCGGGGCTCCTCGTGATGCGAGCGATCCCCCAAGATGTCCGACGCGGGCCGGGCGCGCGTCAAGAGCGCGGAGCTCCGACCCCGACCTCGACGACGCGGCCGCCGGCGGCGCGGGCGTCCTCGGCGTCGTGGGTGACGAGCAGCGTCGGCAGGCCGCGATCGCGGGCGCGTGCGAAGACGAAGGCGCGCACGTCCTGGCGCAGCGCCGCGTCGAGCTTGCCGAAGGGCTCGTCGAGCAGCAGCACCCGCGGCTCCGCGAGCAGCGTCCGCATCAGGGCCACGCGGGCGCGCTGGCCGCCGGACAGCGTCGCCGGGTCGCGGTCGGCGAAGCCCGCGAGGTTCGCCTGTGCCAGCGCCTCCTCCACGATGGCGCGCCGTCGCACCGCCTCGCGCACGCTCCCGCGCAGCCCGAAGGCGAGATTGCCGCCGACCGTGAGGTGCGGGAACAGCAGGTCGTCCTGGAACAGGATGCCCACAGCGCGCTTCTCCGGCGGCATCGCGCCGACGTCGAGCCCGTCCACGAGAACGCGCCCCCGCGCGCTGAAGGCCTTGGCCAGGAAGCCGCCGACATAGGCGAGGAGCGTCGACTTGCCGGATCCCGACGGCCCCATGACCGTCACCACCTCGCCCGGCGCGACCTCGAGCGACAGCGGCCCGACGAGCGGGCGGTCACCGAGCGCGATCGCGACATCGTCGAGGACGAGGCCGGTCATGCCGCGGCCCTCCGGCGACGCGCGGCGAGGAGGCCCGGCGCGGCCAGCGCCGCCGCGTAGACGAGGAGCGGCAGCGCCGCCTGGGCGAAGGCGGTCACGCCGACCACGCGCCGGTCGGCGCCCGAGGACAGGGTCACGGCTTCGGTGGTGAGTGTCATGATGCGTCCCGCGCCGGCGAACAAGGTCGGTAGATAGAGCGCCACGGAGACGGAAAAGCCCACCGCGGATGCGGTTGCGATCGGGCGCGCCAGCATCGGCAGCTTCACCGCGAGGAAGGTCCGCCGCGGGCTCGCCCCGAGCCCGGCCGCGATCCGGGCATAGCGCGGATCGAGCGCCCGGAAGGGATCGGCGAGCGACAGGAAGACGTAGGGCAGCACGAACAGGAGATGCGCCCACACCACCGCGAGCAGCGTGGCGTCGAGATCGAGGCGCACGAGCGCCACCTGCGCCCCGAACAGGAAGGCGATTTGCGGCACGAGGAGGGGCACGTAGAGCAGCCAGAGCGCGCCGGCGCCGGGCTTGAGGTCGCGCCGCGCCTCGTTCTCGAGGCAGGCGAGCGTCAGCGCCAGCGCGGTGGCGGTGGCGGCGGCGGCGATCAGCGCCGTGGTGCCGACGAGGTCGACGAGGGTCGGCGCCGCGCGCGTCCAGCTGCGCAGCGACAGTGTCGGCGGCAGCGCGTCCGGATAGCGCCAGCCCTCGGCGACCGACCACAGCGCCATCACCGCGATCGCCGCGAGCACGAGGACGCCCGAGAGGATAGCGCCGGCGCCGCCGAGCGCCAGCACCGGCCCGGCGAGGCCGGTCCGCGCCCCGCGGGCGCACCAGGCGCGGTGCAGACGTCTGGCGGCGACTTCGGCGAGGCGCCAGGCGCCGATGCCGGCGACGACGACCGCGAGCTGCAGCGTCGCCGCGGCGGCGGCGACGGGGTAGAGCGAGAGATCCCAGCTCGAGAACCAGCGCATCGCCAGCACCGAGAGCGTCGGCGGCGTCCCCGGCGCGAGCACGAGGGCGACCTCGACGTTGGAGAGCGAGAAGGCGAGCACAGCATAGACCGGCAGGCGGATCTGCCGGTAGATCGCCGGCAGAACGACCTTCGCCCAGGCGACGAGCGGCGCGTAGCCGAGCGCCCGCGCCGCCGCCAACGCCTGCGCCGCCCGCACCTGACCCTGCGCGGCCAGCACCATCAGGACGAGGAACGCCGTCTCCTTGATGGCGAGGCCGGCGACGTAGGACAAGCCGTGGGGATCGCGCACGATGGCGAAGGCGGGCGGGCGCTCCCAGCCCGTCAGCCACGGCGAGACGACGCGCGCCAGGAAGCCGGAGGAGGCGATCAGGAAGGCGAGCCCGATCGCCACCGCGACGTGCGGCGTCGCGAGCAACGGCGCCAGCGCCCGCTCCAGCCGGGCGATGCCCGGGCGCGTCGAGGCCAGCGCCGCGAAGCCGCAGGCGAAGACGAGCGCCAGCGCGGTGGAGAGGAAGCCGCTCGTGAGGGTCAGCCGCAGGGAGGTGGCGAAGCCCGGCTGGGAGACGAGGTCGCGCCAGGCGTCGAGGGACAGCCGCGTCGCGCCGAGCGCCGGGAAGAGCCCGAAGGCCGGCGCGAGCGTGCCGACGAGCCCCGCGCCGATCGGCAGGAGGAAGAGCGCGAGCGTCAGGCCCGGCGCGAGGCGCAGGGGGTCGGGGCGGGAGGTCATGGACGAAGCCGTCGATGCCGCGCGCGACGCGGTACCCCTCTCCCTCGTGGAGAGGGGCTAGGGGTGTGGGGCATCTGGCCGGGCTCCCCGGCATCGAGGACGGTGGGCACGGTCGCGCAGGCCGGGATAGGCGTCGTCCTCGTCCCGCACGGCCGGTCTCTGACGACGGCGGCTCGTCGATGCACGCGTCGTCCTGCGCTGACCGGGTTCCGCACGATCAGCGTCGTGGAGCCTCCTCCCGGAGTGCACCCATCGTTCTCCTTCCCTGTAGGGGAAGGAGACAGACTGCCGCGCCGCTCCCTTGCGCCCCGCATCCGCTCACCCCGAGATCCGCCGCTCCCAGTCCTCCACGAGGCGCGTCATCCAGGAGGGGTGCGGCTCGGGCAGGACGCGCACGAACTCTTCCGGAGCCGGCATCGCCGGGTGGGTGTCGGTGACGTCGAAGGCGGCGCGCTCCTCCGGCGAGAGGCGGGCGAGGTCGAGCACCGTGAAGGCGCCGAGATGGGTCGGGTCCTGCGCGCGGGCCTGGGCCCGCGGCGACATCAGGAAGTTCGCGACGACCATCGCGCCCTCCGCGTTCGCCGCGTTGTAGGGGATCGCCACGAAGGACGTGTTGCCGATCGTGCCCTCCTCGAGGAAGAACACCCGCGTCGTCTCCGGCAGGCGCCCCTGGATCGCACCGGCCGCGGCTTCCGCCGGGTTGAACGTGATGGCGATGTCGATCTCGCCGTCGGCGAGGAGCAGGTTTTGGGCAGGGCCGCTCTCGGGGAACTCCACGCCGGCGCGCCAGAGGTTCGGGCGCAAGCCGTCGTACCAATCCCACAGCGGCGCCACCGTCTCGGCGTAGGTCTCGTCCGTCGCCGGGTCCTGCAACGCGCTCGGATCGGCGACGAGCTCGACGAGGGCCTGCTTGAGGAAGGTCGCGCCCATGAAGTCGCGCGCCGTCGGATGCGTCAGGCGCCCCGGATTCGCCGCGGCCCAGCTCGACATCTCCGGCACCGAGGCCGGGAGCGAGTCCGGATCGGTACCCGCCGCATCGTAGAGATAGGCCACCTGCGCGATGCGCCAGGGCGCGGCGAGCCCCTCGACCGGCACGGTGAAGTCGACGACGTTCGAGGGCTTGTCCTGCGTGTCGACGAGGGCGAAGCTCGGCAGCGCCTCGACGAAGGGGCCGTGCAGAAGGCCCTGCTCCTTCATGGCGAGGAGGTTCGGGCCGTTGATCCAGATGAGGTCGACCGCCCCGCCCTCGTCACGCCCCGCCGCCTTTTCCGCCAGCACCCGCGACACCGCCTCCGCGGTGTCGGAGAGCTTGACGTGGACGATCGAGACGCCGTGGCGTTCGCGAACCTGGTTACCGACCCAGGCGATGAAGTCGTTCGTCGCCGGATCGCCGCCCCAGGCGTTCCAGTACACCGTCTGGCCCTCGGCCGCCGCCAGGATGTCGGCGAAGGCGCGCACCTCCGGCTCGCCCTGCGCATGGGCCGGCGCGGCCGTCGCCGCGAGGAGCATGCCGGCGGCAGCGGCGGCGACGCGGGCGGCGGGTGAGCGGCGGCGCATGGGGCGGGCGTCCTTTCTCTCGTGATGCTCTATGAGCGTCTTCTGGAACTATACGGAGCGGAGGGGCCGAGCGTTACAAGGGGGCGGCCGAAATTTTCGCGCAACGGCGTCGCGCCGGCCCGTCGGACGCGCAACTAAGCCGGCAGTCGCGCGCTGGTAGCGAGCCCGATCAGCGCCTCCATCCAGGCGCCCCGGATCGCGTCGCGCTCCAGGAACAGGCAGTGCTGCGCCTCCGGGAAGGCGAGGACCCGGGAGGCGGGGATGCCGCTCGCCACGCCGTCGTGCAGCCCCGAATCCGTGAAGGCGTCGCGCCCGGCCGAGCCGATCAGCACCGGCACGCCGATCCGCGCCAGCCGCTGCGGCTCCACGACGCGCCGCGCCGAGCGGATGAAGCTGCGCCCGAAGCCCCAGGTCGCACCGCCGACGCGAAGCCGCGGGTTCTCCTCGGCCCAGCGGGTGAGGATCGCGGCGCGCTCGGGATCCGAGGAGAGGTGCGGGCGCAGCTGCTCGCGCCGCTTCGCCTGGCGCTCCCAGGGCCCGGCGCCCAGCGCCCAGGCCTCGCCGAAGCCGAGCGCGTTGACGACCTCGACGACGATCCGGGTCGGCCCCGGCGGGAGCGGGCTGTCCACGCCGACGGCGTAGGCCGGCGCGGACAGAGCCGCCGCGTCGGCGAGGCCGGGCACCTCCTCGAGGAAGCGCGTCGTCAGGTGCCCGCCCATGGAATGGCCGACGAGCGTCAGCGGCCCGGGCGTCCCGGCCGGCAGGACGATCGTCTCCAGGAAGCGCCTGAGCGCCCCGACATGAGCCTCGAAGCCCCAGGCATGCGCCTTCTCGGGATCGGCGAGATAGCGGCCCGATCCCCCCTGCCCCGGCCAGTCCATGGCAAACACGGTCAACCCGGCGGCGAGCAGCTCTCGAATGGTCTCGAAATAGGCCTCGATGTACTCGGTGAAGCCCGGCAGCAGCACGACCGTCGCCCGCGCCCGCTCCGGCGCCACGGCGGCCCAGCGGATCGTGATCCCGTCGGGCGCGTCGAACCTGTCGAAGGCGATGCCCGGCGGCGCCGTGAAGCGCTCCTCGAGATCGCGCGGGACGACGACCTCCGCCATGCCTCAGGCCTTGGCCTCGTCGGCCAGGAACGCGGCCAGGAACGCGGCGAGATCGTCGGTGATGTAGTTGATGTGCGGCTCCTCCACGGCCTCCTGCTCGAAGGCGTCGCGGAACGGGTCCGTGGTCCGCGGCACGACGAGCGTCGTCGTCATGCCGAGCTCGTGGGGCGCGCGGAGGTTCTTGGCGATGTCCTCGAACATCGCCGCCTTCGCCGGATCGATCGAGAACCGCTCGAGGAAGATGTCGTAGGCCTCGCGGTTCGGCTTGGGCGTGAAGTTCGCGTCCGCGAGGTCGAACACGTCCTCGAAATGGTCGAGGATGCCGATCTTCGCCGCGACCGACTCCGCGTGCTTGCGCGAGCCGTTGGTGAGGATGAGCCTGCGCCCCGGCAGCCGCTCGATGGCGTCGCCCAGAGCCGCGTTCAGCTCGATGTGGCGGTGATCGATGTCGTGCACGAAATCCATGAAGGCGTAGGGGTCGATGTCGTGCTCGGTCATCAGCGCACGCAGCGTGGTGCCGTATTTGTGATAGTAGTGCTTCTGCAACGCGCGGGCCGAGATCCCGTCTATGCCGAAGAGGTTCGCCACGTACAGCGTGATGCGATCGTCGATCTGCGGCCAGACCTTCGCCTCGTGCGAATACAGCGTGTTGTCGAGATCGAAGATCCACGTCTCGACGTGCCCGAAGCCACGCGCATCGGGAGCCACGAAGTGGCGGTGGCCGGCCTGCGGTATGCTGGGGGAAGGGATGTGTCTCATGTCCTGAAGAAAAAAGGGGCCGACGCGGCCCCGGGGAATAGGTATAGCGCGGAACGCGGCTTTTTGCGAGGGGCGGTGCCGACGGATCATCACCGCGCGGCACGTCAGGCGCCGATGCCTCCCCGCCGGGGAGGTCGACGTTCCGAAGGACCGGCGGGTGGGGGCGAGCCGTTCGGGGCGGCCACCGACCGTCTCGCCCCCACCGGTCCGCTTCGCGGCCCACCTCCCCTATGGCGAGGTGTCGACGCCCTTCACGTCCGGCGGATCAGCGTCCCCGCCCCGTGATCCGTGAACAGTTCCAGCAACACGGAATGGGGCACCTTGCCGTCGAGGATGACGACCGCCTCGACGCCCTGCTCGATGGCGTAGATGCACGTCTCGACCTTGGGGATCATGCCGGCGGTGATGGTGCCGTCGGCGATGAGGCGGCGGCAATCGTCGACCGTCATCTCCGGGATGAGCTGCTTGTTCTTGTCGAGCACGCCGGGCACGTCCGTCAGCAGCAGGAGGCGCTTGGCGTGCATGGCGCCGGCGATGGCGCCTGCGAACGTGTCGGCGTTGACGTTGTAGGTGTGGCCCTCGTCGCCCACCGCGACCGGGGCGAGCACCGGGATCAGCTCGGCCTTGAGCACGGCGTCGAGGATCTGGCGGTTGACGTGGTCGGGCTCGCCGACGAAGCCGAGATCGACCACCTTCTCGATGTTCGAATCCGGATCGACGACGGTGCGCGTCACCTTGCGGGCGTGCACCATGCCGCCGTCCTTGCCGCACAGGCCGATGGCCTTGCCGCCCTCCGCCGCGATCCAGCCGACGATCTGCTTGTTGATCGAGCCCGCGAGCACCATCTCGACGATCTCGACGGTCGCCTTGTCGGTGACGCGAAGCCCCGCCTGGAATTCGCTCTCGATGCCGAGCCGCTTGAGCATCGAGCCGATCTGCGGCCCGCCGCCGTGGACGACGATCGGCTTGAGGCCGGACTGCTCGAGCAGCACGATGTCCTCGGCGAAATCCTCCGCCGCCGCCTGGTCGCCCATGGCGTGGCCGCCGTACTTGATGACCACGACCTCCTCGTCGTAGCGCTGCATGTGCGGCAGCGCCTGCACGAGGATCTCGGCACGCTCGACGGCGGAGGGGGACTTGTCGGTCATGGCGGCGGTCTTTCGGGCGGTGGATCTCGTGCGCTGGCGTGCGCTTCTAATGCGAAACGGGCCGCGACGGTAGCCGTGTCGTCGGACGTTTTCGCGACGGATCACCGCCGCACGAACGCCGCCACCCCCAGCGCGATCCATCCGAGCATCAGCAGCACGCCGCCCGTCGGCGCCGCGTTGGGCAAGAGCGCCTGCCCGGCGAGCGCGCGCGACGCGAGGTCGCCGGAGAACAGCGCCAGCCCCGCGACGAGCCCGTAGCCGGCGAGAAGCGCGGCCCTGCGGCCGACATGAGCACCCATGATCAGCGCCGCGAGCCCGACCAGCGCCGCCGCGTGGAACAGAAGGAACTGCGCCGAGACCTGGAGCGTCCCCCCGGCGGCGAGGTGCGTCGCCATCGCCGAGAAGGCGACGCCGAGGAGGCCGGCCAGCGCGCCGAGCGCGAGGAGGACGCGTTCGGCCATGCTCTCACTCCGGCCGGGAGGCGGGCAAAGGCAGCGCCACGCCGCGCTCGGCCAGCAGCTGCGCGATCGCCGCGCGCAGCTCGACCACGCCCTCCGCCGTGCGGCTCGAGGTGACGAGGACCGTCGGATGCGCCGCCGGGCGCCGGGCGATCTGCTCGCGGGTGCGGGCGATCACGGCGTCGAGCTCGGGCGTCTTGGGCGCATCGGCCTTGGTCAGCACGATCTGGTAGGACACCGCCGCCTTGTCGAGCATGTCCATGATCTCGGCGTCGTTGGGCTTGATGCCGTGGCGGGCGTCGATCAGGAGCAGGATGCGCACGAGGTTGGCGCGCCCGCGCAGGTACTCGCGCACGAGCTGCGTCCAGGCCGCGACCTTCTGCTTGGAAACGGCGGCGTAGCCGTAGCCCGGCATGTCGACGAGGGTGAACAGCCCCGCGACGTCGAAGAAGATCAGCTGCTGGGTGCGCCCGGGCGTGTGCGAGGTGCGCGCCAGCGCGTTGCGGCCGGTGAGCGCGTTGACGAGGCTCGACTTGCCCACGTTCGAGCGCCCGGCGAAGGCGATCTCGAGCCCCTCCATCGCGGGCAGCGACTCGGCCTTGTCTGCGGCGGTGCGGAAGGCGGCTTCGCGCGCGAAGATCCTGCGGCCGCTCTCGGCGTAGTCGGGCGCGTCGGGGGTGTGCGGCGCATCGCCGTCGGGAGCGTCGGTCATGCGCTCCTGATGCGAGAAATCCGCGCCCGGCGCAAGGCCGCTCGGGCGGCCGCGCCCAGTGCTCACCGGCTCAAGGGACGGTGCCCGGCACCTCCGCCGCCATCGCCGCGAGGTCCGGCCCCGGCTCGTCCTTGACCGTGCGGGTGACGACGTAGCTGAAATAGCGGTCGATGCCGATCTCGCGCTCGAGCAGAGCATCGACCAGGCGCTGGTAGGCGTCGATGTCGCGCGCGACGACCTTCAGCACGTAGTCCACCCCGCCCCCGACCGACCAGCACGCGACGATCTCCGGAACCGCCTTCACCGCGCGCTCGAAGCGGTCGAAATCCGCCTGCCGGTGGGCGCCGAGCGTCACCTCCATCATCACGGTCGCCGTGGAGAGCCCGAGCCCGCGCGGCGAGACGCGGGCGTGGTAGCCCGCGACGATGCCCGCCTTCTCCAGCCGCGCGAGCCGGTTCCAGCACGGCGTCGGCGAGAGGCCGACCGCCTCGGCCAGCGCGAGCTTGGTGATGCGGCCGTTGCGCTGCACGGCCGAGAGGATGCGCAGGTCGATGGCGTCGAGCTTGGGAGGCTTCATCGTCTCGTCGTTCCTCGCCGGAAAACGCTTGCTGATTGGACTGACTTAACCGACAAGGAAAGTCATGACAATCTGGCGTCCCGACCCGTCCTCGCTCAAGCGCCCCGTCTACGCCTCGCTGGCCGAGCAGATCGCCCGCGCCATCGCGGACGGCGCGCTCGCCGACGGCACGCAGCTGCCGGTGCAACGCCGGCTCGCCGACGAGCTCGGCATCGCGGTCCAGACCGTCGGCCGCGCCTACGAGGAGCTGGCACGGCGCGGCCTCGTTTCCGGCGAGACCGGGCGCGGCACCTTCGTGCGCAGCCTGAAGCGCGAGCCGGAGCCGCCCTACCTGCCCGAGCGGCTGAACGAGCTGATCGACCTGTCCATCCTCAAGCCCGTCTGCGAGCCGATCCACCTCGAGCGCATGAAGGCCGCGCTCGCGCGGCTCGCACAGGAGGTGCCGGCGAGCGCGATCCTGTCGTTCCGGCCCAACGTCGTCTTCCCGCGCCACCGCGCGCTCGCCGCGGACTGGCTGCGGGGCTGCGGGCTGGACGTGTCGCCGCTCAACGTCACCGTGACGAACGGCGCCACCGCCGCGCAGACGGTCGCGCTGATGAGCGTCGCGCCGCCCGGCTCCGCCATCGCGACCGAGGCGATCGGTCACCACACGCTGACGCCGCTCGCGGCCTATCTCGGCCTCAGGCTCGTCGGCGTCGAGATCGACGAGCACGGCATGGTGCCCGAGGCGCTCGACCGCGCCTGCGCGGAGCACGACCTGCGCGCGGTGTTCGTGCAGCCGACCGTTGTCAATCCCTGCGCCACACTGACGAACGAGGCCCCGCCCGCCGACCTCGTCGCCGTCGCGC
>JBNPEA010000063.1:0-12661 GCA_051117315.1 Salinarimonas sp. | reverse complement strand
CCGACATCGCCGACGCGATGATCCTCGGGCGGCTGTTCAAGGCGCTGTTCGCGGAAGGCGTCACCGTGATCGCCACCTCCAACGTCGAGCCGCGGCGGCTCTACGAGGGCGGGCTCAACCGCGCGCTGTTCGAGCCGTTCATCGGCATGATCGAGGCGCGCATGGCGGTGGTGCGGCTCGACGCGCGCACCGACTTCCGTCTGGAGAAGCTCTCGGGCGCCGAGGTCTGGCACGTGCCCGCCGACGCGGCCGGGGCGGCCGCGCTCGACCGCGCCTTCAAGGCGCTGACCGGGCGCGACCGTGGCGAGCGCATCGCGGTGGCGGTGAAGGGACGCGCGGTCGAGGTGCCGCAGGCGGCGGCGGGCGTGGCGCGGTTCGCCTTCGCCGACCTGTGCGAGCGCCCGCTCGGCGCCTCCGACTACCTCGCCATCGCGCGGGACTTCCACACCGTGATGATCGACGCCGTGCCGGTGATGAACGAGACGACGCGCAACGAGGCCAAGCGCTTCATCACCCTCGTCGACGCGCTGTACGACGAGCGGGTGAAGCTGCTCGCGACCGCGCAGGCCGCGCCGCAGGGGCTCTACACCGCGACGCGCGGGCGCGAGGCCTTCGAGTTCGACCGCACGGTCTCGCGGCTCGTCGAGATGGCCTCGCAGGACTATCTCGGCCTTCCCCACGGCCGGCCGGATTCCCGCGCCTCGCAGGATACGACGGGGCTGGTCGAGACGTGAGGGCGCGCGCCCCCAGGCGGGAGCGCGCGCGTTCTCAGGCGGCGGCGACGGACTTGAGGAACGTGTCGATCTCGCGCTCGAGGTCGCTCGTCGCGGCGTTGACGGTGCGCGCCACCTCGAGCACCCGGCCGGCGGTGGCGCTGGTCTCGCCGACGGCGGCGGTGAGGCGGCCGATGTCGTCGGCGACGACGCCGGTCTGCGAGGCGGCGCTCTCGACGTTGCCGCTGATCTCGCCTGTCGCCGCGCCCTGCTCCTCGATGGCAGAGGCGATGGCCGTGGCGTAGCCGCGCACGTCGTCCATCGTGGTGGTGATGCCCTTGATCGACTCCACCGTCTCGCCGGTGGCCTCCTGGATGGCGGAGACCTGGCTCGCGATCTCCTCGGTGGCCTTGGCGGTCTGGTCGGCGAGCGACTTCACCTCGGCGGCGACGACCGCGAAGCCCTTGCCCGCCTCTCCGGCCCGCGCGGCCTCGATCGTGGCGTTCAGCGCCAGCAGGTTGGTCTGCTCGGCGATGGCCTGGATCAGCCCGATCACCTCGCCGATGCGGCTCGCCGCCTTGGCGAGCTCGCCCACCTTGACGTTCGAGCGCTCGGCGCCCTCCGCCGCGACGCCGACGATCTCGGTGGTGCGGCTGACCTGCGAGGCGATCTCGCCGATCGAGGCGGAGAGCTCCTCGGCGGCGGTGGCGACGGCGCGGACGTCCTCGGAGGCGCGGCCGGCGGCCTGGCTGGCGCTCTCGGCGCGACCGGCGCTGCCGTCGGCGAGCGCGGTGAGCTCGGTCGCGACCCGGTCGAGGTCGGCGGCGGACGCCCCGGCACGCTGGACCAGAGCCTCGGCGGTGGCGCGGAAGCCCTCGACGAGGCTCTCGATGCGGACCTGACGGGCGCGTTCGCGCTCCTGCGCCCGCGCCTGCTCCGCGGAGAGCGTCTCGCGCTCGAGCGCGCCGGTGCGGAAGACCGCGACGGCACGGGCCATCTCGCCGATCTCGTCGCCCCGCTCGGTCCCCGCGATCTCGCTGCCGGTGTCGCCCTCGGCCAGGGTGCGCATGCGCGCCGTCATGGCGACGATCGGCCGCGCCAGGGAATGGGCGGTGAACCAGACGACGACGAGCACGATCGCGAGCGCCGCGAGCGCCGCGAGGATCATCGAGTTGCGCGCGGAGACCGCATCGGCGACGAGCGCCTCCATCGGCACCGTCACGACCAGGCGCCAGGTCTCGTCGAGCCCGTCGAAGGCGACCGGCGTCGAGAGCGCGAACTGCTCGACCCCGGCGGCGTCGACGAGCGCGCGCCCGACGCCCGCGGGCGCCAGGAGCATCTCGCGGATCGCGGGGTCGGCGACGGGCTGGCCCAGGCGCGTCGCGTCCGGATGGGCGACGTAGAGGTCGTCCGTCGCCACCAGCATGACGGAGCCGACGCCGAAGGGGCGCAGCTCGCCGATCCCCGCCGAGACGTCCGTCAGGGGCAGGTCGGCGGTGAAGATGCCCACCGCGCGGCCCTCGCGCCGCACGACCGTGCTCACGGTGGTCATCAGCACGTCGACGCCCTCGACCGGGTAGACGTAGGGCGGAGTGATCAGGTCGCGGTTCTCGCGCATCGGCCGGTCGTACCAGCCCTCGGTGCCGGTGTCGGCCGTCATGATCAGCTTCTCGACGCCGAGCGAGCCGTCCGCGGCGCGGAAGAAGTAGGGCACGAAGCGGCCCGCCTCGTCGGAATAGGGATGCCCGACGTGCTCGGCGTCGCGGCCGTCCAGCGCGTCCCGGTCGAAGGCGAGCGTCATGCCGACGAGGTCCGGCTGGGCCTCGACGTTCGCGGCGACGTAGCCGCCGAGCGCGTCGCGATCGACCGCGCCCTGCTCCAGCATGCCCGACACGCCGCGCGCGCCCATGCGGGCTGCGAGAACCGCGCGGCCGATGTCCTCGGACACGGTCGCCGCGGTGCGCTCGAGCTCGGCGGCCGCGGTACGCTCGGACTGCGCGCGCACCGATGCGGTCATGATCGCCGAGCCGATGAAGGTCACCGCCGCCATCGCCACGACGAACAGGAGGCCCGACAGGAGAATCAGCTTGGAGCGGATGGAGAGATTCGTGAAGTGCACGTAGACCCCCTTGGGCGCTCGTCCGCGCAATCTTTCATTACGCGACGCGTTTCATGACTCGAACTGATGCACGACGGGAGTTTCCCTTTAGTAAAATACTCACATTGCTCGCATGTGCCCGCCCGGGCTCGGACCACGCGCCGGCGGCGGCGCGGGGTCCGAGCCCGGGCGGTGTCCAAGCGCGGCGATGATGCTCTAGGCTGCGGGTCCCGCCCGAGGAGCCCAACGTGCCACCGCGCCCGCCCGCCGAGACCGCCACCGACATCCGCCTCCTGCGCATCGCCACCGACCACCTCGCGCGATACGGGCCGCGCCGGCTCACCGTCACCGGCGTGGCGGAGGAGGCGGGAATGACTCACGCCAACGTCTATCGCTACTATCCGTCCAAGGCAGACCTGATCGATGCCGTGGCCGGCCAATGGCTGCGCGAGGTCGAGGACGCGCTCGCCGACATCGTCGACGGGCCGGACCCGGTGGCGGACAAGCTCGAGCGATTCGTGCTCGCCATCGCCCGCGCCTACCGGGATTGCGCGGTGGACAATCCGGCGGTGTTCGACGTCTACGTCTCGGCGGTCGAGACCTCGCGTGGGATCGCCCGCAAGCACCGTGGTCGCCAGCTGCGCCTGCTCGAGCGCATCCTCGAGGAGGGGATCGCCACCGAGACCTTCGCGCCGCGGGACCGGGAGCGAGCGATGGCCTTCGTCATCGATGCCGTGCAGCGGTTCGTGAACCCGGTGATGGTCCGCATCGACGTGCGCGTCCCGGCCGGCGTGCTCGACCAGCGGCTCTCGACCATGCTCGACGTCGTGCTCCGCACGTTGCATGCGGGCTGGGTTTGAACCCTCGACGGGCGGTAAGGAAATGTCAACCATGACGAATGGCAAAATTTGTAATCCGTCATTCATGCTCTGCCGACTGCCGCCGCGACGGGTGCGGGAGCGCGACGGCCGGGGCAAGCTCTTGATCCCTGGGGCTTTTTTCTGACGCATGCGACATCCGTAGGGTGCCCGAGAACCGCATCCGAGGCCAGGAGGCTAGGGTTTTCAACGGGTTGAACGCGAACGGCTCTTGGGCTTTAAGCACGCGGAAACCCGCGCCAGGCGTCCGCGACGCGAGGGGCGCGGCTCGACGGTTCAATCCTGGAAGAGGCGTTTCCCTCATGGCACGCAAGAAGATCGCGCTCATCGGCGCCGGCCAGATCGGCGGCACCCTCGCCCACCTCGTCGGCTTGAAGGAGCTGGGCGACGTGGTCCTGTTCGACATCGCCGAGGGCGTGCCCCAGGGCAAGGGCCTCGACATCGCCGAGAGCGCGCCGGTGGACGGCTTCGACGCGGGCTACACGGGCACGCAGGACTATGCCGACATCGCCGGCGCCGACGTGGTGATCGTCACCGCCGGCGTGCCGCGCAAGCCCGGCATGAGCCGCGACGACCTGCTCGGCATCAACCTCAAGGTCATGCGCGCGGTCGGCGAGGGCATCAAGGCGCATTGCCCCGACGCCTTCGTGATCTGCATCACCAACCCGCTCGACGCCATGGTCTGGGCGCTGCAGAAGTTCTCGGGGCTGCCGGCGAACAAGATCGTCGGCATGGCCGGCGTGCTCGACAGCGCGCGGTTCCGCCACTTCCTGGCCGACGAGTTCCAGGTCTCGGTGGAGGACGTCACCGCCTTCGTGCTCGGCGGCCACGGCGACGACATGTGCCCGCTCGTGCGCTACTCGACGGTGGCCGGCATCCCGCTGCCCGATCTCGTGGCGATGGGCTGGACCACGCAGGAGAAGCTCGACGCCATGGTCGAGCGCACCCGCAAGGGCGGCGGCGAGATCGTCAACCTGCTCAAGACGGGCTCGGCCTTCTACGCGCCGGCGGCCTCCGCCATCGCCATGGCCGAGAGCTACCTCAAGGACAAGCGCCGGGTCCTGCCCTGCGCCGCGCACCTCACCGGCCAGTACGGCGTCTCCGACATGTTCGTGGGCGTGCCGATCGTCATCGGCGCGAACGGCGTCGAGAAGATCGTCGAGGTCTCCTTCACGCAGGAGGAGCAGGCGATGTTCGAGAAGTCCGTCGCCGCCGTGAAGACGCTGATCGAGGCCTGCAAGGGCATCGAGCCGGCGCTCGCCTGACGTCACGCATCGCACGCGGCGGCGCGAGGCCCCGGGCCGCGCCGCCGCCCGTCCCGATCCCCACCAGGGTGGACCGATCTCATGAACATCCACGAATACCAGGGCAAGGCGCTCCTCAAGGAGTTCGGCGCGCCCGTCTCCCGCGGCGTCGCGATCTTCAAGGCCGAGGAGGCGGAAGCCGCCGCCAACGAGCTCGGCGGCCCGCTCTGGGTCGTCAAGAGCCAGATCCACGCGGGCGGTCGCGGCAAGGGCAAGTTCAAGGAGGCCGCCGCCGGCGAGAAGGGCGGCGTGCGGCTCGCCAAGTCCGTCGACGAGGTGAAGCAGTTCGCCCGCGAGATGCTCGGCAACACGCTGGTCACCGCCCAGACCGGGCCCGAGGGCAAGCAGGTCAACCGCCTGTACATCGAGGACGGCTCGGACATCGAGAAGGAGTTCTACCTCTCCGCCCTCGTGGACCGCTCGACCGGCTTCGTCGCCTTCGTGGTCTCCACCGAAGGCGGGATGGACATCGAGGAGGTCGCGCACGCGACCCCCGAGAAGATCCTCACGCTGACCGTCGACCCGGTCACCGGCGTGATGCCGCACCACGGCCGCTCGGTGGCGAAGGCGCTCGGCCTCACGGGGGACCTCGCCAAGCAGGCGGGCGCCCTGGTCGCCAAGCTCTACACGCTCTTCGTCTCGAAGGACGTGGAGATGCTGGAGATCAACCCCTTGATCATCACCAAGGACGGCCAGCTGCGCTGCCTCGACGCGAAGGTCTCCTTCGATTCGAACGCGATGTTCCGCCATGCCGAGGTCGCCGAGCTGCGCGACCTGACGGAGGAGGACGACAAGGAGATCGAGGCCTCGAAGTACGACCTCGCCTACATCGCGCTCGACGGCACGATCGGCTGCATGGTCAACGGCGCCGGCCTCGCCATGGCGACGCTCGACATCATCAAGCTCTACGGCGAGGAGCCCGCGAACTTCCTCGACGTCGGCGGCGGCGCCTCCGAGGAGAAGGTCACCGCGGCCTTCAAGATCATCACCGCCGACCCCAGCGTGAAGGGCATCCTGGTCAACATCTTCGGCGGCATCATGAAGTGCGACGTCATCGCCCGCGGCGTGATCGCGGCGGTGAAGGCTGTCGGGCTGCAGGTGCCGCTGGTGGTGCGTCTCGAGGGCACGAACGTGGAGGAAGGCAAGGAGATCATCCGCTCGTCGGGCCTCAACGTCATCCCCGCCGACGACCTCGACGACGCCGCCCAGAAGATCGTCAGCGCCGTGCGCGGCGGCTGAGCCGAAGGACGCCCATCCCCATGTCCATTCTCATCGACGCGAACACCAAGGTCATCTGCCAGGGCTTCACCGGCAAGAACGGGACCTTCCATTCCGAGCAGGCCATCGCCTACGGCACCAAGATGGTCGGCGGCACCTCGCCGGGTAAGGGCGGCGCGACCCATCTCGGGCTGCCCGTCTTCGACACGGTGCGCGAGGCCCGCGAGGCGACCGGCGCCGACGCTTCCGTGATCTACGTGCCGCCTCCGGGCGCCGCCGACGCGATCCTGGAAGCGGTCGACGCCGAGATCCCGCTCGTCGTCTGCATCACCGAGGGCATCCCGGTGCTCGACATGGTGCGGGTGAAGCGCGCGCTCTCGGGCTCGAAGTCGCGGCTGATCGGGCCGAACTGCCCCGGCGTGGTCACGGCGGGCGAATCGAAGATCGGCATCATGCCGGGCAACATCTTCAAGAAGGGCTCGGTCGGCATCGTCTCGCGCTCGGGCACGCTGACCTACGAGGCCGTGTTCCAGACCTCCAACGAGGGCCTGGGCCAGACGACCGCGGTGGGCATCGGCGGCGATCCCGTGAAGGGCACCGAGTTCATCGACATGCTGGAGCTGTTCCTCGCCGACGACGCCACGCAGTCGATCGTGATGATCGGCGAGATCGGCGGCTCGGCCGAGGAGGACGCGGCGCAGTTCCTGAAGGACGAGGCCAAGCGCGGGCGCAAGAAGCCGATGGTCGGCTTCATCGCCGGCCGCACGGCCCCTCCCGGCCGGCGCATGGGCCATGCCGGCGCCATCATCTCCGGCGGCAAGGGCGGCGCCGAGGACAAGATCGCGGCGATGGAGGCGGCGGGCATCACCGTGTCTCCCTCCCCCGCGCGCATCGGCACCACGCTGGTCGAGGTGCTGAAGGGCTGATGCCGCGCGGCGGCGGGAGCGCTCCCGCCGCCGTGCGTGGTTAACGCAACGAGAAGGAGGCCGCGGTAGGATTCGCGTCCTCCACCCGATCCGGACCGGGGGGAGCCCGCGAGGGCGGCCGGATCGACGAAGCCGGGGGCGGCTCTTCGCCCTCACGCAACGAGGTGCGGGACGCCGCGCCGAACCGGACGTATGATCGCCATGGCACGCCAGACCGACGCGAACGACAGTTTCCTCCAGACCTCCTTCCTCTCGGGCACCAACGCCGCCTACATCGAGGAGCTGTACGCCGCCTACACGCGAGACCCGCACGCGGTCGACGCCGAGTGGCAGGCCTTCTTCGGCGCGATGAAGGAGGAGAGCGCGACCGTCGCCAAGAACGCGCAGGGCGCCTCCTGGAAGCGGCCCAACTGGCCGATCCCGATCAACGGCGAGCTCGTCTCCGCGCTCGACGGCAACTGGATCGAGGTCGAGACGCACGTCGGCGACAAGCTCAAGGCGAAGGCGCAGGCCAAGGGCGTCGAGATCAGCCAGGCCGAGGTGCAGCAGGCGACTCGTGACAGCTTGCGCGCGCTGATGATGATCCGCGCCTTCCGCATGCGCGGCCACCTCCACGCCAACCTCGACCCGCTCGGCTTCGAGAAGCGCGTCTCCGACGAGGAGCTCTCGCCGGCGCATTACGGCTTCGCGCCGGAGGACTACGACCGCAAGATCTTCCTCGACATGGTGCTCGGTCTCGAGTTCGGCACCGTGCGCGAGATCCTGGCGATCCTCGAGCGGACCTATTGCCAGACGCTCGGCGTCGAGTTCATGCACATCTCCGATCCCGTCGAGAAGGCCTGGATCCAGGAGCGCATCGAGGGGCCGGACAAGGAGATCGCCTTCACCCGCGAGGGCAAGCGCGCGATCCTCAACAAGCTCGTCGAGGCGGAGGGCTTCGAGACTTTCCTCGACCGCAAGTACACCGGCACCAAGCGCTTCGGGCTCGACGGCAGCGAGTCGCTGATCCCGGCGCTCGAGCAGATCATCAAGCGCGGCGGCAACCTCGGCGTGAAGGAGATCGTGCTGGGCATGGCCCATCGCGGGCGCCTCAACGTGCTCACCCAGGTGATGGGCAAGCCGCACCGGGCGCTGTTCCACGAGTTCAAGGGCGGCTCCTTCGCCCCCGACGAGGTCGAGGGCTCCGGCGACGTGAAGTACCATCTCGGCGCCTCGTCCGATCGCAGCTTCGACGGCAACAACGTCCACCTGTCGCTGACCGCCAATCCCTCGCACCTCGAGATCGTCGATCCCGTCGTGCTCGGGAAGGTCCGCGCCAAGCAGGACCAGCACAAGTGCCCGCCGGACCTGCGCACGGCGGTGCTGCCGCTGCTGCTGCACGGCGATGCCGCCTTCGCCGGCCAGGGCGTGGTGGCCGAGTGCCTCGGGCTCTCGGGCCTGAAGGGCCACCGCACCGGCGGCTCGATCCACTTCATCATCAACAACCAGATCGGCTTCACCACGAACCCGCGCTACTCGCGCTCCTCGCCCTATCCGTCGGACGTGGCGAAGATGGTCGAGGCGCCGATCCTGCACTGCAACGGCGACGATCCGGAATCGGTCGTCTTCGCCGCCAAGGTCGCGACCGAGTACCGCCAGCGCTTCCAGAAGCCGGTCGTCATCGACATGTTCTGCTACCGGCGCTACGGCCACAACGAGGGCGACGAGCCGTCCTTCACCCAGCCGCGCATGTACAAGATCATCCGCGAGCATCCCTCGACGCTGGAGCTCTACGGCCGCAAGCTCGTGGCCGACGGCACCGTCACCGAGGCCGAGATCGAGGAGATGAAGGCCTCGTTCCGCAGGCGCCTCGACGAGGAGTTCGACACCGCCACCGCCTTCAAGCCGAACAAGGCGGACTGGCTCGACGGGCGCTGGGCCGGCCTCAAGGCCGTCAAGGAGGACGTCGACGATCCCCGCCGCGGCCGCACCGGCATCGACGCCGAGATGCTCCAGCAGATCGGCGCGGCGCTGACGACGGTGCCCGAGGGCTTCGCCGTCCACCGCACGATCAAGCGCTTCCTCGACAATCGCAGGAAGATGCTCGAGAGCGGCGAGGGAATCGACTGGGCGACCGCCGAGGCGCTGGCCTTCGGCTCGCTGCTGCTCGACGGCCACCGTGTTCGCCTCTCCGGCCAGGACTGCGAGCGCGGCACCTTCTCCCAGCGCCATTCCGTGCTCCTCGACCAGGAGACGGAGGAGCGCTACACGCCGCTCAACCACATCGCCGAGGAGCAGGCGCACTACGAGGTCATCAACTCGATGCTCTCGGAGGAGGCGGTGCTCGGCTTCGAGTACGGCTACTCGCTCGCCGAGCCCAACGCGCTGACGCTCTGGGAGGCGCAGTTCGGCGACTTCGCCAACGGCGCGCAGGTCGTGTTCGACCAGTTCGTCTCCTCGGGCGAGCGCAAGTGGCTGCGCATGTCGGGCCTCGTCTGCCTCCTGCCGCACGGCTACGAGGGCCAGGGGCCGGAGCACTCGTCGGCGCGGCTCGAGCGCTTCCTGCAGATGTGCGCCGAGGACAACATGCAGGTCGCCAACGTCTCGACGCCGGCGAACTACTTCCACATCCTGCGGCGCCAGCTCAAGCGTGAGTTCCGCAAGCCGCTGATCCTGATGACGCCCAAGAGCCTGCTGCGCCACAAGCGCTGCGTCTCGACGGCGGCGTATTTCGGACCGGATTCGGCCTTCCACCGCATCCTGCACGACGACGCCCAATACGGCGTCGGCGACATCCAGCTCGTGCGCGACGACAAGATCCGCCGCGTGGTGCTGTGCTCGGGGAAGGTCTACTACGACCTGTTCGAGGATCGCGAGAAGCGCGGCATCAACGACGTCTACCTGCTGCGCGTCGAGCAGCTCTACCCGTTCCCGCTCAAGTCGCTCCAGCAGGAGCTCTCCCGCTTCAAGAACGCCGATGTGGTCTGGTGCCAGGAGGAGCCCAAGAACATGGGCTCGTGGACCTTCGTCGAGCCCTATCTCGAGTGGGTGCTGCGCCATGCCGGCTCGAAGGTGTCGCGCCCGCGCTACGCCGGGCGCCCGGCCTCGGCGGCCACCGCCACGGGCCTGATGTCGAAGCACCTCCACCAGCTCCAGGCCTTCCTCGACGAGGTCTATGCCGGCTGACGCCGGCCGCCGCCCGCCGCGTCCGCGCGGCGGGAGCCCCCCGCCCCTCCTCTCCCGTCCGATGAAGCGACCCGAACCGATGGCCACAGAGATCCGCGTACCCACCCTGGGCGAATCCGTCAGCGAGGCGACGATCGCCCGCTGGTACAAGAAGCCCGGCGAGGCCGTCGCCGCCGACGAGCCGCTCGTCGAGCTCGAGACCGACAAGGTCACGCTCGAGGTTCCCGCGCCGGCCGCGGGGGTGATCGCCGAGATCGCCCAGGCGGAGGGCGCGACGGTGGAGCCGGGGGCCATCCTCGGCACGATCGACGAGGGCGGTACCGCCGCGGCCGCGCCGGCCAAGAAGGCCGAGGAGAAGCCGGCCGAGAAGCCCGCGCCCGCCGCGAAGCCCGCCGAGGCCCCGGCTGTCTCGACGCAGGGCTACGGCAACGCGCCCAAGACCGGGCTCGCCACCGAGGATCACGGCCCCGCGGTGGGCCGCCTCGCCCGCGAGAGCGGCGTCGATCCCGCGCAGGTCGCGGCGTCGGGCAAGGACGGGCGCGTCACCAAGGGCGACATGCTCGCCGCCATCGCCGGCGGCGGCGCCCAGGCTCCGGCCGCTCCCGCGCCGGCGCCGCAGATGCGCGCCCCCTCCGCGCCCGACGACGCGTCGCGCGAGGAGCGCGTGCGCATGACGAAGCTGCGCCAGACCATCGCGCGCCGCCTCAAGGACGCGCAGAACACCGCGGCGATGCTGACGACGTTCAACGACGTCGACATGTCCGCCGTGATGGAGATGCGCAAGACCTACAAGGACGTGTTCGAGAAGAAGCACGGCGTGAAGCTCGGCTTCATGGGCTTCTTCACCAAGGCTTGCGTGCAGGCCTTGAAGGAGCTCCCGGCGGTCAACGCCGAGATCGACGGCACGGACCTCGTCTACAAGAACTACTATCACGTCGGCATCGCGGTCGGAACCGAGAAGGGCCTCGTCGTGCCGGTTGTGCGTAACGCCGACACGATGACCATCGCCGAGATCGAGAAGCAGATCGGCGTCTACGGCAAGAAGGCGCGCGACGGCAAGCTCTCCATCGACGAGATGCAGGGCGGCACCTTCACCATCACCAACGGCGGCATCTACGGCTCGCTGATGTCGACGCCGATCCTCAACGCGCCGCAGTCGGGCATCCTCGGCATGCACCGCATCGAGGAGCGCCCCGTGGTGCGCGGCGGCCAGGTCGTGGTGCGCCCGATGATGTATCTGGCGCTCTCCTACGACCACCGCATCGTCGACGGCAAGGAGGCGGTGACCTTCCTCGTGCGGGTGAAGGAGGCGCTGGAGGACCCGGCGCGTCTCGTTCTGGATCTTTGAGGGGTAGCGGGACCGGCTGAACGCGGGCAGGCAGGTCGGCAACGGCGGCCGTCCTTCCGATCCTCGCCGCCGAGCCTGGCCGCTTGGGCTCTCGCAGCCCAAGCAACGTTCATTCGAAGCGCATTCTTGGGGGCCTAATGTCCTACGATCTCGTCATCATCGGTACCGGCCCGGGCGGTTACGTCTGCGCCATTCGTGCGGCGCAGCTCGGGCTGAAGACCGCGGTCGTCGAGAAGCGCGAGGCGCATGGCGGCACCTGCCTCAACGTCGGCTGCATCCCGTCGAAGGCGTTGCTGCACGCCTCGCACCTCTACGAGGAGGCGGCCCATCATTTCGACGCCTTCGGCATCGAGGTCGGCACGCCGAAGATCGACCTGAAGAAGATGCTCGCCTTCAAGGACGAGGCGATCGCCGGCAACACCAAGGGCGTCGAGTTCCTCCTGAAGAAGAACAAGATCGACGCCCATCGGGGCACGGGGAAGATCCTCGCCGCCGGCAAGGTCGAGGTCACCGCCGAGGACGGCTCGAAGACGACGCTCGAGACCAAGTCGATCGTCATCGCCACGGGCTCCGAGGTCACCGCGCTGCCGGGCATCGCCATCGACGAGAAGCGCATCGTCTCCTCCACCGGCGCGCTCGACCTCGAGCAGGTGCCGGGCCACCTGGTCCTGATCGGCGGCGGCGTCATCGGCCTCGAGCTCGGCTCGGTCTGGCGGCGCCTCGGCGCCAAGGTGACGGTGATCGAGTATCTCGACCGCATCCTGGCGGGCATCGACGGCGAGACGGCGAAGCAGTTCCAGCGCATCCTGGCCAAGCAGGGCATGACCTTCAAGCTGTCGTCGAAGGTCACCGCGGCGACGGCGACGGACGCCGGCGTCACGCTCCAGGTCGAGCCCGCCAAGGGGGGCGCGGCCGAGACGATCGAGGCCGACGTCGTGCTCGTCGCGGTGGGCCGGCGCCCCTACACCGACGGGCTCGGCCTCGATGAGGTCGGCGTCGCCAAGGACGAGA
>JBNPEA010000023.1:0-57411 GCA_051117315.1 Salinarimonas sp. | reverse complement strand
GCATCAAGCACTTCCGCGGTCTCGCCACCCGCTACGACCGCTCGCCCGACAACTTCCTCGCCGCGCTCAAGCTCGCCGCGATCCGGATTTGGCTTGCTGCGAAATGAGTCCGCATCCTAGAAGCGGCCGATCTCGGTCGGCGACTTCATCGAGGCGCATCGCTCAAGCCTCCTCCCCGGCGTGCCTGCGCAGACGGAGTATCCGGACCGAACCTTCGCTCACGCGTTCCGCGGCGGACCGCGTCGACGGGCGGCTGAACGATATCGCAGAGCACGGCGCGTTCTCCGGCGGCGCAGCCACCCGCAGCTCGCGTCCGGCGTCGCGCCGTGGCCCCGCCGCCTCAGCCCGACGTCGCAAGCAGCCCCGCCATGATGCGGCCGCGGCTGGCCAGCGTCTCAACTACGATGTGCTCCTCGAGCGTGTGGAACTTGTCCCCCTCCACGCCCAGCCCGTCGAGGGTCGGCACGCCCAGGGCGCCGGTGAAGTTTCCGTCCGAGCCGCCGCCGGCGCTGCGGTGGGTGAGTGTCACGCCGATCGTCGCGGCGAGCGCGCGGGCGCGCTCGAACAGCGCGAGCGTCGCCTCCGATGGCTCCCAGACCGGGCGCGTCACCGTGCGGCACACACGGGTCTCGACCTCGCCCGACGCGTCGGAGAGCGCGAGCAGCGCCGCGACGCCGCGGTCGAGATCTGCCTGGCGCTTGGCCATGCTGAGCACCTCGGCGCGCGCATGGCTCGGCACGCAGTTCACCCAGATCCCGGCGTGGACGACGCCGACGCTGAAGGTGCAGTCCGCGCTCGTCATGTCCTCGATCTCGAGGATGCGCCGCGCCATGGCGCGCACAGCCGAGCGGCCCTCCGCGAGACGCGCGCCGGCGTGGCTCGGACGTCCGATGGTCTCCACCTCGAAGCGGGCGATGGCGTAGCGGCCGCTCGTCGTCTCGCCGCCGACGCCGCCGGGCTCGGGCACGAGCACGATCTTCGCCTCGCGGGCAGTGGCCTCGATGAGGTCGCGGGTCGACGGGCTGCCGACCTCCTCGTCGGAGGTGAGGAGGACGCGCACGGGCAGCGGCGTGCGGATGCCGGCGCCCATCAGCACGCGCAGGGCCTCGAGCGCGAGGAAGTTGCCGCCTTTCATGTCGCAGATACCTGGCCCGTAGCAGAGCCCGCCCGCACGACGGAACGGCAGCATCGCCAGCGTACCGACCGGGTGAACCGTGTCGAGATGGCCGAGGATCAGGATACCGGGTTCCGGACGGTCCGGGTCGAGATCGGCGAGAACGCAGTCGCCGTAGCCCATCGCGCCGGGAATACGGGTCACCCGTGCCCCCAGCCCCGCGAGATCGGCAGCCGCCAGGTCCATCATCCGGTTGACGGCGGCGGCGTCGAAGGTCGGGCTCTCGCATTCGACCCACGGGCGGAGCCCGGCCAGCATGGCGTCGGCGTCGAAGGGCAGGCGGGCGATGTCCATGGGTCGCGGCTCCGGACGAAGCTGGGGGCGAGTCGAAGATGACGGCTCTCGTCGGCCGGGTGGGCTCGAGCGCCTGCCCCCATCATCCGAGACCCGCATGCGAAAGCAATACACCTGCGGCCTCGCTGGCGCTCCACCCTCCCCTCTGGCACCTTGGCCGCGGCCACGGGGCGGAGACCAGCGGATGCAGGGCGGACTCGAGAGCTTCCTCGCGACGGCGCGGGACTTGTGCGGCGCCGATCGCGTCCTCGGCACGGACGCCACGCCGCCTGGCGGCGGCCGGGCGACGTTCCCGTGGGGCGGCCGGGCGCTCGCGACGGTGCGCCCGCCACGGGCCGACGTCGTCGCCGCGCTCCTCGCGGCCGCGACGCGGTTCGCGGTTCCGATCCATCCCGTCAGCCGGGGCCGGTCCTGGGGGCTCGGCTCGCGGCTGCCGCCGCGCGATGCGGTCGTCCTCGACCTCGGCGCGTGCGACCGCATCCTCGCGCTCGACATGCGCCGGGGCACGGCCCGGATCGAGCCGGGCGTCACCTTCGCGGCGCTGCAGGAGCGGCTCAAGCGCGAGGGCCTCGCCTTCCACCTGCCGAGCTTCGGCGGCCCGCCGGACGCGAGCGTGCTCGCCAACGCGCTTGAGCGCGGCGAGGGCGCCGGCGCGCAAGGCGACCGCTTCGGGGCGCTCTGGGATTTCGACATCGCGCTCGCCACCGGCGAGCGCATCGCTACCGGCGCGGATCGCCACGGCGACGCGGCCGCGCTCCATGCCCGGCCGGCGGGGCCGCTGCTGGAGGGGCTGTTCTCGCAATCGGGCTTCGGCGTCGTGCTGTCTGGCCGCATCGCGCTGCAGCCCACCCTGCCCTACGCGGCGAGCCTCCTCGCCGAGATCGGGCCGGCGGAGGCGCTCGGCCCGGCGCTCGCGACGCTCGCGCGCCTGATCGACGCGGGCCTCGTCGCCCCGAGCGCGGCGGCCCTGTGGAACGGCGCCAAGCGGCGCGCCTCGCTCCCGGGGCGCCACGGCGCCGACGCGGGCGCCATCGCCCCCGACGACTGGGCGCTGTCGCTGATGCTCGCCGCGCCCCATCCCGAGCTGATGCGCCTCATCGTGTCCCTCGTCGAGGGCGAGCTCGCGCCGGTGACCCGGGCGATCGGCGTCCAGTCCGACCGCGACGCGACCGGGCGGCGCCTGGAGACGCCGCTCACCGGATTCTCCGACGGACGCAACGTGATCTCCGCCTATGCCGGCAAGGCCGAACCGCCCGAGATCCCGGGCGATCCGGACGCCGACGGCTGCGGCTTCCTCTGGCTGTGCCCGGTGGTGCCGCTCGACGGCGCGGCGGTCGCGGCGCTCGCCGCGGACGTGGCGCAGCTGGCGTCCGATCCCGCGCTCGCGCCGGCGATCGGCTTCCAGGCGATCTCCGCGCGGGCGCTGCACGCCTACGTCTCGCTCGCCTGGGACCGGGATCGCCCGGGCGCCGACGACGCCGCGATGGCGGCGCACGACGCGCTCCTCGCACGCCTGCTGGAGCGGGGCTTCCCGCCGTACCGTCTCGCGCATCCCACCGCCGCCGCGCTCGGCCGAGCGCGAAACGACACGCCCGCCGTGATCGCGCGCCTGCGTGCGGCGCTCGATCCGGCGGGCGTGCTCTCGCCGGGAAAGGTCCCCGGCCTCGACTGACCTCAGTTGGTGGCGGCGCCGGCGAGACGGGCCGTCGCGGCCGCCGAGACGTAGGCGCTGGCGAGCGCGGCGTGCGGGGCGAGCCCGCCCTTGAGCGCGTCGGCGAAGGCCTGCTCGGCGGCGAGCAGCGCCTTGTCGGCGCCCGGTGCGCCCTCGGTTCCGACGCGCTTGATCGCGATCACGCGGGCGAAGGCGGCGCCGACGTCCTGCGTCTCGTCGAGCGCGCGGGAGAAGACGTCGAGCATCAGCACGAGCTCGGCCTCGCCGATGGCGGAGGCGAGCGCCGTGCCCGTGTCCTCGCCCAGCGCGATGCGGGCGGAGGCGCTCTCCTCGGCCTTCATGCCGAGAAGCGCGGCCTGGCCGTCGTCCCAGCCGGAGACCATGGCGCCGGAGGCGGCGAGGCCCACGAGCGCATCCTTGACTTTCGCCATCGTGGCGACGGCGGCGTTACGATCGGTCATCGTTCACTCCAGGTACGCAGAGAGTTCGGGTCGCGGCGGGCGCGGCTCACCAATGGTGGAAGAAGTGCTTCACCGCGTGGCCGATCTTGTGGGCCTCGTGCGAGATGGCGTGGCCGATGACATGCGCCTCGTGGCTGACGGCGTGGCCGACGACATGCGCCTCGTGGCTGATCGCATGGCCGATGTGGCTCGCCTCGTGGGCGATGGCCGGGCCGACATGGTGGCTCATGAAGCCCCAGGCATGCTCGAAGGGCCGCGTGTCGATGGAGAAGTGGAAATCGAAATGCACGCCGAGCCCGAGCGCGACGTCGCCGCCCAGGCCGAAGTTGATGTGGTGGTGGGAGTAGCCGAGATGCGCCTCGCCGCCGATGCCGACCTCGCCGACGTCGCCGCCGGTGGAGCCGCCGACCGAGCCGACGCCCTTGACGCCCGCGTCGCCGCCGACGTGGCCCTCGGCGCCGGCGCCCGCCATGGCACCGTACTCTCCGCCCGCGCCGTAGGCGCCGTGGCCGTGCTGGATCGAGCCGTCGGCGTCCGCCGTCGCGCCCGCGGTGGCCGAGCCGCCGGCGGTGTCGCCGACATGCGTGCCGTTGGCGTTCCCGATGGTGGAATGGACGTCGCCGGAGGCGCCGACCGTCGCGCCGGCACTGGCGGAGATCGAGGTCTCGTTGTGGTCGGAATGAACCGAGCCCGAGGCGCCCGCTGCGGCGGAAACGGTGCCCTCGGCGCTGGCGCTGCCGATGCCGGAATTGACGTGCGCCTCGCCGTGGGCGCTCGCCTCGACGCCGACGGCGCCCGAGGCGCCGTTGTGGTCGACATGGCCCGACGCGCCGTCGCCGACATGGACCGAGCCGGAGGCGCCCGCCGTGTGGTCGCCGACCGAGCCCGAGGCCCCGGCATGGACGCCCGCGTCCGGATCGGACCAGCCGCCGTCGCCGTCGGAGAACACCTTGACTCCGCCGGCGACGCCCTTGAGATCGTCGAGGCTGACCGCACCGTCCAGATTATCCAGGATGACCTTGTTCATTCTGTTGCCCCTCGTGCCAGGTGAAGCATGCGAGGAGCGTAGGAATACGGACTTACCGTCGGCTTAAGTCGGTGGCTCGTCTTTCCCGAAGTTCCCATCCGCCGCCGACATACTGCGGATTTCCGCCGTTATGCTTAACGGAACCGTATGATCCCTTCTGTCGCTTTCCGCCACGTCCAGCCCTGGGCGTCGGCGACGTCGTGTCGCGGGCGTGTGCGCCCGGCCTCCGGGCGAGTACGGATCGCCGGCCCGAGATGCATCGTATATGAGAATATTTGTATCTTTTGATCAATGGAGCCGATCATCATGCCCGTGAAGCCCGTCGCCGCCGCCCTCGCCGCCGCGTGCGCCCTCCTCGCCGCGCCGTTCGCATCCGCCCAGGACGCGACGGCTCCTCTCGTCACGGTGGTGACCGCGCAGAGCCCGCAGACCCAGCTGATGGCGATGGTGCTCACCATGCAGGCGGCCGAGCAGGGCCACGCGGTGGACATGCTGCTGTGCGGCCCCGCCGGCGACATCGCACTCGCCGACGCGCCCGAGAGCGCCACCGCCGGCCAGCCGCCCCGCGACGCGAGCCCGCAGGGGCTGATGCAGGCGATCATCGCGCGCGGCGGCACCGTGCGGGTCTGCGCCATCTACCTGCCCGGCAAGGGCCTTTCGGCCGACGCGCTGATCGACGGCGTGAGCGTGGCGCAGCCCCCGGCGCAGGCGGCCGCGATGCTGCGGCCCGAGGCGATCGTCTGGTCGTTCTGAGCGGATACCGCGTCTGCCCCGGCCCCGCGGCCCGTGTCAGCGCCGCGGCTCGAGCAGCGCCCGCAGGCGCTCCTGGTCGGCGTGCACCGGGTTCGCCGGTACCGCCGCCTCCGCCGCGACGAGCCGCGCGAACAGGCCGCCGGCGCGCGCCAGGCTCGCGTAGTCGCCGCTCTCGACGATCCGCCCCTCCTCCATCACGAGGATGCGTCGGCAGCGCCGCAGCGTCTCGAGCCGGTGGGCGATGGCGATGACGCTCGCGCCCATGGCGTCGATGGCGGCGGCGACGTGCGCCTGCACCGCCGGGTCGAGCGCGCTCGTCGCCTCGTCGAGCACCAGGATCTTCGGGCGCCCGACGAAGGCGCGCGCGAGCAGGATGCGCTGCACCTGCCCGCCGGAGAAGGCCGCGTCGGCATCGCCGATCGGCGTCGCGAGGCCGAGCGGCAGGGCGGCGAGCGTCTCCGCGAGCCCCGCGTGAGCGAGCGCCTGCGCCGCCTCCTGCGGCGACACGTCGAGTCCCGCGGCGACGTTGTCGAGGAGCGTGCCCGGGAACAGCCGGCCGCTCTGGCCGACGATGCCGATCGTCCGGCGCAGCGCCTGCGCGTCGAGGCTCGCGAGGTCGACGCCGTCGTAGAGCACCGCGCCGAATTCGATCGGGATCAGGCCGAGCATCGCCTTGATCAGCGTCGACTTGCCCGAGCCAGACGGCCCGGCGATGCCCACGTGCTCGCCGGGCGCGATCTCGAGCGAGACGTCCTCGAGGACGAGCGGAGCCGCGGGCGCCGGGCGCGCGCTCAGGTTCATCACCTGGATGCGGCCGCTCGGCTCCGGAAGGACGATGCCGGCATGTGCCGGGGGCGGCACGGCGTCGAGGAGCGGGGCGATCATCCGGCGCTGCAGGCCGAGCATCGTCGCCTCGCCGAAGGAGCCGATCACCGCCGATCCCGCGCCCGCCACGGCACCCGCCGCGACGACGAAGGCGGCGGTCGTCGCCCCGTCGGCGAGGGCGCCGGCGATCGCCAGCGCGACGATGGCGGAGAGCACGATCGCGCCCTCGAAGGCGCTCTCCAGCGCGGTCGAGCCGACGCCGACCCGGTCGGCGCGCAGGAAGCGGTGGCGCAGCGAGACGAAGCCGTCTGTCCAGCGGGAGAAGACGCGGCCCTCCGCCGCCCCGGCGCGCACCGTGTCGATCTGCGAGAGCGCCTCGTAGGCGGTCGCCATCCAGCTCTGCGGCGCGACGAGGCCGCGCATCAGGGCCTGCGCCCGCCGCCGCGCCAGCCAGGCGCCGAGCCCGAGCCCGCCCGCGAAGACGAGCGCCACCACGGCCGCGCCGGCGGGCGTCGACCGCGCCAGGACGACGAGGCTCGGCGTCGCGACGAGGATCGCGCCGGCGAGCGCCAGCACCAGGCCCCAGACGCCGCGATGGAAGCTCTCGATCGAGCGCGTGGACAAGGCCGCGATCGGCGCCGGCGGGCGCGGGCGCCCGGCATAGGCGTCGGCGTCGGCGACGCGGGTCGCCCGGTCGATGGCGGCGATGCGCAGCATCAGGCCGATCCGCCCGTCGATGCGCAGCTTGGCGATCGCGGCGGCGTAGCGCGCGCCGAGGCTCGCCACGAAGACCACGGCGAGGAACACGCCGATCTGCGCCAGCAGCGTATGATCCCGCTCGGGCGTCACCACCTCGATCAGCGGGCCGGAGACGAGCGGTACCAGAGCGGCGACGGCGCCCGCGGCGAGCGTCGTCGCCGCGAAGCCGAGGAGATCGCCGCGGGCCTGGACGAGGCCGAAGCGCAGGAGGTCGCGCACCCGCAGCCGCGCGCTCGGCAGCGCGGGGGTCAGCACGAAGGCCTCCGTCTCGTAGGCCGAGAGCGCGTCCTCGCCGCAGGGGCGCGGGCGGAAGCGGCCGTCGGCGTCGGCCGTGGCGAGGCGGCCGCGGCGACGCTGAAAGAGGGCGGGAGCCCCCTCGACGTCCCGCGGCAGGGCGAGGAGCGGAGCCAGCGTCTCGCCCACGAGCGCGTCGGCGAGCGGTACCGGGCGGGCGACGAGGCCGCAGGTCGCGGCGATGCGCTCGATCGCCTCCCGCGGCGCCTCGCCGGGGGCGGGCTTCGCATGCGGCGGCAGGGTGATGCCGACGGCCCTCGCGGCGGCGGCGAGCGCCTCGCCGAGCGCGTCCGGCGCCGTCGAGAGCCGCGCCTCGCCGGGGCCGAGCAGCGCCTCGATGCGCCCGGCGCTGGAGGAGACGTCGTCGTGCGGCCCGACTTGGAGCTCGTCGCGGACGGCTGAGAGAGCGGTCATGCGCTGGCCCTCGTCGGTTCGGGTCGGGTCATGGCGGCGACCGCGGCATCGGGCGTCGTCTCGACGATCTCGGACATCCCGCCGCGGCCGTCGAGCGCGAGCACGCGATCGCAGCGCGCGCGGGTCCCGGGCCGATGCGTCACGCACAGGACGCAGGCGCCGGTCTCGCGCAGGGCGTCGAGCACGGAGGCCTCGCGCACCGGGTCGAGCGCGCTCGTCGTCTCGTCGAGGACGAGGATCTCGGGTCCCCGCACGAGGGCGCGCGCGAGCGCCAGGCGCTGGATCTCGCCGCCGCTGAGCGGCGGAGCCTCGGAGAACAGCGGCGCCCTGAGGCCGCCGGCGCGGGCAATGAGGTGATCGGCGCCGGCGATCTCGAGGGCGCGCACGATCGCCTCGTCCTCGATTTCGGGGTCGAACAGCGCCACGTTCTCGGCGAGCGAGCCGGTGAAGACCGCGCTCGTCTGCGGCACGTAGGCGAGGCGCCGGCGCAGCTCCGCGCGGGGAACGTCCGCGAGCGGCACGCCCGCGAGGAGCACCCGCCCCGCATGCGGCGCGACGAGCCCGGCCGCGATGCGCGCCAGCGTCGACTTGCCCGAGCCCGACGGGCCGACGAGCGCGGCGAGCGTGCCCGGCGCGAGGGCGAGCCCGATATCCGCGAAAACCGGCGCGTGCGCGCCGTGAGCGAAGCCGACGCCCTCGAGCGACAGCGCCGGCGCGCCGGCGACGATCGCCGGGCTCGCGGGCGCATCGGCGCTCATCAGCGGGTCGGCGGGATGGCGTTCGAGGTCCTCGAGACGCACCAGCGCGCCGGCGGCCTCCTGCAGATCGCACAGGTCCTTGGCGAGCCCGGCGAGCGGCGCCGCGATCAGGCCCGCCAGCACCTGCAACGCCAGCAGTGCGCCGAGCGTCATGTCGCCGGCCATCACACGGTCGGCGCCCACCACGAGGACGACGACGGCGAGGAGAAGCGGCGTCGCCGTCGGGCCGAGCGCGGCGAGCGCCCGCACGCGGCCGAGCCGCTGCTCGGCGTCGAGCGCCTCCTCCTCCGCCGCCATCCAGCGTCGGGCGAACAGCGCCTCGCGCCCCGTGAGCCGGAACGCCTCGAAGGCGGCGAAGCCGCTCGCGCCGACGCCGCCGGCGCGCGCGTCGAGGACGTGCTGGGAGCGGTTCGCCTCCGCGATCCGCTGCGCCAGGGCGTAGAGCACGCCGAGGCTGACCGCGGCGACGCCGGCGACGACGAGACCCAGCATCGCGTCGTGCAGCGCGACGATAGCCAGAAGCCCCGCCAGCGTGACGATGTTGGGCGCCAGGTTGGCGAGCGGCCCGGCCACGGTGCCACCGATCTCCGAGCCGATCCGCAGCCGGGCGACGAGCTCGCCGGCGTTGCGCTGGCCGAAGAAGGAGAGCGGCAGCGCCAGCATGCGCCGGAAGCCCTGCGCCGCCACGACGACGCCGATCTTGGCCTTGAGGTTCGCCACGCTCCAGGCCCGCAGCGCCCCGAGACCCGCCTGCGCCAGCGCCGCCAGGAGCAGCGCTGCGAGCACCGCGGCCGTCCAGGCGACCCGCCCCTCCCCCACCACGTGGTCGGTGAAGACCTGCACCGCGCCCGCGAGCGCGATCGCCGGCACGAGACCGAGCACGCCGCAGGCCAGCACGATCCACAGCCCGTCCGCCGAGCCGCGGGCGTGGCCCGCGAGCGTCGCCAGGAGCGACGGCCGCGCGCCGCCGGTCTCGAAGCGCTCGCCCGGCGCCAGCGCGAGCACGAGGCCGGTGAACGACCGGCCCATCTCCGCGCGGTCGACGACCCGCCGGCCGAGCGCCGGGTCGAGCAGGACGAAGCCGGTGCGGGTGACTTTCTCCAGGACGACGAAATGGTTGAAGCGCCAGTGCAGGATCGCCGGCAGCGGCAGCGCGGCGATCGTCTCGGGCTCGCGCGCCAGCGGCTTGACGTCGAGGCCGAAGCCGCCGGCCGCCGCGATCAGCGCCGTGACGTCGACGCCGTCGCGGGACGTGCCGCAGGCTTCGCGCGCCTCCTCCAGCGTGACGACGCGCCCGTGCGCCTCGAGCACCATGGCGAGGCAGGCGGCGCCGCACTCGGCCGCCTCCATCTGCAGGACGGGACGGATGCCGCTCACGACGGGGCTCCCGACCAGGCGTCGGGCCTCATGCCCAGGAGCTTCTTCACGGCGGGGAGCGCCAGGGCGAGGAGCGGCGTGCGCTCGACCGTGACGTCGGCGGAGAGCGGCGTGCCAGGGGAGAGCGGCGCAGGGTCGATGCCGGCGGAGGTCCAGGCGTAGCCGCCCTCGGGACGCGTCTCGAGCGCGACCGTCACCGCGAAGGGCGGTCCGGCGGCGCCGGCGGCCGCGGCGAGGTCGGCGTCGCCGAGGAGGCGCACCAGCGTCTCGCGGGCGACGGGCGTCTCGGAGACCCGTGTCACCCGCGCCACCAGCCGGTCGCGGCTCGCCTCCGGCAGCGAGGACGGGGCGATGAGCGTGCGATCCCCCGGGGCGAGCCGTTTGCCGTCGGCCATGGCGACGAAGACGAGCGCCTCGAGCGGCGCGTCGGCCGCGCCCGTGTCGAGTATCTCCACGAGCCGGGCGCCGGGCGAGACCAGCGCGCCGGGCGCGGCGTCCAACGCCGAGACGCGCCCGGCGACGGGCGCAACGAGGGTGGCGTAGCGGTCGCGCTCGGCGGTGCGGGCGGCGAGCTCGTCGCGGGCGCGCTCGATCGCGAGCCGATCGGCCAGCGCCTCGCGGGCGCGGCGCGAGGCCGCCTCCTCCCGATCGGTGTCGAGCGTCGTGCGGGCGGCACGGGCGTCGAGCAGCGCTTCCGCCGCCTCCTCGCGGGCGATCCGCGCCTCGATGAGCGACTGCTGCGTGGCGAAGCCCCGGCCCTCCAGCGTGCCGAGATCCTCGACACGCCGGGTCAGCCAGGCGAGCTTCTCCTCCAGCCCGGCGATGCGCTCGTCGGCACTCGCGGCGCGGCGCACCTGGGCGCGCGCCTCGGCCTCCTCGTCGAGATCGCGCAGGCGGGCGTTCTCCCGCGCCTCGCGCTCGGCCTCGGCCAGGGCGCGGCGGGCGGTCTCGATGGCGATCTCGCGGTCGGGCATCGCCAGCGTCGCCAGCGCGTCGCCGGCCTCCACCGCATCGCCGATGCCGACGTGGAGGCGCGCCACGTAGCCGGCGGCCGGGGCGAGCACGGGGGCGACGAGGGCGCCGGTCGAGTCGACGAGGACGCCGTGCCCCTTCACGCGGATCGGCACCTCGACGGTGGCGCTCGCCACCACGGCGCCGACGAGGAGCACCGCGAGGCCGGCGGCGGTGAGGCGCACCACCGAGCCCGTGACGCGCATCGTGCGCGGCAGCGCGTCGAGCCGGTCGGCGGCGGCGACGGCTTCGGGCCGGAAGAAGCTCTTGGGCATGCGCGGCTCCCGCGTTCGAGACGCCGCATCCTTTCCTATCGCCGCTCACGGACGGGTTAAGCGCCCGCCGCTTCGCCCGAGCCGGGTGTGCGTATGGTGAACACGCGGCAAACCCGCGCCTTACGCTACGGCAATATCGGCCCCGAGCGCCTCCAGCACCGCGCGCGACGGGGCGGTCGCGCCGAAGACGCCGCCCTGCATCGGAACCATCTCGATGGCGGCGAGGTGGTTCTCCAGCTTCGTCGCCGCGCAGCAATCCGTGACGAGCAGGCACTCCAAGCCGCGATCGTTGGCCTCGCGCATGGTGGTGTGCACGCACACGTCCGTGGTGATGCCGGTGAGGAGCAGGTTGCGAATGCCGCGGGTGCGCAGCACGAGCTCGAGGTCGGTGGCGTAGAACGAGCCCTTGCCGGGCTTGTCGATGACCACCTCGCCCGGCTCGGGCGCGAGCTCGGGGATGATCTCCCAGCCCGGCTCGCCGCGCACGAGGATGCGCCCGCACGGGCCGGGATCGCCGATCCCCGCGCCGATCCGGCGCGAGCGCCAGCGCTTGTTCTCCGGCAGGTCGGCGAGATCGGGCCTGTGGCCCTCGCGGGTGTGGATCACGGGAAAGCCCGCCGCGCGCATGGCGGCCATCAGCCGGCGGATCGGCTCCACCGGTGCGCGGGTCAGGGCGAGGTCGTAGCCCATGGCGTCGACGTAGCCACCGGCGCCGCAGAAGTCCGTCTGCATGTCGATGACGACGAGGGCCGTCGTCTGCGGCGAGAGCGAGCCGTCGTAGGGCCAGGGATAGGGATCGGCGGCGATGGTCGACATGGCGGCGGCGCTCCCGACGGGACGTGCCGGCGCAGCAGCAAGCGCCGTGCCACCGCGTCGCGAGCGCGGCCCGTCTGGCCGCACCGCCGTCACCGTGCTAGGCGAGTGCCCGTCACGAGAGCCCGTCCCCCTCCCCGGAGCCTGCCATGGCGAGCCCGACCCGCGGCGCCGCGATCGTCTTCCAGCTCACGCACGAGATCCTCTCCGGCACGCTCGCGCCGGGCGAGACGCTGGAGGAGACGGCACTCGCCGCGCGGCTCGGCGCCTCGCGCACGCCGGTGCGCGAGGCGTTGCGCCAGCTCGCGGCGAGCGGCCTCGTCGAGCTGCGCGCGCATCGCCCGGCCCGGGTGATGCCGGTCGACGAGGCGCGCATCACCGACATGTTCGAGGTGATGGCGGAGCTGGAGGCGCTGTGCGCCGCCCGCGCGGCCCGGATGATGCCGCCGGGCGGGCGTCGCGCGCTGGAGGCGCACCACGTCTGGATGGCGGGCCTCGTGCGCGCCGGCGATCTCGACGGCTACCGCGCCGCCAACGTCGCCTTCCACGCCCTGATCTACGATGGTGCCCGCAACGGCTACCTGAGCGAGATCGCGCTCGCCACCCGCGAGCGCCTGGCGCCGCACCGCGGCGTCCAGCTCGATTCGCCCGAGCGCCTGGCCCGCTCGCACGCGGAGCACGACACGGTCGTCGTCGCCATCCTGCGCGGCGACGCGGCGGGCGCGGCGGAGGCGATGCGGGCACACCTGGCCGAGACCCGGGCCGCCGTCGGGCGGATAGGCGCACGCCAGGAACTGCCTGTTTATTGAGCACACAGGCACGTCTTGCATACAACATGAACCGGCGGTCGAGGCGCTGGCCAGGCGATTCACGCATTCTCGACGGCGGGAAACCGAGGCGGTACGGCGGCGTCGCCCGCCCTTCCTCCCTTGCGGGGAAGGTGCCCCGGAGGGGGCGGATGGGGGTCGTGATGCAGCGCGGATCCTTGCCGGAGCGAGCGCAGCAGCGGGGGGCCTGCATCGACGACGAGATCGTTCTGCACGCCCCCCACCCCCGCCCCTCCCCACCAGGGGGAGGGGAGAAGCTCGGCGGACTGCATCAGTGGAGTGCGTCGTATTTCGTGCGGTGGTCCTTTGCCGAGAGATGCGTGCATCGACGAGGCAGCGCTGGCACGGGTTTCGCGACGAAGCGCACGTCCTCGCCCGCCGCCCACCCAGAGAGCTTGTCCCCGCGATGCCCGCCGCCCCGCCGACGATCGACGCCCTCCACGCCCGCTACGCCGCCGGAACCCGCCCCGCGGACATCCTGGAGGAGATCGACGCAGCGCTCGCCGCGCTCGACGATCCCGGCATCTTCCTCGCGCGCCCGAGCCACGAGGCGCGCCGCGCCGCCGCCGAGGCCCTGCCGCCGTTCGACCCCATCGCCCATCCGCTCTGGGGCGTGCCCTTCGCGGTGAAGGACAACATCGACGTCGCCGGCCTGCCGACGACCGCCGCCTGCCCGGGCTACGCCTACCTGCCCGGGGCCACGGCGCCCGTGGTCGAGCGCCTCCTCGCCGCGGGCGCGCTCCTCGTCGGCAAGACCAACCTCGACCAGTTCGCCACCGGCCTCGTCGGCGTGCGCACACCGCACCCCGTGCCGCGCAACGCCTTCGATGCGATGCGCGTGCCCGGCGGCTCCTCCTCGGGCTCGGCGGTCGCGGTGGCGCAGGGGCTCGTCGCGTTCTCGCTGGGGACCGACACGGCTGGCTCCGGGCGGGTGCCGGCGGGGCTGAACAACCTCGTCGGCCTCAAGCCGTCGCTGGGCGCGCTCTCGACCCGCGGCGTCGTGCCCGCCTGCCGCAGCCTGGACTGCGTGTCGATCTTCGCGCTCACGGTCCGCGACGCGCGGCGCGCCTTCGACGTGGCCCGCGGCTACGACCCCGCCGACCCGTTCTCCCGCGAGATCCCGGCGGTGCCGAGCACGCCGGTCGCGACGGTCGCCGTCCCGCGGCCCGAGGACCTCGTCTTCTTCGGGGACGACGCCGCCGAGGCCGCCTGGGCGGCGGGGCGTGCGCGGCTCGAGGCGCTCGGCCTGCGGGTCGTCGAGGCGGACGTCTCGGAGCTCCTCGCCTGCGCGCGGCTCCTCTACGATGGGCCGTTCGTCGCCGAGCGCCGAGCCGCCATCGGCCCATTCCTCGACGAGCAGCCCGAGGCGGTGCATCCCGTGACCCGCGCGATCGTCGCGGGCGCCGACCGGTTCAGCGCGGTGGACGCGTTCGAGGGGTTCTACGCGCTCAAGGCCTACGCCCGCGGGGCGCAGGCGCTGTTCGCGCAGGTGGACGCGCTGGCGGTGCCCACCGCACCGATCTTCCCCACGCTCGCCGCGCTCGACGCCGACCCGATCGGGCCCAACAGCCGGCTCGGCACCTACACCAACTTCGTCAACCTGCTCGACCTGTGCGCGCTGGCCGTCCCCGGCCCCTTCCGGCCCGACGGCCTGCCCGCCGGCCTCACCCTCGTCGCGCCGCCCGGGCACGACCATCGCCTGGCCGATTGCGGCGCGCGGCTGTTCCCCGGGGCGGGCGGCGTGCAGGGCGGGCGGCTCGCATGAGCGCGCCGATCGAGCTCGCCGTCGTCGGCGCGCACCTCTCCGGCATGCCGCTCAACCGCGAGTTGACGGAACGCGGCGGCGTGCTGCTGCGCAGCGTCGCGACGGCACCGCTCTACCGCCTCCACGCGCTGGCCGGCGGCCCGCCGGAGCGCCCGGGCCTGGTGCGCGTCGGCGCCGGCGGCGCGGCGATCGAGACGGAGGTCTGGGGCCTGTCTCCCGAGGGCTTCGGCACGTTCGTCGCGGGCGTCCCGGCGCCCCTGTGCATCGGCACGCTGCTGCTGGCCGACGGCACGACGCCCAAGGGCTTCCTGTGCGAGACCGCCGGGCTCGAGGGGGCGCGCGACATCACGGCCTACGGCGGCTGGCGGGCGTACCGTGCCGCGGCGGCGTGAAGGGCGGCGTCATCCCGGCAGGGCGTAGGTCCCCGTCGCGTGGCACACGGCCTCGCCGCCACCCTCGGAGACGATCGTCACCTCGCCCACCGCGAGCCGGCGGCCGAGCTTGAGAAGGCGGGTGTCCGCGACGAGCGCCGCCTGGGGCGGCTTGCGCAGGAAGTTGAAGGAGAGGTTCGTCGTCACCGCCAGTGCCACCGGCCCGACATTGGCGAGCACCGCCACGTAGAGCGCGAGGTCGGCCAGCGTCATCATCGCGGGGCCCGAGAGCGTGCCGCCCGGGCGGATGTGACGGGGATGGAAGTCGAGCCGCATCCGGGCCGTCATCGGCCCCACCGCCTCCACGTGCCAGATCGGTCCGTCGAGGTAGATTTCCGGGAACTCGCGCGCCAGGAAGGCCTCGACCTCCTCGCGGTTCATCACGGGCCGGGTGGCGCCCTCGCGCATTGCCGCAGCCTCGCTCATCGGGCACTCTCCCCTCGCCGCGCGGGTCTCGCGCCCGCTCGCGCCATCCAAGCCCGCGCCCGCGACGAGATCAAGCGCGGCCATCGAGCGGCCTTGATCGAGCGGCCTTGGCCAAGCGGAGGAGAGCATGAACGCCCATACCGGCCTCGACGCGCCGCCCCTCGTCCGCCGGGACGCGGACGGGGTGTGCACCCTCACGCTCGATCGCCCGCGCGCCCGCAATGCGCTGTCGGACGCCACCATCGCGCTCCTGCACGAGACGCTGGACGCGATCGCGCAGGACCGCTCCGTGCGCTGCGTCGTCCTCGCGGCGGAAGGCCCCGCCTTCTGCGCCGGGCACGACCTCAAGGAGATGAGCGCGCGCCGCGCCGACGCGGACGGCGGCGGCGCCTATTTCGACGACCTGATGCGCCGCTGCTCGGCGATGATGCAGGCGATCGTCGCCCTGCCCCAGCCGGTGATCGCCGCCGTCGAGGGGGTCGCCACCGCCGCCGGCTGCCAGCTCGTCGCCAGCTGCGACCTCGCGGTCGCCGGCGCGCAGGCGCGATTCGCCACGCCGGGCGTGCAGATCGGCCTGTTCTGCTCCACCCCGATGGTGGCGCTGTCGCGCAACCTCGCCCGCAAGCACGCCATGGAGATGCTCCTCCTCGGCGAGCCGATCGACGCGGCGGAGGCGCACCGCATGGGCCTCGTCAACCGCGTCGTCCCCGCCGGCGGGGCGCTGGAGGCGGCGACGGGGCTCGCCCGGTCGATCGCCGGGCGCTCCACGCTCACCGTCGCCACCGGCAAGCGCGCCTTCTACGCCCAGGCCGAGATGGGGCTCGCCGACGCCTACGACTACGCGGCGCGGGTGATGGCGCAGAACATGATGGCACGCGACGCGAAGGAGGGTATCAACGCCTTCGTCGAGAAGCGCACGCCCTCCTGGGAAGATCGATGAACCACGACACCTACCCCGACGCCACGATCCGCGACATCCTCACCACGACGAAGTCGATCGCGCTGGTCGGCGCCTCGAACAATCCGGCGCGGCCGAGCTGGATCGTGATGAAGTACCTCCTCGGCCGCGGCTTCGAGGTGATCCCGATCAACCCCGGCCAGGCCGGCGGCGAGATTCTGGGCCAGCGCGTCTACGCCAGCCTCGCCGATCTCGACCGGCCCGTCGACATGGTCGAGATCTTCCGCAACTCCGCCGCGGCGGGGCCGATCGTCGACGAGGCGCTGGGACTCGAGCCCAAGCCGAAGACGATCTGGATGCAGCTCTCCGTGCGCAACGACGAGGCGGCGGAACGCGCCGAGGCGGCGGGGGTGCGGGTGGTGATGAATCGCTGCCCGAAGATCGAGTTCGGCCGGCTGTCGGGCGAGATCTCCTGGCAGGGCGTCAATTCGCGCGTGCTCTCGGCCCGCAAGCCGACCCGCGCCGCGGCCGGCGTGCAGAAGCTCACACTCGGCCCGAAGCGCTGAGGCGAAGCAGCGTCGCCGTGTCGCCGGCGGCGCCTGTGCCCGTCACGCCTTGCGCGCTGCGGTGAAGCGGGCCGCCTCCACCAGCACCTCCGCCCGCGCACCCCAGGGCGCGAGCGCGGCCTCGGCCTCGGCGACGAGGCGGGCGCATTCGGCGCGGGCGGCGTCCATGCCGAGCGCGTCGACGAGCGTGCCCTTGCCGCGCCCCGCGTCCTTGCCCACCGCCTTGCCCAGCGCCTCCGCGGTCGCCTCGCGGTCGAGGATGTCGTCGGCGATCTGGAAGGCGGCGCCGAGCGCGCGGCCGTAGGCGAGGACGCGGGCGCGATCCTCGGCGCGCGCCCCCGCCGCGATGGCGCCGGCCTCGGCGGACACCGCCAGCAGCGCGCCGGTCTTCATCGCCTGGAGCCGGCGGATCTCGTCCTCGCCCAGCGTGCGCGGGCCGTAGCGGCCTTCCGCCGCGAGGTCGAGCATCTGGCCGCCGACCATGCCGGCGAGGCCGGCCGCCCGGGCGATCGCGGCGGCGAGCGCGGCGCGGATCTCGGGCGGCGGGTCCGGCCCGTCGGCGGTCGCGACCTCGAAGGCGAGCGTCAGCAGCGCGTCGCCGGCGAGGATGGCGGTGGCGTCGTCGAAGGCCTTGTGCACCGTGGGCTTGCCGCGGCGCACGTCGTCGTCGTCCATGGCGGGCAGGTCGTCGTGGACGAGGGAGTAGCAATGGATCAGCTCGATGGCGAGGCCCGCGCGCAGGCCGGCCTCCTCCGGTCCATCGAGCAGCCGCGTCGCCTCCACCGCCAGGAACGGCCGCAGCCGCTTGCCACCGGCCAGCGCGGCGTGGCGCATCGCCGCCATCAGGCGCTCGGGGCGGGCGATCTCGCCGATGCGCGGCGCGTCGTCGAGGAGCGCGCCGAGCCGCTCTTCCACGGTCTCGGCGACGGCGCGCATCCGCGCCTCGAACGGGGTGGACGTGTGCGGCATCGGCGCTGAAACCTCCGGGAAACGGCGCCGCTCGGCTTGCAGCAGCGGGGCTGCCGGGTCAAGTACGGGGCGGCGGGGATCGGCGGATCGAGCGACGGGGAACGCGGCCATGGGCCGACGGGGTGAGACGACGCAGGCAGGCGCACCGCGCGAGACGGCCCAGACGAGCGCGCCGCGCGGGACGGCCCAGACGGGCGCGCCGCGCGGGACGACCCAGACGGGCGCGCCGCGCGGGACGACCCAGACGGGCGCGCCGCGCCCGGGGCTCGCGCGCCGGCTGGCGCGCGGCGTGCTCCGCCTCGCCTGGCGCGCGGCGGCCGTCGTCGTCGCGGCGCTCGTGGTGCTGACGCTGGTCGGCGCGGCGATCACCCCGGTCTCGACCCTGATGCTCGGCCGCTGGGCGACGGTGCAGCCGGTGACGCGCATGGTGGTCCCGCTCGAGCGGATCGCGCCGCACGTGCCGCGAATGGTGATCGCCTCGGAGGATTCGCTGTTCTGCCGGCACGCGGGCGTCGACTTCGACGCGCTGTTCGCGGTGATCGAGGCCGGCGCGGAACGGGGTGCCTCCACCATCCCGATGCAGACGGCCAAGAACGTCTTCCTGTGGCCGCAGCGCTCCTACCTGCGCAAGGCGGTCGAGATCCCGCTCGCGCTGTGGCTCGACCTCGTCTGGGGCAAGCGGCGCGTGATGGAGGTCTACCTCAACGTGGCGGAATGGGGCGAGGGCATCTTCGGGGTCGAGGCGGCGGCGCGGGCGCATTTCGGCAAGAACGCCGCCGAGCTGACGCGGCGCGAGGCCGCGCTCCTCGCCACCGCCCTGCCGAACCCCCGCGCCCGCGATCCCGGCGCGCCGTCCGGCCGCCATGCGCGGCTGGCCGAGAACCTCATGGCGCGGGAGCGCGGCTCCGGCGACATCTTCGGCTGCGTGGAGTAGGGCGCGTTCAGCCTGCCGGGGACCGGGCCTGCGCGAGGAAACGAGCGACATCCGCCGGCGCGGCGAGGCGCACCACCGGCTCGTCCGGCTCCGGAGGCTGGAAGCGGGCGACGTGATCGTCGAACACCGCGTCCGACAGCGCCAGGCGCTCGCGCGTCACGTCGTTCGCGCGCCGGCGCGCCTGGATCTCCGCGAGCGGCGTCTCCACGAGGAGGATGCGATATCCGGCCCCGTGGCGGGCTGCGACCTCCGCGCAGCGCTCGCGCAGGTAGCGGAATGCGAAGGTGTCGTCGACGATGGCAGAGCGCCCCGCCGCGAGGTGCCCGGCGAGGCGCTCCATGGCGATGTGGCTGGTGCGCTCCCATTCGGAATCGTCGACGACGTTGCCGCCGTCGAAGCCGCGCTCGTCGTTGATGGCGTCGAGCGAGACGAGCGGGAGCGCGAGAGCCCGCGCGATGGTGCGCGCGATCGTGGACTTGCCCGAGAAGGCGAGCCCACACATGGCGTAGGCGATCGGCGTGCGGGTGGCGGCGGTCAGGGCGGCTCTCCTGATGTCTCGCCCCGCCAAGGCGCGGGAGGCCGGCGGGGCGGGACCGGATTAGCGGAGCGCCACGGCGGCGGCAACCGCGCGGGGCAGCCCTCATTCGGCCGCCTGCTTGCGCCCGCCCGGGAAGCTCGCGAGCACGTCCTCGGCGCTCGCCTGGCGATTCGTGACGGAGCTGGTCCAGCCGCGCCACTGCTTCGGGTCGATGCGGTCGCCGTTGCTCCCGAGGCTGTTCAGGCGCCGCTCGTCCTCCTCGGTGAGGACCTGGTCCTTCAGCGGCCCCAAGCCGCACACGTCGTCGGCCGTGATGCCGATCCGCTCGCCGACGCGCGTGCCGTAGGCGTCATGCACCAGGAAGAAGTGCCAGATCATCCGCTCCTGCACGTCGCGCGCGCACTCGGAGAGCAGCGTGCCCATATTGTCGACGAGATCGTCGCGCTCCCAATCCATCATCGTGCAGAACCGGCCACGGGCCTGCTGGTAGTCGTTGCGCCGTTCGATCGGCTCGCGCACCAGCCGCCCGTGCAGCTCCGGCGGCCGGCTCTCGCGATCGCCCGGGGCCTCCGCGATGCCGTCGTGCATCGAGGGCTCGTAGTTGACGTGCGGGTTCTGCCCGGGCCTGAGATCGCGGCCGAAGGACATCTGCCCGCCGGACTGGTTGGTGTGGACGCCCTCCACCCGCGGCCGGTTCACCGGCAGCTGCAGGTAGTTCGGCCCGACGCGGTAGCGCTGCGTGTCCGAGTAGGAGAACGTGCGGCCCACCAGCATCTTGTCGTCGGAGAAGTCGAGCCCGTCGACGAGCACACCGGTGCCCATGGCGATCTGCTCGTTCTCGTTGAAGACGTCCTCCACGTTGCGGTCGAGCGTCATGGTGCCGACGTGGCGCAGCGGGATGTCCTCCTCGGGCCAGATCTTCGTGTCGTCGAGCGGATCGAAGTCGAGCTCGGGATGCTCGTCGTCCGACAGGATCTGGACGTACATGTCCCATTGCGGATGATCGCCTCGCTCGATGGCGGTGTAGAGATCCTTCGAGGCCGAGCCGAGATCCTGGCCCTGGACCTTCGCCGCCTCCGCGGCGGTGAGGCTCTCGACCCCTTGGCGCGGGTGGAAATGGTACTTCACCAGCACCGTCTCGCCGGCATCGTCGACCATCTTGTAGGTGTTGACCCCGAAGCCTTCCATGTGCCGGTAGCTGCGCGGGATGCCGCGCGGGCTGAAGAGATGCGTGAGCATGTGCATCGCTTCCGGCGTCTGCGACATGAAGTCGAAGATCCGGTTCGGCTCCTGGCGGAAGGTCACCGGGTCGGGCTTCAGCGAGTGGATCACGTCCGGAAACTTGATCGCGTCGCGGATGAAGAAGACCGCGAGATTGTTGCCCACGAGATCCCAGTTGCCGTCCTCGGTGTAGAACTTCACCGCGAACCCGCGCGGGTCGCGGGCCACCTCCGACGAATCCCGCCCGCCGATCACGGTGGAGAAGCGGATCGCGAGCGGGGTCGTCTTGCCCGCCTCCTGGAACAGCTTCGCGCGGGTGTACGTCGACGCCGGCTCGTCGCCGATCTTGCCGGTCGCCTCGAACCGGCCGTAGGCGACGAAGCCGCGGGCGTGGACCACGCGCTCGGGGATGCGCTCGCGGTCGAAATGGCTGATCTTCTCGAGGAACTGGTAGTTCTCCAGCGTCGCCGGGCCGCGTGGGCCGACGGTACGCTGGGACTGGTTGTTCGAGACCGGATGGCCCTGACGGTTCGTCAGCGTGCCGTCCGCGCCGCGGGTGCCGGAATGGGACTGGGTATCGGTGGGGTTCTTCGCCATGGCGTCGCCTGTCGTCGTGATCGCGTCGGTCCGGGGCGGGATGCCGGGTCGGGCACCGCCGTTCGAGCGGCCAACGGGCCGGGCGGATCGGGGTTTCGCGGCCGCGCCCGCGTTTCGGCCGCGAGGCTTCCCCTGGCTGCGCCCGGCTGCTAGAGAACGGCCTCCGTATCCACGTCCGACGAAGAACAGAGCCCATGCAGCCCTTCACGGTTCTCACCGGCGTCGCCGCGCCGCTCCGGATCATCAATGTCGACACCGACATGATCATCCCGAAGAACTACCTCAAGACGATCAAGCGTACCGGGCTCGGCACGGGGCTCTTCGCGGAGATGCGCTTCACGCCCGAGGGCGAGGAGATCCCGGAGTTCGTCCTGAACCAGCCGGCCTACCGCAAGGCGCAGATCCTGGTCGCGGGCGACAATTTCGGCTGCGGCTCCTCGCGCGAGCACGCACCCTGGGCGCTGCTCGACTACGGCATCCGCTGCGTGATCTCGACGTCCTTCGCGGACATCTTCTACAACAACTGCTTCAAGAACGGCATCCTGCCCATCGTGGTGACGCCGAGCGAGCTCGAGGCCCTGTTCGAGGACGCCGAGCGCGGCGCCAACGCGACGATCACCGTCGATCTCGACTCCCAGGAGATCCGCGGCCCTGACGGCGGCGTGATCCGCTTCGAGATCGACCCGTTCCGCAAGCACTGCCTGATGAACGGCCTCGACGACATCGGCCTGACGCTGGAGAAGGCGCCGGCGATCGACACGTTCGAGCAGAAGATGGCCGAGCGCCCCTGGGCGTGAGGCTGGGCGTGATCGGCTGGGCGTGATCGGGCACGCGCCGCCCGCTTTTCTGCCCCTTGCCGCCCCTCCCCTCGCCCGCTACCGATGAGCGGACGAACAGGAGGAGGCGACGCCATGCCCTACGAGACCATCCTCAGCGAGACCCGCGGCAAGGTCGGGCTCGTCACGCTCAATCGGCCGCAGGCGCTCAATGCGCTGAATTCCACGCTGATCGCGGAGCTCAACCAGGCGCTCGACGGCTGGGAGCGCGATCCGGCCATCGGCTGCATCGTGATCACCGGCTCGGAGAAGGCCTTCGCGGCAGGCGCCGACATCAAGGAGATGTCGGGGCTCTCCTACCCGCAGACCTATCTCGACGACTTCATCACCGCCTGGGACAAGGTCGCCGCGCGGCGCAAGCCGATCGTGGCCGCCGTGTCGGGCTTCGCGCTCGGCGGGGGCTGCGAGCTCGCCATGATGTGCGACTTCATCCTCGCCTCCGAGACCGCGAAGTTCGGCCAGCCCGAGATCAAGCTCGGCGTGATGCCGGGCGCCGGCGGCACGCAGCGCCTCACCCGGTTCGTGGGCAAGGCGAAGGCGATGGAGATGTGCCTCACCGGCCGCATGATGGACGCGGCCGAGGCGGAGCGCGCCGGGCTCGTCTCGCGGGTCCTGCCGGTCGAGCAGCTCCTCGACGAGGCGCTGAAGGTCGCCGCCGCCATCGCCGACATGTCGCTGCCCATCGCCCTGATGACGAAGGAGAGCGTCAACCGCGCCTACGAGACCACGCTCGCCGAGGGCATCCGCTTCGAGCGGCGCGTTTTCCACGCCATGTTCGCCACCGCCGACCAGAAGGAAGGCATGCAGGCCTTCGTCGAGAAGCGGCCCGCCGAGTTCGAGAACCGCTGATGGACCAGCCGAGCCCGCTCCGCCTGCCGACCTTCGCCGATGTCGAGGCCGCTGCCCGGCGCCTCGACGGCATCGCCCACCGCACGCCGGTGATGACGTCCCGCACCGCCGACGCGCGCACGGGCGCGCGGCTGTTCTTCAAGATGGAGAGCCTCCAGCGCACCGGCGCGTTCAAGTTCCGCGGCGCCTACAACGCCATCGCGGCGCTCGACGAGGCGGCGCGGGCGCGGGGCGTCGTCGCCTACTCCTCGGGCAACCATGCCCAGGCGATCGCCTATGCCGGCACGCTGATGGGCGCGCCGACGGTGATCGTGATGCCCACCGACGCGCCGGCGATCAAGATCGAGGCGACCCGCGCCTACGGCGCCGAGGTCGTCCTCTACGACCGCTTCACCGAGGATCGCGACGCGATCGGCCGGCGCCTCGCCGCCGAGCGGGGGCTGGCGCTGATCCCGCCCTTCGACCATCCCGACGTGATCGCCGGCCAGGGCACGGCGACGAAGGAGCTGATCGAGGACGTCGGGCCGCTCGACCGGCTCTATACCTGCCTCGGCGGCGGCGGGCTCACCGCCGGCGCCTGCCTCGCCGCCGAGGCGCTCGCGCCCGGCTGCGCGGTCTGGGGTGTCGAGCCCGAGGCCGGAGACGACGTGTGCCGCTCGCTCGCGGCCGGGCGGATCGTCTCGATCCCCGTGCCGCGGACCCTCGCCGACGGCGCCCAGACGACGGCACCGGGCGCGCACACCTTCCCGATCCTGCAGGCGAAGGCGGCGGGCGCGACGACCGTGCCGGACGCCGCGCTAGTCGAGACGATGCGCTTCTTCGCCGAGCGCATGAAGCAGGTGGTCGAGCCCACCGGCTGCCTCGCCGCCGCCGCCGCCCTCGCGGCCGACGACATCGCCGGCATGCGCGTCGGGGTGATCGTCTCGGGCGGGAACGTGGATCTGGCGCGCTACGCGGCGCTGATCGCCGGGTGACACCCCGCTTCGCGACCCGGGGTGACATCCCCCGCGCGCCTCACCTCGTCGCGTCGGCGGCCCAGGCCTCCTCCGCCACGCCGTAGAGCGCCGCGCGCGAGACCACCCTGCGGGCCCAGGCGCGGTGCACCACGGGCTCGCACATCGCACCGTGGTGCTGGAAGACGGCGCGGGCGTCCTCGGCGAGGATCGCCCGCGCGCTCGCCAGGTCCTCCGCCGAGACGGCGTAGGCGGCGTGGATGATCGGCACCTGCATCGGGTGGATCGCGGTCTTGCCGCAGAGCCCGAAGGCGACGTCCCGGGCCGCCTCGCGGGCCAGCGTCGCGGGATCGCGCACGATGTCGAAGACCGGCGCGGTCAGCGCGAACCCCGCCGGCAGCATCAGCCCCACGAGCTGCGCGACCAGCGGTCCGAGCGGCCCCTCGTAGAGCGTCTCGCCGGGCATGCGACGGAGCCCCAGGCAGGCGAGGAGGTCGTTGCCGCCGATACGCAGCGCCAGCACCCGCCCGCGCGCCTCGGCGACGAGCTCGTCGCGCAGGTCGCGCATGGCGGACGGGTCGAACACCTCCGCCGTCTCGAGCGTCGGCATCAGGAGGAGGTCGCGCCCGCCGAGCGCGGCGACCCAGGCGGCGACCTCCCCCGGGCGCACCTTCGGGGCGACGAGCCCGGTCAGGCGCTCGGCCCCCGGCAGCGCGGCGATCTCCGCGGCCATGGCGAGCGAGCGCGGGCGTACGAACAGCAGCGGCGCGGCCGGCGCGTGAGGGGGCGTCAGGGGAGACGTCCGGGCGGTCGCCTCCTCAAGGGCCGCCAGCAGCCCGCGCAGGTTCACCAGCGCGTCGCCGATGTCGGTCTCGGCGACGGCGTCCTCCAGGCACAGCACGATCGAGCGCAGGCCGGGCAGCTTCTCGCCGCCGGCGACGGCGCGGATGTCCGAGCGCGTCGCGGGCAGGTAGAGCGTCGCGCCGAGCGCCAGCGGATCGAGCGGGGGGACCTCCCGGGCGTCGGCTGCCATGGTCAAGACACCCTCCTGATCAGGGTCAGGGCGCGATAGGGAGCGATGCCGTCTCCGGCCTCCTCCAGAGGCACGTCGCGCGCGCGCGCCAGGTGAACCAGCGCCGCGCAGTCCGGATCCGCCGCAGAGGCCAGGAAAACCCGCTCGGGCAGCCTGCGCAAGAGCGCACGGGTCGCCTCTGCGATCCCGGGCTTGATCCGGTTGAGATTGTCGACCGCGTATCGCGCGGCCACCGCCTCCACCGCCGTGCGCGAGGCCTCCCGGCGCCGGGCGCGATCGGGATCGTCCGGGCGGATCGGCGCGACCGAGGGGTCGCTGAGCGCGGGCGCGGTCAGTGCCCAGATCGTCTCGACATGCGCACGGGTGACGTCGTGCGGCGCGAGATGCTCCCAGATCCGGCAGCCGTGGAAGTCCCCCGGCCCGACCGTCTCGTTGAGGATCGTGCGCGAGACGAGCCCCGAGACCGTGGCGCCGAGGATGCCCGAGGGGATCAGCCAGTCCTCCCCCGAGGCCGAGAGCCAGGCGCGTCCGCACGGGTCGGCGAGCGTGACGAGCCGCGACGCGAAGTCGGTGCGCCCGGCGAGCGTGCGCTCGAGCTCGCCGGCAATGGCGCCCTTGCCGGTCCAGCCGTCGACGAAGACGGCGCCCGCGGTCGGCCGCCGCGCCGCGACGTGGGCGAGCGCGACGGCGTCGATGCCCCGGTCGCGGATGATCGAGATCCCCGCATGCGCCACGTCGCGCCCCAGCGCGCGCAGCGCCCGGGCGAGCAGCACGCCGAGCGGCGCCCCGGCGCGCACCAGGCTGAGCAGCGTGATCGGCCCCTCGATCGCCTCCGCGAGCCCCTTCGCCAGGCCCGCGATCTCGCGGGCGGCGCGCGGCGCGTGGCGGGCGAGCGCATCGTCGTAGAGCGCACGGTACTCGGGCGACGGCGCCTCCTCGCAGCCGATCATCTCGGAATAGTGCCGCGTACCGGACTGGATCGCCCGCTCCTTCTCCTCCGTGGGCGTCTCGGCGAGCGCGAGCGGCGTCAGCAGGAAGGCGATGTCACCCGTCGCGAAGGAGCCCGGGAAGCCCCCCTCCATCACGTCGCACCCCCGCACGCCGCACCGCCGGCGTCGCGCGACAGCGCGCGGGCGAGCTGGCTTCCCGCCGGCACGCCCCAGAAGTCGCAGGCCTCGAGGAACGGCAGATCGGTGAGGCTGTCGCCGAAGCCGAGCGCGGGGCGCGTCGGCGCCTCCTCCCGCAGCCGCGCGAGCAGGTGCTCCACCGCGCGCCGCTTCGACAAGGCCGGCGGCAGGAGGCCGAGATTGTTGCCGTTGCGATGCACGGTCCAGCCGCCGAGATCGAAGCCGGCGGCGACCGCGTCGGCGATCTCGGCGAGCCGCTCTCCGTCGCCGTCGTTCTGCTTGAACACGGCATAAGCGGACAGCGCGTCCTCGACGACGATCCAGGAGCGGACGTCGAGCCCCGCGGTCTCGGCGGCCGCGCGGCCGTGGGCGCGGATCGCCGCGCGCGTCCCCTCGTGGGCGCCCAGACCCCGCGCCCTCGTCTCGGCCCAGGCGGGGTCCGGAGTCCCCGCCGCGTCGAGGATCACGGCGCCGTTCGAGACCACGGCCCAGGATGCGAAGGGGATCGAGACGCGACCATAGGCCTCGCGCGAGCGCGCCGTGACGGGGATCGTCTCGGCGGTGGCGATCAGCCAGTCGACGAACGCCTTCTGGCGGCGCGTCATCAGCGAATGCGCGCCGTTGGTCGCCCGCGCCGCGAGCGTCAGGCGGTCGGCCGGCTCGTCGGGCGGGCACTTGCGTTGCGTCTGGAACAGGGTGTCGTCGAGGTCGACGAAGACGATGGGACGGCTCATGCGGACAGCTCCCCGTCTTCCAGCACCTGCGCGCCCAGCGCCTCGACCAGCGCCGGATCGAGCGCCCCGCGCCCGGTCTCGACGCAGATGAGGATGCGATCGTAGGGCTCGCGCGTGACGTTGTAGAGAAAGTTCGGGATGCCGAGGCCGTAATTGTCGGAGAAGGCGAGCGCCGTCGCGATGGCGTTGCCCACCGCGATCGGCGAGCGGGTCACGGCGGAGAAGCGCACCCGCGCCCCCGCCGCCTCCAGCGCCTCGGCGAGCAGGAAGGGCGGGAAGACGTATTCCCCCGTGCCCAGCACCAGGATGCGCTCCCCCGGCCGCGGCGCGAGGCGCGCGATCGCGGGCCTTCGATGCTCGCGCACGCCGAGCCGGCCCCAGTCCCGCGCCGGATCCGGCGAATGCGCCCCGCGCGCGGTGACGTCCACCGCCGGCATCTCGGGGAGCGGCGCGCCGGGGGTCGGCTCCCAGGAATAGCTGCCCTCGAGCAGCGTCGCGTTGTCGGCGTCGAGCGACCGCGCCGCCGCACCGCCCGACCAGTCGGTGAGCGTGGCGAGCACGGTGCGCTCGGGCCCGAGGCCCGCGTCGCGGAAGGCGCGGGCGAGGTTGAGGAAGGTCCGGCCCGTCGAGGCCTCGTCGTCGACGAGGACGAGGCTCCTCGCCCCGCGCGCCGCCGCCGCGAGTGCCGGGTCGACGGGCGCGTGGATCAGATGACGCGTCGCGTGGCTGTGCTCCTCCTCGAAGGTCAGCCACAGGGGCGAGCCGAGCGGATGGCGGGTGGTGGGCAGGTAGACCACGTCCGTGCGGCCGGTGGCGGCGACGTAGTCCTGATGCACGCCGGCACCGAGCGCGACGGCCGTCTCCGCCATGCCGACGACGAGGACCGGCCCCGGCAGGTCCGCCGGGATCAGCGCCGCGAGGTCGCGTGTCGCGGCGCGCATGACGGACGGCGCCACCGGGATGTGGCGCCCCAGCACCTTCGAGACGAAGAGGAAGGCGCGCTTGGGGTTGCGCCGCTCGGCGAAGCCGAACAGGTCGCCGGGCGCACGCCGGCCGTGCGCGACGGTGACGCGGATCGTCCCCGTCGCGAGCGTCGCTTCGAGCTTCGTCACGGCGTCAGAGCGACGCCGCGCGGCGACGGCGCCAGCGCGCCACCGACCACCAGATCCAGGCGATCACGCCGGCGAGGAGGACGAGGAAGACGATGTTGAACCACGGGACCGGCGTGTAGCCCGGCTCGACGCGCCGCACCTCGACCGCGTTGGGGAACATCGAGAACATCGGGATGCGCCAGCCGTAATGCGTGACCAGCGCCGACGCGCGATCCTCCGCCAGCTCCTGCGCGCGGGCCTGGACGTTGGCGGAGTCGAACTTGAAGTAGAAGGGGAAGCCCCAGCCGGTGTCCTCGTTGCGGTAGACGCGCACGTTCCCCGAATCGGGGTCGACCGCCTGGATGCGATACTCGTCCCGCGTGATCTGCGGCTGCTCGCCGGAGGCCGGGGCGCTGTCGACGCGGCGGATCTCGGTGCCGACGATGCGGACGACGTCGTAGCCGGGCAGGTTGAAGTGCAGGAAGGCGCCCAGCGGCAGGAGCACGATCAGGAGAAGCAGCACCTTCACCAGCGTGCCGCGAAACAGGTCCTTCATCCGAACACTCCGACCAAGATGAGAATGCCGAGCAGGAGGAGCGGGACGCCCACCAGCTGGAGCCAGAGACGTCGCCCCGTGGAGCGTCGCCATTGCGCGATGTCGTATTCGAGAGCCTCGTCGTCAAGCGCGTCCGAGAGGCGTGCGCGCCGACGCCGGCGCATCTCGCCGAGCATGAGCACCGCCTCGCGGGTGAGCGTGAGCAGCGCCGCGAGGATGAGAAAGACCGCGAGCCAACGCGTCACGCGGCCGCCTCCGGGCCCGCCATCGACCCGCCTCCCCTCGCACCATCCGCCCCCGAGCCCCGCCGCACGCACGACCCTCCCGTCTGCTGCGACATCCTGCCACGAACAGGGCACCTGGAGCCACCCCGACACCTCCCCCTCGGGGAGGTCGGCGGCCGAAGGCCGACGGGTGGGGGCGAGGCGGTGGCGGTGAATCACGAACGCTCGCCCCCACCCGGCCGCTGCGCGGCCGACCTCCCCGGCGGGGAGGTGGCGGCGTCGGCACGCGCGGCCGACGTCGATGCAAGCCGCGACCCGACACCTCCCCTCGGGGAGGTCGGCGGCCGAAGGCCGACGGGTGGGGGCGAGACGGTGGCGGTGAATCACGAACGCTCGCCCCCACCCGGCCGCTGCGCGGCCGACCTCCCCGAGGGGGAGGTCGCGGCGTCGGCACGCGCGGCCGACGTCGATGCAAGCCGCGACCCGACACCTCCCCTCGGGGAGGTCGGCGGCCGAAGGCCGACGGGTGGGGGCGAGGCGGTGGCGGTAAATCACGAACGCTCGCCCCCACCCGGCCGCTGCGCGGCCGACCTCCCCGAGGGGGAGGTCGCGCCGCTCAGGCCGCCACCTCGGCCGGCGCGGCCTCCTCCGCCACGCCGGCGACCAGCCGGGCCGACGTCCGCGGCAGCGGCGTCGCCTCGTCGACGATCCGCACCGCCCGCGGCTCCGCCCCGCCGAAGGCGTCGGGCGGCAGCGGCAGCCCGAGCAGCATCGCCGCCGCGATCGCCGGCAGGTTCACCCCCGCCGCGGCCGCGTAGCCGACACCGCCCGCGTAGCGCGTGTTGACCTCGAGCACCTTCGGGACGCCCTCCCCGTCCGCCTTGGTCTGCACGTTGACGAGCCCGTCGAGACCGAGCGTGGCGACGACCGCCTCGGCGAGGTCGATCTCCGGGCCGCGGGTCGTCACCACCTGGAAGGCGCCGGCCTTGCGCCGCGCGGCGGCGGCGACGAGGCGGCCCGCGTCGCAGACGACGTCGACCGAGTGCTCGTCGCCGGGGAGGTAGTCCATCACCACGAGCCGCCCCTTCTCGCGGGCGCCGGCATAGGCGGCGACGAAGATCGCGGGCTGGACCACCCGGCGATCGGGGTCCTCCAGATGGGCGAAGGCGTCCGCGTCGGGATCGAGCCGCCAGAAGCCGCGGCCGTAGACGCCCGACGCCGGCTTGACGCAGGCGCCGTGCGCGCCCGACAGCGTCGCGAGCGCGTGGGCGAGCCCCACCTCGTCGACGACGCCGATCGTGTCTGGCACCGGCAGGCCGGCGACCCGCATCCGGGCGGCGAACAGGTCCTTGCGCGCACAGACCGCGAGCGCGTCCGGCGTCGTCGCCCCGCAAGCGAGGCGGATGCCGGCCTCGAGGAACGTCTCCCGCGCCTCGGCCAGCGCCGCGCGCTCGCGCATGGCGAGCACCGCCGAGGCGCCCTCGGCGCGGGCGACCGAGAGCAGCCACGCGGCGTAGGCCGCGCCCTCGGCGCGCGGGTCGGGGCGCGCCGGCTCGCGCAGCGCGGCGTCCGCCCCGTCGAGGACGTCCTCGCGATCGTCGGCGTGGGAGGCGAGGATGCGCAAGCCGCCCAGAGCGGCGGCGCGCGCGAGCCGGACCACCGCGCGCTGGCTGGCGTGGCCCTGCGTGAACAGGATCGTCTTCATGACGACATGAACCCGTCATCGAGAGAGAGCATGTGCGATGAGCCGCCGCGCGGGCGCGCGCCGGCCGATTCGCCGCGGAGCCCGGCACGGTCGGTCGTCGAAGGCGAGCCGGGGCGGCGGTTCGAGCAAGGGCTCGACCGCACGCCGGGACGTCTCGGCGAGTCGGGCGGGGTTAAAACACGTGCGAGTGACGGTAATTCGATTCGTCGCGTCGATCCGTCGTCTCGCGCCGTCTTTCCCAAGCTTTGCGGCTTGACAGGATTCTTTAGCGGAACCACGTATCCACGCAACGGAATTCGACGCGCGACATGGCGACACCGCATCGCGCGAAAACTCAGGGGAGGCACGCATGGCGATCTCGTTGTCCAAGGGACAGACCATTTCTCTCGCCAAGGAGAGCGCCGGCCTCTCGAAGGTCCGCATGGGGCTCGGCTGGGATCCGGTGAAGAAGAAGGGCGGCTTCCTCGCGGGCCTGCTCGGCGGCGGCGGCGGGGACATCGACCTCGACGCGTCGTGCCTGATGTTCGACGCGGGCAAGCAGCTCGTCGACATCTGCTGGTTCCGCCAGCTCAAGTCGAACGACGGCGCCGTCGTCCATTCCGGCGACAACCTCACCGGCGAGGGGGACGGCGACGACGAGTCGATCACGGTCGAGCTCGAGCGCCTGCCGGCGGCCGTGCAGACGCTGGTCTTCACGGTGAACTCCTTCCGCGGGCAGTCCTTCAACGAGGTCGAGAACGCCTTCTGCCGGATCGTCGACGAGCGCGCGGGCAAGGAGATCGCCCGCTACACCCTCACCGAGCAGGGCGCCCATACCGGCGTCGTGATGGCCGTCGTCAGTCGCGCCACCGGCGAATGGACGATGAAGGCGATCGGCACGCCGGCGAACGGACGGACCGCCCAGGATCTTGCGGGCGCGGCGTCCGCCCATATCTGAAACGGGTCGCTCGAGACGGCGAGAACCGAGGGGGTGAGACCGTGACGCAGCTCACGAAGGGCGCCAATGCGCCGGTGAACACCAGCCAGCCCGTCCTGCGGGTGCGCTTCTCGCCGTCCGGCCAGGTGCCGGAGATCGACGTCTCCGCCTTCCTCCTGCAGGGAAGCGGCAAGGTCTCGGGCGACGCGGACATGGTGTTCTACGGCCAGCCCGAGGGTCCCGGCGGCGCGGTGCGCCTCACCTCGCAGAACGCGCCCGCCGAGGGCGGCGCCAAGGAGACGACGTTCTCCGTCGCCTTCGGGTCGCTGCCGGCGGGCGTCGAGAAGGTCGCCGTGACGGCGACGATCCACGGGTCGGGGCGGGGCGTCTCCTTCTCGCAGGTCGCGGCGCTCGAGGTGGCGGTGCTCGACGGCGGCAGTGCGGTCGTGACCTATTCGGTCGAGACGGCCGGCATGGTCGAGACGGCGCTGACCCTGGGCGAGCTCTACCTGCGCAACGGCCAATGGAAGTTCCGCGCGGTCGGCCAGGGCTTCGCCGGCGGCCTGAAGCCGCTGGCCGAGAGCTTCGGCGTCTCGGTCGACGACGAGCCCGAGCCCGCGCCGCCGCCTCCTCCGCCCCAGCCCGCCCCGTCCGCCCGGCCCCCGAGCGTCCCGCGCGTCGGCGCCGCGAGCCCCGGGAACAGCGGTGCTGCACCCGCTGCGGCCCCGTCGATCAACCTGTCCAAGGTGACGCTCACCAAGGAGCGTAAGTCGATCGACCTGTCGAAGAAGGCGGCGGGCGGCTACGGCGAGGTGCGGATCAACCTCAACTGGAACCGCAACCAGGCCCCGCCGTCCGGCGGCGGCGGCTTCTTCGGCTTCGGCAAGCCCAAGGGCGTCGATCTCGACCTCGGCTGCCTCTTCGAGCTCGCCGACGGCCGCAAGGGCGCAGTGCAGGCGCTGGGCGACTCGTTCGGCCATTTCGACGGCCCGCCCTTCGTCCAGCTCTCCGCCGACGACCGCACCGGCCAGAGCACCGACGGCGAGTGGATGCGCATCAACGGCCGGCACTGGGACGAGATCCGGCGCGTGCTCGTCTACGCCTTCATCTACGAGGGCGCGCCGAACTGGGCCGCCACCGACGGCGTCGTCACCGTCTACGCCCCCGATCAGCCCCCCATCGAGGTGCGCCTCGACGAGACCTCCAACATGGGCATGTGCGCCGTCACGCTCGTCGAGAATGTCGGCGGGCAGATGCGCGTGTCGCGCGAGGTCAAGTACTTCCAGAACCACAAGCCGATGGACGAGGCCTACGGCTGGGGTATGCGCTGGACCCGCGGCTCCAAGTAGGGTCCTCTCGCGGAACGGGTGCGCCCGGCGCGCCTCGCCTCGCCGTGCCGACCCGCGGCGCGGCTCACTCACCACAAGGGAAGGACCAGGATCATGGTGCTCGACTGGCTCAAGACGAACGTCACGAAGGCCCGCGAGGCGCTCCAGACCGAGGTGGGGCGCTTCAAGAACCGCGAGTTCATGGAGGCCGTCGTCGCCGGCTGCGCCCTCGTGGCCGCCGCGGACGGGGACATCTCCTCGTCCGAGAAGCAGAAGATGATCAAGTACATCGAGAACTCTGACGAGCTGAAGGTCTTCAAGCTCGAGGAGGTGATCGCCTTCTTCAAGAAGATCACCGACAAGTTCGAGTTCGACACCGAGATCGGCAAGGCGGAGGCGCTCAAGCACGTCGGCGCCCTGCGCAGCAAGCCCGACGCGGCCCGCGTCATGGTGCGCGTGTGCATCGCCATCGGCGCCTCCGACGGCGACTTCGACGACGACGAGAAGACCGTCGTGCGCACGATCTGCCGCGAGCTCTCCCTCGACCCCGCCGACTTCGACCTCTGATCCAACACCGAACCCACGTACCTTCCGGAGCCCCGCGTACAACATGAACGAGCTCGGCGACTACCAACTGACCGTCCTGGCCTTCGGTGCCATCGCGTTCGGTCTCTTCCTCCTGATCAAGGGAGGCGACTGGACGGTCGATGCCGCCGCCTTCATCGCCGAGCGCGCGGGGCTCTCGAAGCTCTTCATCGGGGCGACCATCGTCGCCTTCGGCACCTCGGCGCCCGAGCTGTTCACCTCGGTCAACGCCAACCTGACCGGCTTCCCGGGCATCTCGCTCGGCAACATCGTCGGCTCGAACATCGCCAACATCCTGCTCATCATCGGCGCGACCGCCGTGGTGTTCACCCTGCAGGGCAAGCCGCGCGAGCTCGTGCGCGACATGGGCATGATGCTGGTGGCGACCGCGATCCTGGTCGCCCTGATGCTCTACGGCATCGTGCCCCGCTGGGCGGGCTTCGGCATGTTCGCGCTGCTCGCCGGCTTCATCGCCTACCAGTACTGGAAGGACACGGGCATCGCGGACGACGACGTCCACGACGAGGACGCCGACGAGAAGGGCATCGACACCCCGCTCAAGGGTCTCGGCTTCCTGCTCGCGGGCCTCGCCGCGCTGGTGGTCGGCTCCGAGATGCTGGTGCAGGGGGCGGTGGCCGCCGGCTCCGCGCTCGGTGTGCCCGAGGCGGTGATCGGGCTCACCGTGATCGCCATCGGCACCTCGCTGCCGGAGCTGTCGACCTGCCTCGCGGCGGCGCTCAAGCGCCAGACCAACATGATCATCGGCAACATCGTCGGCTCGAACCTGTTCAACATCCTGTCGATCATCGGCATCACCGCGATGATCAAGCCGCTCGTGATCGACGAGACGCTCGTCGACATCGACATGTGGGTGATGGTCGGCGCGACGGTCGCGTTCGCGGCCTGGATGCTCACCGTCTCGCGCATCGGGCGCGGGATGGGCATAGCGATGCTCGCGGCCTACGCGGGCTTCATCCTCCTGGCCTATCAGGATCTCCTGTTCGCCTGAGGCACGATTTCACGAGGCGGCCGGCGGCCGCGCAACTACAGAGGAGACGATCATGGGTGTTTCTCTCTCGAAGGGCGGCAACGTATCCCTGTCCAAGGAGGCTCCCGGCCTGACGAACGTCATCGTCGGCCTCGGCTGGGATCCGCGCGCCACCGACGGCGCCGAGTTCGACCTCGACGCCAGCGTGTTCCTGGTCAAGGACGACGGCAAGGTCCGTACCGACCAGGACTTCATCTTCTACAACAACAAGATCGGCGGCGACGGCTCGATCGAGCACACCGGCGACAACCGCTCCGGCGAAGGCGAAGGCGACGACGAGCAGGTCAAGGTCGACCTCTCCAAGGTGCCGGCCGACGTGAAGCGCCTCGTGTTCGCCGTCACGATCCACGAGGGCGAAGGCCGAAAGCAGAACTTCGGCCAGGTCTCGAACGCCTTCATGCGCGTGGTGAACGCCGCCGGCGGCGCCGAGATCGCCCGCTACGACCTCTCCGAGGACGCCTCGGTCGAGACCGCGATGATCTTCGGCGAGGTCTATCGCCATGGCGACGAGTGGAAGTTCAAGGCCGTCGGCCAGGGCTTCGCCGGCGGGCTCGGCCCGCTCGCCAAGCACCACGGCGTCAACGTGGGCTGAGCCCTACCCGCGTCCGACGCGATCCGAGAAGGCCCGTCGCGCCCCGCGCGGCGGGCCTTCGCGCGTCAGAGGAGCCGCGCGAGGCGCGTCACCGGGCCGAAGCTCTTCTCGAGGATGCGGGCGCGGGCTTGCGCCAGCGGCTCGCTCGCCACCGCCATGTGCCAGCCGTTGGCGTGGAGCAGCGTCTCGCGGTCGCGCATGATGCCGACGTGCCCCTTCCAGAAGACGAGGTCGCCGCAGCGCAGGGGCGCGTCGTCCGCGAGCGTCTCGCCGAGCGCGGCCTCCTGCATGTCGGTGTCGCGCGGGCAGGCGCGCCCGGCCGCGTGCAGCGCCGCGCGCACCAGGCCCGAGCAATCGAGCCCGAGGCTCGAGACGCCGCCCCAGAGATAGGGCGTATGGAGGAAGCGCTCTGCGACGGCGACGTAGTCCGGCTCGGCCGGCGCGTCGATGCCGGCGAGGTGGGGCCGGTAGAGCCAGCCGGCGCCCGGCGCGTGCGCGAAGTCGCCACGGGTCTCGACGATCGTGATCTCGGCGCCGAGCGTCAGCCAGCCGGCGATGGGCAGCTTCATCGAGGGGCCGGGATAGAGGAAGCTGCGCAGCGCCGCCACGCGATGCGTTGGCGCCGGCTCCGCCTCGCCCAGCGCATCCGCGGAGAGATAGCCGACATAGCCGTCGCGCGCGAGACGGACGAAGGCGAAGCCCTCCTCGTCGACGTCGAGCACCTCCACCGCCTCCCCCATCAGCGCCTGCGTGTCGATGCCCACGTCGAGCCGCGGCTGCGGCCGCAGGTCGACGAGCGGCGCCCGCACGCGCCGGCGCGTGGGGGCGACGTAGCGCGCGGCGGCGACGGTGCCCTCGAGGGCGACGTCGGCGAGGTCCGGGCGGGCGAGGGTCAGGCGGCGGTCGGGGGTCATGGGCTCTCGGTTTGAACTCGTGCACGGCGCCGAAACCTCCCCTCGGGGAGGTCGACGGCCGAAGGCCGGCGGGTGGGGGCGAATGCCGGGTCGTCGCGGGACGAGCGTTCGCCCCCACCGGTCCTCGCTGCGCTCGGCCCACCTCCCCTGCTGGGAGGTTTGGGCGGGGAGGGACACTCAGGCGGCGACGCCCGCCATCAGGAGGCCGAGCTCGCCCTCGTTGGTCTCGTCGGGCCGGCGCTCGCCGGTGATGCGGCCGCCGCACATGGCGAGGATGCGGTCGGACAGGCTCATGATCTCGTCCAGCTCGACGGAGACGAGCAGGATCGCCACGCCCTCGTCGCGCAGCGCGATCAGGCGCTTGTGGATGAACTCGATGGCGCCGATGTCGACGCCGCGGGTCGGCTGGCCGACGAGCAGCACCTTCGGCCCGCGCTCGATCTCGCGGGCGAGCACGAGCTTCTGCTGGTTGCCGCCGGAGAAGCTGGAGGTCCGCAGCCGCGGCGCCGGCGGGCGCACGTCGTAGAGCTCCATCTTGCGCTGGGCGTCGGCGATCATGCGGCCCTGGCTCAGGATCGGCCCGGTCCCGTAGGCGGGATCGTCGACGAAGCCGAGCGCGGCGCTCTCCCACGCCTCGAAGGACGGCACCAGCCCCATGCGGATGCGGTCCTCCGGCACGTGCAGGAGGCCCATCGCGCGCAGGCGATGCGGATCGCGCTCGCCGGCCTCGAGCTCGCGCCCGCCGAGCGCGATCGACCCCGTCGCGATCGGGCGCATGCCGGCGATCGCCTCGAGCAGCTCGCTCTGGCCGTTGCCGGCGACGCCGGCGATGCCGACGATCTCGCCGGCGCGCACGTCGAAGGAGACGTCGACGACGCGCATGACGCCGAGCGTGTCGGCGACGGAGAGGTTGCGCACGGAGAGCAGCGGCTCGCCGGGGCGATGCTCGCCCTTCTCGACGTGGAGCAGGACGTGGCGGCCGACCATCACGTCGGCGAGCTGCGCCGGCGAGGTCTCGGCGGTGGGGACCGTGGCGACCATCTCGCCGCGGCGCATCACCGAGACGGAATCCGTCGCGGCCATGATCTCGTGCAGCTTGTGGGTGATGAGCACGATGGTGACGCCCCGCGCCTTGAGCGTGCGCAAGAGCTCGAACAGCCCCTGCGCCTCGTGCGGGGTGAGCACGGCCGTAGGCTCGTCCAGGATCAGGATCTCGGCGCCGCGATAGAGCGCCTTGATGATCTCGACGCGCTGCTGCAGGCCGACCGAGAGGTCGCCGATCAGCGCGTCGGGATCGATGGTGAGGCCGTAGTCGGCGTCGAAGCGCGCCAGCTCCTTGCGCACCTTCGCCTCGCCGCCGGCGAGCAGCTGCCCGCCCTCGGCGCCGAGCATGACGTTCTCGACGACACTGAGCGTGTCCACCAGCATGAAATGCTGGTGGACCATGCCGATCCCCGCCGCGATCGCATCCGCCGAGGAGCGGATGCGCAGGCGCTCGCCCTTGACCCGGACCTCGCCGGTATCGGCCTCGTAGAAGCCGTACAGGATCGACATCAGGGTCGACTTGCCGGCGCCGTTCTCACCCACGATGCCGTGGATGGTCCCGGCCTCGACCCGGAGGTTCACGTCCTTGTTGGCGTGGACCGGGCCGAAGCTCTTGTTGACGCCGACGAGCTCGATGGCGGGGGGCATCGCGGAGGACATGGGCGGGCGGACCTTACGCGTGTGCGCGCTACGAGATCACATCGACACGGCGGGGCAGGTCGAGTCCGTCATGTAGTCGTGCACGACGACGTCGCCGGCGACGATGGCCGCCTCGGCCTCCTGCACGGCGGCGCGCATCTCCTCGGTGATCAGCGCCTCGTTGTTCTCGTCGAGCGCCCAGCCGACGCCGCTCTCGGCGAGGCCGAGCACCTGCACGCCCGGCGCGAACTCGCCGGCGCGGGACTCGGTGAAGAGCTGGTAGGTGGCCTCGTCGACGCGCTTGAGCATCGAGGTCAGCACCGAGCCGGGATGCAGCATGTTCTGGTTGGAATCGACGCCGATGCCGAGCTTGCCGGCGTCCGCCGCGGCGCGCAGCACGCCGATGCCGGTGCCGCCGGCCGCGTGGTAGATCACGTCGGCGCCCTGCTCGATCTGCGAGCGGGTCAGCTCGCCGCCCCGCACGGGGTCGTTCCAGGCCGCGCCGGTGGTGCCGGTCATGTTGACGATGACCTCGGCGTCGGGCGTCACGGCCTTGACGCCCTGGGCGTAGCCGCAGGCGAACTTGCGGATGAGCGGGATGTCCATGCCGCCGACGAAGCCGACCGTGCCGGTCTCCGACGCCAGCGCGGCGAGCATGCCGACGAGGTAGGAGCCCTCGTGCTCCTTGAAGACGTACGAGGCGACGTTCGGCAGGTCGATGACCGAGTCGATGATGGCGAAGTCGGTCTCAGGGAACTCTGCGGCGACGCGCTCGAGCGCGGACTGCTGCGAGAAGCCCACCGCCAGGATCGGCTCGAAGCCCTGCTCGGCGAAGCGGCGCATGGCCTGCTCGCGCTGCGCGTCGTTCTGCGGCTCGAACTCGCGGAACGCGATCCCGGTCTCTTCCTGGAAGCGCTCGGCGCCGTTGAAGACACCCTCGTTGAACGAGCGGTCGAACTTCCCGCCGAGATCGTAGATGATGGCCGGGCGGACGTCCTCCTGGGCGACGGCCGGGCCGAAGGCGGCAAAGCCCAGCGCCGTCGCGCCCAGGAGGGCGGTGATCGTCTTCTTCATGTGAGCGAACCCCTCTTGCGGAGCGGGGGTGGAGCCCCCGTCCGAGCCAACGTGGCACGGGATTTCCCTTACAGTAAAGCCCGTTCGCGTGGCAACGCCGCGATATTCACGGCGTGCGGCCACCACCACCGCCACGGCGCGCGAGCGCGGCGCGCAGATGGACTCGCGCGAGCGTGCGCCGCGCGGCCGCGACCCGCCCGTCGAACAGGTCGCCGGTCAGCGCGCGGATGTCGGCGAGCGCGGACTCGATCGTCACGGCCGCGTCGTCCGGCCGCCCCCTCGTCGACGGCGTCTGCATGCGTCTGTCTCCCCGCTCGCCCGTCCGGGCCCTCGGCACGCGATCGCGTGGGTCGCGCTCCCGGGCATCGCGTCATTGCCTCACTTTGCGGCACGCTCGCGACCCGGATGCGGCGAACCCGCGACACGGCAGGCGCGGGCGGACCGCTTCGGCGGGGCGCAAAGATTGGGCAACCATGCTGTCCTTTTCAGCTTGGTTTTTGCACCGCACGCGCCTATCTATGGGGTGTGGCCGGCGCGATTCGTCGTCCGGGCACATGCCCTCCTTGGGCGTTTCCTCCCTAGACTTCAGGCCGCCGTACCCCGGCGGCTTTTTTTTTGCGCGTGCATTCTACACAGGATAGAATATTCTTCGCTTACCTCCGATTGGTTGCCGTCGATGGTGCCGCGAGGTACACCTCCCGTGTGCCGCCACCGCTCCGCTTCGAATGGGACGACGCCAAGGCCGCCTCGAACGAGGCGAAGCATGGGGTATCGTTCAAGCAGGCGACGCTGGTGTTTCTCGATCCAACGCGCGTCAACCGGCGAGATGGACGACGTGACTACGGAGAGATCCGTCTCGTGACGATCGGCCGGGGCGGGAACGCACTGCTCTTCGTGTGCTATACTGCGCGGAGGCATCAACCGGCTGATCTCCGCGCGGCTCGCGAACCGCGGTGAACGTCGGCGCTACGAGGACGGACCAGGAGGTCGACCATGGCGATCGTCAGAATGACCCTCGAGGAAGCCTTGGCGGCCGCGCGCGAGCTTCCGCCCGAGTACCACGCGCGTCTCGAGGCGATTACGGACGAGGAGATCGAGCGCCGCGCGCTGGAAGATCCGGATGCGCAGCCCTGGACCGACGAGGAGCTCGCATGCGGCGTCGCCGGCCGCCGCGTCCGCCTCGCCCGCGAGCGCGACGGCCTGTCGCAGGCGGAGTTCGCCCGGCGCTACGCGCTCCCGCGAGAGACGGTCGAGGCGCTGGAGGACGGCGCGCTCCTGCCGGACCCGGCGCTCGACGCGTACCTGAAGGCGATCGAGCGCGACCCCGAGGGCGTGCGGCGGGCCGCGGCGGACAGCGGCGGCTGACACGGGAACCGGCGCCTCAGCCCCTCGCCTGCGCCGCCCTCGCCTGCACCGCCCTCCCGCGCCGTGGCGCCGGGTCCGATCAGCGTCCGGCCCGATCTTCCTCCCTCTCCTCCTCGTCGCGGAACAGCACCCAGGCGAAGGCGATGCGCGAGATCGCGGTCATCGCGGTGAGCCCGGCGAAGGCGTAGGCGACGATGGGGAACCAGTCCGGGAAGAGGATCATCAGCGCGAAGGCGAGGATCGTCTCCGTGCCCTCCGCCAGCCCGGCGGTGAAGTAGATCGACTTGATGCCCCGCGTGGCGGTCTCCATGCCGCGCTTGGCGGCGACAGCGGCGAAGGCGAGGAAGCTCGCGCCGTTGACGTAGAACGAAAACAGGATCACCGCCGCCGGCAGGCCGAAGGCCGCGGGGTCGCGCAGGGCGAAGCCGAGCGGCACCGCCCCGTAGAAGACGAAGTCGAAGACGATGTCGAGGAAGCCGCCGCGGTCGGTCTTCTCGGTCGCGCGCGCCACCGCGCCGTCGAGCCCGTCGCACAGCCGCGACAGCGCCAGCATCGCGAGCGCCACCGCGTCCGCGGAGGCGGCGATGGCGGCCGCGCAGGCGAGCCCGAAGGCGAGCCCCGCCATGGTGATCGCGTCCGCGCCGAAGCCTGCGCGCGCCAGGACGGCGCCCGCACGCTCCAGCGGCGGGTCGATCAGCCGGCGCATCAGCCCGTCGAGCACGTGCGACCTCCGGTGCCTGCGCGCGGCCTGCGATTGACGATGGGCCTATGCCGGCTTACCACCTCGTGCATCATCCTTCCCCAGTCCGTCCCGACCGGACCCGCTGGCGCCGCCGCCCTGGAGGTCGCTCATGTACACCGCCGTGACGAACGGCGTCCGCGTGACCGTGACGCCGTCCTACCTGGAGGAGCAGTCCCGCCCACAGGAGGGCCGGTACTTCTTCGCTTACACCGTCGAGATCGTGAACCTCAATTCCGAGCGCGTGCGCCTACGCGATCGTTACTGGCGCATCGTCGACGGTCACGGCCGCGTGCAGGAGGTGCACGGGGCCGGCGTCGTCGGCCAGCAGCCGGTGCTCGGCCCCGGCGAGATGTTCACCTACACGAGCGGCTGCCCCCTGGATACGCCCGACGGCACGATGCAGGGCCACTACCGCATGGAGCGCGGCAGCGGCGAGACGTTCGACGCCGAGATCCCGGCCTTCTCGCTCGATGCGCCGCACGCGCGCCGCTCGCTGCACTGATCACCACCCGCCCGGAAGGTCTCCTCCGCGATGAGCCCCGCCTCCCTCACGCCGCTCGAGATGCTCGAGCGGCTCGTCGGCTTCGACACCGAGAGCCAGAAGTCGAACCTGCCGCTCATCGACTTCGCGCAGGACTGGCTCGCCGCTCACGGCGTCGAGGCGATCCGCCTGCCCAACCAGGCGGGCGACAAGGCGGCGCTGCTCGCGACCATCGGCCCACGCGTCGAGGGCGGCGTCGTGCTGTCGGGTCACACGGACGTCGTGCCCGTCGCCGGCCAGGCCTGGTCGAGCGATCCCTACCGCCTGCGCGTCGAGGATGGGCGCGCGTACGGGCGCGGCGCCACCGACATGAAGGGCTTCGACGCCCTCGTCCTCGCCCTCGTGCCGGACTTCCTCGCCGCCGGCCTGGCGCGGCCGATCCACATCCTGCTGTCCTACGACGAGGAGACCACCTGCCTCGGCGTGGTCGACGCCATCGCCGCCTTCGGCCGCGACGTGCCCCGCCCCGCGGCGGTGATCGTCGGCGAGCCGACCGGGCTCGAGGTGGCGGACGCGCACAAGGGCGTCGCCATGTGCGAGACGCGCGTCACCGGCACGGAGGCGCATTCCTCCCGCGTGACGGAGGGCGCGAGCGCGGTCATGGCGGCGGGGTCGCTGGTGGCGCGGCTGAACGCGCTCGGCGACCGGCTGATGGCCGACGGCGACCCGACCGGGCGCTTCGATCCGCCGTTCTCGACGCTGCACGTCGCCACCATTGCCGGCGGCAGCGCCCGCAACATCCTGGCGCGGGAGTGCGCCATCGGCTGGGAGATCCGCTACATCCCCGGCGTCGACATGAGCGCGCTGCAGGCCGAGGTGGAGGCGCTCTCGCGCGCCGTCGAGGCCGAGCGGCTGACGCGCTACGGGCCGTTCGGCGCGATCTCGAACGTCTGGTCCGTCGACGTGCCGGGGCTCGCCCCGGAACCCGGATCCGAGGCGGAGCGGCTGGCGCTGCGGCTCGCCCGGCGCAACCGCCCGATCACCGTCTCCTACGGCAGCGAGGCCGGCCGCTTCCAGGGCGCCGGCCTTCCCGTCGTGCTGTGCGGGCCCGGCGACATCGCCCGCGCCCACAAGGCGGACGAGTACATCACCCTCGACGAGCTCGCCGACGGCGAGGCGTTCCTGCGCCGGCTCGCGGCGGAGCTGTCGCGCTGAGCGCAGCCTCCCGGAAAGCGCGCGCCGCGACGACAGGTTTCGAGTGTTCGATCAAGTGCTCGGGAACCATCTGCGCGATCGCGTTCGACCAGGCATGCTGCTTTGCTTCCGTTTCTAAATTGATTTTCCGAAACTTGGAACGGTCGGCTGTCGAGCCGCTCGCGAAGCTCCTGTAGATCGTCGTCGGGACGCGGCGTCTCGCTTCTGTGCCCGCGCTCCCCTGTACGACGACGAGAAGGGACGTCCCGGTCGACACGAGATCGTCGGCCGGGGCCGCCCCGTCCGCCCCCGGAGCCTCCGACGATGCCCCCCACCGACCGCGTGCTCTCGCGCCCGCCCCCGCGCACCCCAAAGGAGCGGACGCTCCCCATCGACAAGGACGTGTTCGCCCGTCGCCTATGGCAGGCGATCAAGCGCAGCGGGCTGACCTATCGCGAGACCGCGCGCCTCGCCCAGGAGCGGCTGCCGACGGGCATGCGCATCTCCGACGTCAGCGTCTGGTCCTACGCCAAGGGCCGCAGCCTGCCCCGGCGCATGGCGCAGGTCCAGGCGCTGGCGGAGGTGCTGGGCGTCCAGGTCGCGGACCTCGTCGAGGAGGTCGAGACGATGCGAGACCCCTCCCCCCATGCCGGCACCCGCGTCGAGGACCTCGGCGACGGCCGCGCCCGCCTCGTCGTCGACATGGCGCTGCCCTGGGACCGCGCCATCACCGTCCTGCGGCTGATCAAGGGCGAGGCGGAGCTCGAGGTGGACGACGAGCCCCAAGTCGTGACGCCTGATTCGGAGGCGGGATCGACCTGCGATGACGTGCAGCCGTCGGAAGAGTGCTGACCCGCGCCCTCGTGCCGCCCTCACCGCCGCGCCTCCTGCGCGATCAGCGCCAGCGTCCACCAGACGGAGCGCACCGAGCCCTCCTGCCAGCCGCTCCAGTAGCTGACGTAGTCGCCGGCGAGGTAGACGCGCCGGGCCGGGTCGACGGCGCGGATCAGGCGCTGATACGCGTCGGGGCGGGAGCCCGGCATGTCGTAGGTGCCGATGCCCATCTGGAAGGGCTGGTTCTGCCATGCGATCGAGAGGCCGTCCTCGGCGTAGACCTGCGCCGTGAAGCCGGGATGCAGCGCCTCGCCGCCGATCAGCGCCTCGCGCGTCCGCCCAGACTGGTCGAGCGCGGCCCAGACGGAAGCGTTGCGCTGCGCCACCGGGATGTCCTGCGGCGGGATCGGCACGGCGTAGCCGGTGGCGGCGACGTAGACGAAACCCTCCGCGTCGACCGGGTTGGCGTCGTGGATGTAGCCGCCGGTGAGGACGCCGGTGGGGCTGTTCCAGCCCTCGCTCGGGTACCAGATCTGCTCGATCAGGTGCGTCGTCCAGCTGATGCCGCCGAAGATCTGCACGTCCGGCGCCTCCCAGAAGCGCGAGCGCGCCTGCCAGCCGTACTTGCCGCCGTTCATGTAGAGGACGGACTTCAGCGCCGTGATCGCGTCGGGCTCGACCACGTCCTCGATGTCCATGAGCGCGGTGAGATGCGGCTGGGCGGTGCAGATCACGTAGTCGAACGGCTCGCTCGTCACGGTCTCGCCGTCGGCGCCGTCGACCGCGAGCAGCACGCGCCCGTCCGGGTCGTAGTGCATGCCGGTGACCCGGCTCTCGAGCCGCACCAGGTCGCGCAGCAGCGTGCCGCCGGGCGCCTGGGCGAGGAACGCCTGCCAGATCATGTCCATGCCGCCGACGGGCTGGAGCAGCGCGGCCTGCCACTCGTATTCCTCGGAGTTGAGCATGCCGGGCCAAAGCCCCTCGGCCTGGAGCAGATCCTCCATCGCGATGGGCGGGCGCAGCACGCCGGGGTTCTCGCCTGCGCCGGGATTGACGAGGTAGCCGGCTCGGTCCGTGGCGGTGAAGCCGCCGTCGGCGTCGAGATCGCCGTACTCGCGCAGGAAGCGGCGGAACAGCTCCTGGCTGCGTGCGCCGGTGGCCGGGTCGGCGATCGGCAGGGCCTCGGAGGAGAGCGCGTAGAGCATCTCCCCGAGGTAGCCCTGCATGTTGTACGTGAACTGGCGGATCTCCACCGGCGCGCCGCCGTTGAAGCCCTCAGCCTGCATCCGGTTCGCCTCCGAGACGAAGATGTAGGGCTCGAGCTCGACGCCGAGATCGCGGCAATAGTGCAGGATGCCGGTGTGGTGCGTCGGGATGCGGCCCGGCCCCGCGTTTAGCCAGAGCGGGACGTAGCCCCCGCCCTGCCGCACGACCTGGAAATCGGCCGGCTGCGGACCCACGCCCGCGCCCGTCACCTCGCCGGGGATGGTGTCGACGTAGGACGCCTCGGTGACGAAGGGGTTGGTGTCGAGGAACCAGGACTTGTAGCCTTCGTCCGTCGGCCGCACCGTCAGCGAGCGCCCGCCGTAGCGGCTCTCACCCTCGTAGATCACGACCTCCCAGCCGGCCCGACGCAGCTCGTAGGCGGCGACGAGGCCCGCGACGCCGGCGCCGACGATGCCGACGCGCCGGCCCGCGCCCGGCGGCAACGTCGGCAACTCCTGCGCCACCGCGCGCGGGACCCGCAGGAGCCCGCTCGCGACGAGCGGATGATAGGCCGCGGCCATGAGGCCCGCGCCGGCGAGGCCCTCGAGCATGCCCCGGCGGGTGATGTGACGATCGCGCATCCGGATGGTCCCCTCCTCGAGCGGTCGTCCGCATCGTTCGTCGTCGCGAATCAGCCGCGCTGCGCAGTATCGCCTGTCGACGCAGAAACGCAATTCTCGCGCGTACCATATGGCGCATATGCTCGGACGGTGGTGAACGGCGGCTCAGCCCCGCCAGCGGGTCTCGCGCGGGGTCTCGCCGAAGCGCGCGCGGTAGGCCTGGGCCGCGCGGCCGAAGTGCCACAGGCCGACGTCGAGCATCAGCGCGGACACGGTGCGGCCCTCCGCCGGATCCGACAGGCGCTCGCGCAGAGCCTCGAGCCGACGCGCGCGCACGACGTCGCCGATCGTGCAGCCGAGGCTCCGGCGGAAGGCCGCCTGCAACGCGCGCAGCCCCGTCCCCGCCGCCTCCGCCAGGGCGAGGTGGTCGATCCCCTCGGCGAGATGCGCGTCGATGTGGGCGAGCGCGCGGGCGACGGCGCGCGGTGGGGCCGGTGCCGCCGTCGTCGGCGTGGCGTGACCGGACGGCTGGCCGAAGAGGAGCGTCGCCAGGGCCGCGTCGAGCACCTCGCCCATGCGCGGCAGGACGCCGGGCTCCCGCACGCCCGCGTCGGCGAGGACGGCGAGGCGTCGCATCTGGGCCACGACGGCCGGGCCGACGCCGCGCCCCACATCGAGCGCGGGAGCGAACACGAGCGGGCCCTCGGGGCGGTCGGGCAGGCGTGCGGCGGCGCGCGCGACGCTGCCGCGCCCCCGCCTCACGATGAGCTGCGAGCAGGAGCCCGACCAGCGCATCGTCACCGGCTCGGTCGGCGAGAGGATGGAGGCGGCCCGCCCGGGTCCGGTCTCGGTCTCGCGGCGGCCGCAGGCGATCGTCGCCCCGCCGGCGAGCGGCACCTGAACGAGGTAGAAGCGATCGAGGCAGCCGGGATCGATGGCGACGTCGCCGCCATAGGCGACGAGATTGATCGCGCCCGCCGGCGTCTCGCCGACGCTCACCCCGCAATGATGATGGCGCGCATGGAACGTCCGCTCGCGCGAGAGAGCCGTGAGACGATGGGCGCAGAAGATGCGGCCGACCTTCTCGGCGGCTTCGTCCACGTCGCGCGTCTCGACTTTCGCGTAGGCGGAAAGCAACGGCTCCGGCATGGCGCGACCTCCCTTGGGGAAGGACAGGTCGCGGAGCCTAGCAGGTCGGGCATCCCGTGTCAGCGCGCGCATTCTCTCGATCGATGCGTCGCCCGGCGGATAGTCGCGTCGCGCAGCGGATAGACGGCCCCCTCCGCCCGCGCTTCACTCGTCGTCGGGATTAGACGCGGCCGCACGAACCGGAAGACCGGCCGGCCGCGGGAGGAGAGCGACATGGACACGACTCCAGCCAACTTCGCCCCCGTCATGACCGAGCCGGGCATCACCCGGGCCGGAACCGGGGTGCGCGCCGTCGAATGGTCGATCCTCGGCCACACCTACTGGCTGAAGACCGAGGGGCAGAGCTGCTTCTCCTTCGAGACGCTGGATCCGCCGGGCACGTTCGTACCTCCGCACGTCCACCCCACGCAGGACGAGTTCATCTACGTGCTCGAGGGGCGCTTCGACCTCTACCTCGACGGCGCGCACCACCAGGCGAACCCGGGAGACCTGGTGCGCATGCCGATGGGCATTCCGCACGGCTACTACAACCTCACCGACCGGGACGCCCGCGCCCTGTTCTGGGTGAGCCCGGCGCGACGCCTGCGTGAGCTGTTCGATAATCTCCACAACCTCGGCGATCCAGCGGAAGTGGTGCGCCAGTCCGCCATGCGGGAGGTCCTCTTCCTGAAGCCGGACGAGATGACCTTCGACCCGCTCGCGATGACATGAGGGCGGGTCGCGCTGCCCGCGGCCGCGGCCGTGGCGCAGCTCCCCTCGCCCGCATGGACAGCGGAGAGCCTGGGCGCCGCGGGACTCGCCGCGCGCGCTCCGATGTATGGACCCGACCCGGAGAATGATCATGTCGACACGCAAGCGCGTGTGCGTCGTCGGGGCCGGCGTGTCCGGCCTCGCGGCGGCGAACGCCTTCGCGCGACACGGCCACGAGGTGACCGTCTACGAGCGCGCCGCCGATCTCGGCGGAGTCTGGGAGCCCTCGCGCTCCTATCCCGGGATCAAGACCCAGAGCCCGAAGGACCTCTATTGCTACACCGGCCGGCCGATGCCGGCGGGCTATGCGGAATGGCCCAGCGGCCAGCAGGTCTACGAGTACCTGCGCGGATTCGCCGAGGAGAACGGGCTCATGGCCCACATCTCCTTCGGTCGACCCGTCGTGCGAGCCGAGCGCCGCGAGGGCGGCGGCTGGGAGGTGCGCAGGCGCTGCCCGAACGGCGGCGAGGCGATGTCGGGCTTCGACGCGCTCGTGGTCGCCTCGGGCACCTTCAACGAGAAGAACAACCCCCGCCATCCCGGCCAGGAGGAGTTCGAGTCGCACGGGGGACGGGTGCTGCACTCGAGCGAGTACACCGACACGGCCATGGTCGCGGACAAGGACGTGGTCGTGCTCGGCTTCTCCAAATCGGCCACCGATGTCGCGGTCAGCGCCGCGAAGGCGGGGGCGCGCTCGGTCGCGATCGTGTATCGCGAGCCGGTCTGGCGCATCCCCTATCGCTTCGCCGAGCGGATCAACTTCAAGCACATCCTGTACTGCCGCGCGTCGGAGGCGATGTTCCCCGGCTGGAACACCGGCGGCGCCGGGCGCGTCGCCTACGCGCTCGCCAAGCCGGCGATCTGGGCGAACTGGCGGGCGCTGGAGACGCTGCTCGACCGGCAATTCGGGCTCTCCAAGCTCGGCATGCGCCCCTCCGTCCCCATCGAGGACGCCATCTCCTGCGGCCTGCCGATCGCGACGGAAGGCTTCTACGAGATGCTGCACGCCGGCCGCATCACCGCCCATCGCGGCACGTTCGAGCGCTACGAGGAGGGCGCGGTCGTCCTCACCGGCGGCGAGCGGCTCGCGGTCGACGTGGCGATCCAGGCCACCGGCTGGACGCTGGGCGTCTCCTACCTGCCTCGGGACGTGCTCGACACGATCCGCGAGCCCGACGGCCAGTACCGTCTCCACCGGCTCGCGGTGAACCCGGACGTGCCCGACCTCGGCTTCGTCGGCTTCAACTCGAGCTTCGCCACGGTGCTGACGAGCGAGATCTCGGCGGAATGGCTGGTTCGCTACATGGACGGGACACTGGCGCACCAGCCGACGCGTGCGGCGATGATCGCGGCGATCGACGCGCATCTCGACTGGCGGCGCAGGGTCCGGCCGGCGGCGCAGGTCTATGGCGGGCTGTGCTCGGCGCCCTACCATTTCCGCTACCTCGACGAGCTCCTCGCCGACATCGGCTGCACCGTACGCCGCCGCGGCGTGCTGGCCGAGACCTTCCTGCCGCCGGATGCCGCAGCCTACGGCCGCTATCTCGCGAGCGCCCCGGCCTATCGCGCGGCCTGATCCTGGCCCGCCTTGTGGGCGAGCCGGATCGGCTCGGGCAGCCGGTACTTCTCGGTGGTGCGCATGACGAGCGCCACCGCGCTCTCGAGATCGGCGCGATGGCCCGGCGAGATGAACATCGGGTTCATGCGCGTGCGCGTGCGCACCGCCATGCCGATCGTCTCGCCGTCGTCGGTGAGCGGTGCCATCGCGCCCTTGTCCTCCGGCAGGAGCGAAAAGCGCCCGCACAGCCGCGTCTTGCCGCAGCCGATCGTCGGCCGCTCCAGGAAGAGCCCAAGGTGGCAGGCGGTGCCGAAGCGCTGGGGATGCGCGATCCCGGCGCCGTCGAAGAGGAAGACGTCCGGCTCGTTCGCGAGCTTCCCGAAGGCGTCGAGCAGCGCCGGCCCCTCGCGGAAGCTCGTCATGGCCGGCGTGTTGGGAAGGCGCACCCTGGCGCGGCCGTGCACGGTCTCCACCGGCTGCAGCGCCGGGAAGGTGGCCACGACGACGACGGCGTGCGCCTCGTCGTCCTTGATGACCACGTCCGAGCCCGCGATCAGGCCGATGTCGTCGAGCGGCAGCGGCGTCGCGACGTCGACCTCCCCGCGCAGCCGCTCCTGGAGGCGCATGGCCCCGTCGACGTCGAGATCCCACTCGTGACGGCGTTCGATCCTCATGGGATGCCGAACGCCGTGTGGGGTGGTTAGGTTGCGAGGTGCGACAGGGCCGCGCCGTGACCCCCATCGTCTGGCGCGTAGCCCTCAGGGCGCGAAGCGGAAGTGCAGGACGTCGCCGTCGTGCACCACGTAGTCCTTGCCCTCGAGCCGCATCTTGCCGGCCTCGCGCGCGCCGGCCTCGCCCTTCAGCGACACGTAGTCGTCGTAGGCGATGGTCTCGGCGCGGATGAAGCCCTTCTCGAAGTCGGTGTGGATGACGCCCGCGGCCTGGGGCGCGCGGGTGCCTGCGGCGATGGTCCAGGCGCGGGCCTCCTTCGGCCCCACCGTGAAGTAGGTGAGGAGCCCGAGCAGCCGGTAGCCGGCGCGGATCACCCGGTTGAGGCCGGGCTCGGAGAGGCCCACCGCCTCGAGATAGTCCGCCTGCTCGGCCTCCGGCAGGATCGCGATCTCGCTCTCGATCTTGGCGGAGACCACCACCGCCTGCGCGCCCTCGGCCTCGGCGCGGGCGAGGACGCGGGCGGAGAAATCGTTGCCGGCGTCGGCGGAGGCCTCCTCGACGTTGCAGACGTAGAGCACGGGCTTGGCCGTCATCAGGCCGAGCATGCGGAAGGACTTCTCCTCCTCGGGGGCGACCTGGACGAGGCGGGCGGGCTGGCCCTCGCGCAGCAGGACGAGCGCGCGGTTGCACAGATCGAGGCTCTCCTTCGCCTCCTTGTCCCCGCCCTTGGCCTTCTTCTCGAGACCGGTCACGCGCCGCTCCAGGCTGTCGAGATCGGCGAGCATCAGCTCGGTCTCGATGGTCTCGATGTCGGCGATCGGGTCGATCTTGCCCTCGACGTGGGTGACGTCCTCGTCCTCGAAGCAGCGCACCACGTGGGCGATGGCGTCGACCTCGCGGATGTTGGCCAGGAATTGGTTGCCGAGCCCCTCCCCGCGCGAGGCGCCGCGCACGAGGCCGGCGATGTCGACGAAGGTCAGGCGGGTGGGGATCACCTGCGCCGACTTGCCGATCGCGGCGAGGGTGTCGAGCCGCTCGTCGGGCACGGCGACGTCGCCGACGTTGGGCTCGATCGTGCAGAACGGATAGTTCGCCGCCTGCGCCGCAGCCGTCTGGGTCAGCGCGTTGAAGAGGGTGGACTTGCCGACGTTCGGCAGCCCGACGATGCCCATGCGAAAGCCCATGTCCGTCCTGCTCGTCTCGTGTTCAGATCTCGTGAGGTGCGACCTCGAAGGGACTGATCACGGTCACGCCTTCGAAGCGGGTTTCGTGTACCATGTCTTCGCTTCGGGTGAAGCGGCAAATCTCTTCGCGTGCGCTCGGCTCACTTCGGATCGTCGTCGTAGATCTGGTCGCGCGTCGGCGCCCTGCCGTTCTCGTCGAGAAGATCCATGGGCGGCCCGGCGAGGAAGCGCTGCATCGCGATCGTCTGTGGTGTCGGACGCGGCTCGCCCAGGAGATCCGCGATGAGATCCAGCAAGCCGACACCCCGCAGAGCAGCTTCGTTCCTCAGCTTGTCCAAGACGATGCGATCGTCTCGATCTTCCAACTCCACGGTGGACCTCCTATCGCCCCGGATGGATGAATGACATGAGGGGGCGTTCCTCAAGTCAACCGCCCTTCTCCCCCGGCCGCTTCACGTCGCTCCAGCCGCGCCCCTCCATGGCGAGGTGCACCTTGTTCTGGAACGAGGCGTCGTCGCCCTTGGCCAGAAGCTCGGCGTGGTCGGCCACGGCGCGGCAGAGATCCTCCGCCCAGGGCTGCTCGGACTTGGCGAAGTCGTTGAGCACGTAGCCGTGGACCAGCGCCTTGTCGCCGGGGTGCCCGATGCCCAGCCGCACCCGGCGGTAGTCGTTGCCGCATTGCGCCGTGATCGAGCGCAGGCCGTTGTGGCCGGCGTTGCCGCCGCCCTTCTTCATGCGCAGCTTGGCCGGCGCGAGGTCGAGCTCGTCGTGGAGGACGGCGACGTCGTCGAGCGGGATCTTGTAGAAGCGCATCGCTTCCGACACGGCACGCCCGCTCTCGTTCATGTAGGTGAGCGGCTTGAGCAGCAGCACGCGCTCGCGCCCGACGAGCGCCTCGGACGCCTCGCCCTGGAAGCGCCGGCGCCAGGGGGCGGCGCCGTGGACGCGGGCGATCTCGTCCACCGCCATGAAGCCGATGTTGTGCCGGTTTCCGGCGTAGCGGGCGCCGGGATTGCCCAGCCCGACGATCAGGCGCACGGGCCCCTCCCCTTCGACGGCGAAACGCTCCGGCCCTGCGGCCGGAGCGTTCGATCCGAACAGACGTCTCAGCCAGGAGAGGATCAGCCCTCCTGCTCCTCGCCGCCGCCCTCCGCCTTCTCCGCGGCCTCCTGCTGGAGCTGCTCGCGCACGCCGGCGGGCACGGCGATCGTCGCGATCGTGAAGTCGCGATCGGTGATCGTCGGCGTCACGCCCTTGGGCAGGGTGACGGCGGAGATGTGCAGGCTGTCGCCGATGTCGAGTGTCGCGATGTCGATGTCGATCGAATCCGGGATCGCGTCGGCGGGGACGTTCAGCTCCACCGTGTGGCGCACGACGTTGAGCGTGCCGCCGCGCTTGATGCCGACCGCCTTCTCCTGGTTGACGAAGTGGACCGGCACCTCGACGGCGATGGTCTGGCCCTTCGCGACCCGGAAGAAGTCGATGTGGATCGGCATGTCCTTGACGGGATCGAGCTGGTAGTCGCGCGGGATCGCGTGCTCCGTCTCGCCACCGACGGTGATGTCGAACATCGTGGTCATGAAGCCGCCGGCGTAGATCAGCTTCTTCATCTCGTTGAAATCGACGGCGATGGCGCGGGGCGGCTTGCCGGCCCCGTAGACGACGGCGGGCACGTGGCCTTGACGGCGAGCTTCACGGGCGGCCCCCTTGCCGACCCGATCGCGCGCCATGGCCTGGAGAGTCTTGGTCTCGGACATGGTCGTGTATTCCTCAGCGATACGTGGAAACGCCGAAGGCCGCCCTCGTCGCGCATCTGCGCGGGCGGCCCGACGCGCGCCCGTGCCTCCAAGGGTGTCTAGCGGGCGCGAGCGGGCTTATAGGCGGGTTTGCGGGGAGAGGCAAGGCGTGATGCGCCAGGCTCTCGGGTTGACAACGTCCATAAACGCAACCATCGAGATCGCGCTCTCATGAGCAGCGTTCATGTCGTTCCACGCACCCCCACGACGGCTGCCGGCTTGCCGAGGCTCCGACCACGGCCTGACGTGCGGCCAAAATTCCAGGCACACCATCCAGTCCCCATGATCCTCGGTTGACCTCCCGACGGAACGGGTCATAGTCCGGTCGATCGATTTATTGAATCGATTCATCTTTCCGCAGGAGGACGCCGATGCCTGCGCCCGTCCCGGCCCGCACCGCCGTCGCGCGCCGCCTCCCCCTCGCGGCCGCGGTCGCGCTCTCCTTCTTCGTGTGGGGCGTGCTCGGCGTGCTCGTCGGGTCGATCCTGCCGAACGTCGTCGCGGATCTCGCGCTGTCCTCCTTCGAGGCGGGGCTGATCTTCGTGGTCTGGTCGTTCGGCTTCGCGACCGGCTCGGCGGCGGCGGAGCGGCTCTTGCGGCTCGCCCCGGCGCACCGGCTGCTGCTCGTGCTCTCGGCGGCGACGGGGATCGCGGCGATCGCGCAGGCGCAGGCACCGAGCTTCCTGATCTTCGGCGTGCTCTATGCCACGCTCGGGCTCTTCGGGGGGGCGGTGTTCACCGCCTCGCACACCCTGTTCGGCGCGCTGTTTCCCCAGCGGCGAACCTCCGCCCTCGGGGTGCTGGATCTCGTGTTCAGCGCGGGCAACATCGTCGCGCCGCTGATGGTGGTGGGGCTCATCGCGGCCGAGGCGTCCTGGCGGGTCGCCTTCGGGCTGATCGGCGCGGCCTTCCTCGTCTGCGCCCTCGGCTTCGCGCTCGGCGGGGGCGCACGTCCGGCGCCCGGCAGTACGGAGCCCGCCGCGGGAGCGCAGCCGGCCGGGGGGCCGGCACCGACGCCCGCGGCTGTCGCGGCGGCGCGCCGAGCCGACCGCCTCCTCCTCGTCGCGCTCGCGGCGGGCTCGTTCGGGCTCGGCGCGACGGAATGGGCGCAGCACGTCTGGTTCGTCACCTTCGCCATCGCGTCGGGGGCGGACGACGCCTTCGCGCGCATGGCGCTCTCGGCCTTCACCGCCGGCATGGTCGCCGCCCGCGTCGCGGCGATCACGCTCGGCGACCGCATGCGCGGCGCGGCCGTCGTGCGCGGGCTGCTGGCGCTCGCCCTCGTCGGCCACGCGGCGATGCTCGTCGCGCCCGGCGGCGCGCCGCTCCTCGTCGCCAACGTGGCGCTCGGGCTCGGCATCGGCGCGATGCTGCCGGTCTTCCTCGGGCTCGCGATGGACGGCGACCCCGCCCGCGCCGCCGCCTTCTCCGCGGTGATGATCGTGAGCCTCACCATCGGCGGCCAGCTCGCCTCGTTCACGGTGGGGACGCTGGCGGAGTTCTTCGGCGTGCGCGCCGCCTTCCCGGTCTCGTTCGTCGCCGTGGCGATCATGGCGAGCGGCTTCGAGGCGTTCCGGATCCTGGCCGCACGGCGGGCCGAGCGGACCGGCCTCGCGCCGCGGGGAGCCTGACGCGGGCTCGCGAAGACGCAGCGCGGCCCAGGCCGATCTCGGTTCACCTGGGGCGAACACATCGTTCGAGACAATCTATTTCCAAGAACGCATGCCCGCGGCTACACGCGTGTCCGATACCGACACACACGGTCTACACACATACGGGGGCCACGCTCATGTCCGCATCGTTCGATCCCGCCGACACCCTCTTCACCGCCGGCCCGGGTGCGACGCCCGTGACGGTCGCCTTCGGCGACGGCATCGGGCCGGAGATCATGGCCGCGAGCCTGCGCGTCCTGAAGGCGGCGGGGGCGGCCATCGCCTGCGAGCCGATCACCATCGGCGAGGCGGTGTATCGCTCGGGCGAGACCTCGGGCATCCCGGCGGCGGCGTGGGAGACGATCCGGCGCAACCAGCTGCTCTACAAGGCCCCGATCACGACGCCCCAGGGCGGCGGCTACAAGAGCCTGAACGTCACCATGCGCAAGGCGCTCGGGCTGTTCGCCAACGTGCGCCCCTGCTCCGCCTACGCGCCCTTCGTGCCGACGCTGCACCCGACGATGGACGTCGTGATCGTGCGCGAGAACGAGGAGGATCTCTATGCCGGCATCGAGCACAGGCAGACGGACGACGTCGTCCAGTGCCTGAAGCTGATCACCCGCCCGGGCTGCGAGCGCATCGTGCGCTACGCCTTCGAGCACGCGCGCGCCAACGGGCGGCACAAGGTGACGGCCTTCACCAAGGACAACATCATGAAGCTCACCGACGGCCTGTTCCGTCGGGTCTTCGACGAGATCGCGCCCGAGTATCCCGAGATCGAGACCGACCACTGGATCATCGACATCGGCGCGGCCAAGCTCGCGGCGCAGCCCGACCTGTTCGACGTGATCGTCACGCCCAACCTCTACGGCGACATCGTCTCCGACATCGCCGCCGAGGTCGCGGGCTCGGTCGGCCTCGCGCCGTCGGCCAATATCGGCCCGCACGGGGCGATGTTCGAGGCGATCCACGGCTCGGCGCCGACCATCGCCGGGCAGGACGTCGCGAACCCGTCGGGCCTGCTGCTGGCGGGCGTGATGATGCTCGTCCATCTCGGCCAGGCCGAGGCCGCCACCCGCGTCCACAACGCCTGGAAGCGCACGCTCGAGGACGGGATCGTCACCGCCGACCTCGCCCGCGGCCGCGACGTCACGCCGGTCGGCACGCGGGCCTTCGCCGACGCGGTGATCGCACGCCTCGGCCAGGTGCCGCGCACGCTCGCACCGGTCGCCTACCAGGCCGGCACGCCGCTCGGCGTGCCGCAGGCGGCGCCGCGCGTGAAGCAGGCGAAGGCGCTGGTCGGCGTCGACGTCTTCGTGCACGACGCCACGACGGACGCAGACGCCATCGCCGCGCGGCTCCAGGCCGCCGCCGCCGGCCCGTTCTCGCTGACGCTCCTGACCAACCGCGGGGTGAAGGTCTGGCCGCAGGGCCTGCCGGAGACGAGCCTCGTCGACCATTGGCGCGCCCGCTTCAAGGCGCCCGTGGGCGCGACGCCGACGAACGGCGACGTCGCCGCGCTGCTCGCGGCGCTGGCGGCAGCGGGCGTCGACTTCGTGAAGACGGAGCAGCTCTACACGTTCGACGGGGTGGCGGGGTACTCGCTCGGCCAGGGGGAATGAGGCGCGGGACAGCGCTCGTGGAGGCCCGGGCGGGGACACGCCGCGCGGGCCTTCATCGTTCATCTCATACGAACGATATCTCCGAAACAATGAATTATCCAGATCGCGACTAGGCATGTAGTCAGGGGGCCCGCGCCACGTCCAGCGAGCCCCCGTCGCCATGATCCTCGACTTCCTCGCCACCTTCGCCGCCCAGCTTCAGAAGCCCACCCTCGCCTTCCTCATCGGCGGCATGGTCCTCTCGGCGCTCGGCAGTCGCTTCGAGATTCCGGACGCGGTCTACCGCTTCGTCGTGGCGCTGCTGCTCCTGCGCATCGGGCTCGGCGCCGGGATCGAGATCCGCGAGGCGGAGATCGCCGCGCTTCTGGTCCCGGCGCTTGTCGCCGCCGTGCTCGGCGTCACCATCGTGCTCATCGGCCGCTTCACACTGGCGCGCATGCCCGGCGTGCGGGCCGAGGACGGCATCGCCACGGCGGGGCTGTTCGGCGCCGTCTCGGCCTCGACGCTCGCGGCGAGCATGGTGATCTTCGATGCGGAGGGCCTCGCCTTCGAGGGCTGGGTGCCGGCGCTCTACCCCTTCATGGACATTCCCGCCCTCGTCACGGCGATCGTGCTCGCGCAGATGCACCGCCGGCGCAAGGGGAGCGAGGCCGAGCGCGTGGCGCTGTGGCCGATCGTCGTCGACAGCCTGCGCGGCGCGGCGCTCTCCGCCCTGCTGCTCGGCCTCGCGATCGGTCTCCTCGCGCGTCCGGAATCGGTCTACGAGAGCTTCTACGATCCGCTGTTCCGCGGGCTCCTGTCGATCCTGATGCTGGTCATGGGCATGGAAGCCTACAGCCGCCTCGCCGAGATGCGCCGCGTCGCGCACGTCTACGCCGCCTACGCGGTGCTCGCGCCGCTCGTGCACGGGCTCCTCGGCTTCGGGCTGGGCTGGGTCGCGCACCTCCTCACCGGCTTCTCGCCCGGAGGCGTCGTGCTGCTGGCCGTGATGGCGGCCTCGAGCTCGGACATCTCGGGCCCGCCGACCCTGCGCGCGGCGATCCCGACGGCGAACCCCTCGACCTATGTCGGCTCCTCCACCGGCCTCGGCACCCCCGTGGCGCTGCTGTCGATCCCGCTCTGGCTCGCGCTCGCGCAGACCGTCTTCCCCGCCTGAGAGGCTCCCATGACGATACCGGCCACCAAGATCTCGATCGTCGCCGAACGCTTCCTCCTGCCGCAGATCGAGCGGGTGCTCGCCGCCGAGAAGGTGAGCGGCTACTCGACCTTCCCCGGCGGCGGCAAGGGATCGCACGGCGTGCACCCCGCCGACGCGGCCTCGCTCGTCCGGGAGTTCTCCATCGTCAAGCTCGAGGCGGTGATGCTCGACCGCACCGCCGCCGAGCGCATCGCCGAGGCGCTGGCCACGCACGCGTTCCAGAGCCAGTCGGGCATCGTCTGGCTCGAGAGCGTCGAGGTGGTGCGCGCCGAGAAGTTTGGCAGCGAGGGTGGCTAGAGCGCGCGCGTCAGCCCACCGTCGAGGCGCAGGTTCTGCCCGGTCATGTAGGCGCCCTCGTCGGAGGCGAGCCAGGCGATCAGGGAGGAGACCTCCTCGGCGCGGGCGTAGCGGCCCATCGGGATGCGGGCGCGGCGCGCGTCGGTCTCCGGCAGGCTGTCGACGAAGCCCGGCAGAACGTTGTTCATGCGGATGTTCTCGGCGGCGTAGCGGTCGGCGAACAGCTTGGTGAAGGCCGCGAGCGCGGCGCGAAACACCGCCGAGGTCGGGAACACCGGGTCGGGCTCCACGGCCGCGAAGCTCGAGATGTTGACGATGGCGCCGCCGCCCTGCGCCTGCATGATCGGCGTCACCAGCCGCACCGGGCGCACGACGTTGAGGAGGTAGACGTCCATCCCCAGGTGCCAGTCCTCGTCCGGAATCGCCAGCACGTCGCCCTTGGGCCCGTGCCCGGCGGAGTTCACCAGCACGTCGACCCGCCCCCAGCGCGCCATCGCGCCGTCGACGAGCCGCTGCAGGTCGGCGACGTCGAGGTTCGACCCGGTCACCCCGAAGCCCCCGAGCTCGCCGGCCAGGGCCTCGCCCCTGCCCGACGAGGACAGGATGCCGATGCCAAAGCCGTCGGCGGCGAGCCGCCGCGCCGCATCGGCCCCCATGCCGGAGCCGCCGGCGGTGACGAGGGCGACCTTGGTGGTCGTGGTGTCGGGCATGGTGTGCTCCCATGGTTCGGACGTGGCAGCATGGACCGCTTGTCAGGTCGATGG
>JBNPEA010000080.1:0-12811 GCA_051117315.1 Salinarimonas sp. | reverse complement strand
CGACGATCAGGTCGAGAACTGCGCGCCCGATGTCGTACCTGCCGAATGTATCGATGCCCACACTGGTCGTGTTGCACAGGACGATGATGACGGCGAGCTTGGCGATCGCCGCGCCGACCGCGTTGGCCAAGAACTCGTTCATGCTGGTAGGCCCCTCGACGCCGCTCCAGCGCGGCGATGCCCGGAGGCGCGGATACGCCCCCGGCAGGACCCTAGGTCAGCAGCTGGACGCATGCCAAGCGGACGGCGGGTCTCCGCGTCCGGTGTCCCGGCGCGAGCCTCAACCGGCGAGCTTCGCCGCGATTCGCGCCACGTGGTCACCCTGGAAGCGCGCGCCCTCCAGCTCGACGGCGGAGGGCTGGCGCGACCCGTCGGCGGCGGCGATGGTCGAGGCGCCGTAGGGCGATCCGCCCTTCACCTCCTCCACGCCCGATTGCCCGGCGAAGCTGTAGGGAAGGCCGACGATCACCATGCCCTGGTGCAGCAGCACGGTGTGGAAGGAGAGGATGGTCGATTCCTGCCCGCCGTGCTGCGTGGCCGAGGCGGTGAAGACAGAGCCGACCTTGCCGACGAGCGCGCCCTTCGCCCAGAGCCCGCCGGTCTGGTCGAGGAAGGTCTTCATCTGGGCGGCCATGTTGCCGAAGCGGGTCGGCGTGCCGAAGATGACGGCGTCGTAGTCCGCGAGCTCCGCGGGCGAGGCGATCGGGGCGGCCTGATCGAGCTTGTAGTGCGCGCTCTTCGCGACCTCGTCGGAAACGAGCTCCGGCACGCGCTTGACCACGACTTCGGCGCCGGCGTCGCGTGCGCCCTCGGCGGCGGCCTGTGCCATCTGCTCGATGTGACCCCAGGTGGAATAGTAGAGGACGAGGACCTTCGCCATGACCGATATCTCCCGGCTGGTTGCTGCGCCCGGGCTCGGCCTCGCTCGTGCGCGGCCCGGCCCGGTGCCGTTGGCGCGAAAAGTAGACTTTCCTCGACGCAACGCTAGCTGTATCGTCGACAGTCAAAGTTTGCGCGGACGCAAGAGATCATGACCCCCAACCAGCTCGCCTGGGACGACTTCCGGCTCGTCAAGACCATCGCCGAGGCCCGCGGCCTGACCGGCGCGGCGGCGGCGCTCGGGGTGAACCACTCCACCGCCTTCCGGCGGCTGGGGCAGCTCGAGACGGCGCTCGGCGTCAAGCTGTTCGACCGCCACCGCACCGGCTACGTGCTCACGACGGCGGGCGAGGAGATGTGCGCCATCGCCGAGCGGATGGACGAGGACATAAACGGCTTCGCCCGCAAGATCGCGGGGCAGTCGATAGCGCCGGCCGGCGAATTGAGGGTGACCACGAGCGATTCGCTCCTCGTTCACCTGCTGATGCCGATATTCGCCGACTTCCGGCAGCGCTATCCCGAGATCCGCCTCGATCTCGTCCTCGCCAACCAGGCGCTCAACCTGTCCAAGCGCGATGCCGACGTCGCCGTGCGGGCCACCGACGCGCCGCCGGAGACTCTCGTCGGCCGGAGGCTCGCGACCATCAACTGGGCGCTCTACGGGCGGCGGGCGGACTTCCCCGATCCGCAGCCGCCGGATCTCGTCTCGCTCTATGCGCGCCCCTGGGTGTCGCTGGGTGACAACCTGTCGGGCCTCAAGGTCGCGAAGTTCGTGCGCGATCACGTCGCTCCCGAGCGCGTCGCCGCCAAGATCTCCACCGTGCTGGGGCTCGCGGAAGCCATCGAGACGGGGATGGGCATCGGCGCCATCCCCTGCCTGATCGGCGACGCCCATCCCGCCCTGCGCCGGCTCTCCGACCTCCGGCCGGATTTCTCGGCGGGCCTGTGGCTCCTCACCCATCCGGACCTGCGCCGCTCGGCGCGCGTGCGCGTCTTCCTCGACTTCGTCGCCGCCGAGATCGGCGCGCGCCGGGCGCTGATCGAGGGCTGAGATGCGTCGCCTCATCGTCGAGGACCCGATGTCGCGGCCCGCGACCTGGGCGTTGCGGCTCGGCTGGCTCGGGCTCGCCGTCCTCGTGATCGCGGGCGTCCTGGTGCGCTGGCGCCGCGTCGATCTCGAGCCGGGGCTCGCGGCGCTGGCCGGCGCCTGCCTCATCGCCGCGCTCGCGGCGCTCCTCGCGCTCCTCGCCTTCGTGCGCATCTGGCGCGAGGGGCATCGCGGCTTCGGGCGTGCGGTGGGCGGGCTCCTCCTCGCCGTCCTGACGCTGGCCTACCCGGCGATCCTCGCCGGCCCGACGCTCGCCGGCCCGCCGATGCTCGACGTGACGACGCGGGCGACGCCGCCGCTGACGTTCTCGGCCTCGCGCCCGGCGAGCGAGGCCCGCGGGGGATGGAGCCCGGAGCCGACGCCCCCCGGCCTGCGGGAGCGTCAGCGCGCGGCGGCGCCGAGCCTCGCGGGGCTCGACCTCGCCCTGCCGGAGGATGTCGCCTATGCGCTCGCCCGGGAGGCGGCGGAGGCGCTCGGCTACGAGATCGTCGAGGCCTCGGCCCCCGGGGGGCGGGGTGCGATCGCCCGAATCGAGGCGCGCACGGCCAGCCTCGTCCTGCGCTTTCCCGTGGAGCTGACCCTGCGCGTCGCGCCCACCCCCGGCGGCGCGCGCATCGACGCCCGCGCCGTCACCCGCGCGCCCCTGCCCGACGTCGGCGGCGCCCGCTGGCGGCTGGAGCGGCTCTTCGCGGAGATCGATGCGCGCGCCGGCGTGCTGTGACCGGCCGATCGCTCGTCAGCCCTCTCCCACGACCCGCCACCGTCGCCCCGGCTCGAGCGTGTCGTACACCTCCGCCAGCCCCAGCTCCGCGCCGATCTCCGGCAGGGGGATGCGGGCGTCGAGCTCGTCGTACTTCTCCACCGCCCAGCCGCCCTGCGCGTCGCGGCGCCAGAGCTTGGCGGCGACGACGTCGGGCTCGACGAGGAGAATCAGCCGGATCGCCGCGACGCGGCGATACTCGTCGAGCTTGTCGGTGAGGTCGACGACGAGCGTCCCCGGCGAGGCGACCTCGACGACGAGGGTCGGGTGCGCCGCCTCGCGGGCGCTGGAATTGGGCGGCCCGCAATCGACCACGACGTCGGGAAAGCGTACGTTGGCGGGGCCGGTTCGCACGGCCGTGTCGCTCGCGGTGGTGCGGCAGCCCCGGCGCTTCGCGGCCGGTGCCAGAGCCACGAGGATGTTGCTCGCGACGACGTTGTGGCTCTGCTTCGCCCCCGCCATCATCCGAATGGGCACGCCGTCCACGAGCTCCCAGCGCTCGTTGCGATCGGCGAGCCAGGCGAGGAATGCGTCGGCGGACATCGGTCCGGGCTCGGCGACGGCCATCGAGCGATCCTCCTGGCACGGGCTGTCATCGATGCTAGCACGGACCGCCACCGCCGATGAAGCACGCCGCCCCGCCACCGCCCCCCGGGGCGGTCGGCGAGCGCAGCGAGACGGGTGGGGGCGAGGCGTTCGGCCGGGGAGCCACCATTCGCCCCCACCCGCCGGCCTTCGGCCGACTCCCTCCCCTGTGGGGAGGGGGCTCTCTCACCGCTTGCGCTTCACCTTCGTGGGCCCGCCCTTCGGGCGGTCGCGGAAGCCCGGCATCTTCGGGCCCTTGGAGCGGCGCGGGCCGCCCTCGCGCAGGCCGCCGGGGCGACGGCCGCGGGGGCCGGCGGGGGTGCCGGCGCGGCCCTCGGAGACGAGCTCGAAGCGCAGCGCGCCGGCGATCGGCGCCGCCTCGACGAGCTTCACCTCCACCGTGTCCCCGAGCCGCCAGGTCTCGCCCGTGCGCTCGCCGACGAGCGCGTGCGTGCCTTCGTCGTAGCGGTAGTAGTCCGTGCCGATGGTGGCGGCGGGCACGAACCCGTCGGCGCCGGTCCCGGCGAGCTTCACGAACAGGCCCACCTTGGTCACGCCGGAGACGCGGCCCGTGAAGGTCTCACCGACGTGCTCGGCCATGTGGTGGGCGATCAGCCGATCGATGGTCTCGCGCTCGGCCACCATGGCGCGCCGCTCCGCCGCCGAGATCTTGGCGGCGATTTCCGCGAGCGCGGCCGCGTCCATGCCCGCCGGCAGCCCGCCCTCGCCGAAGCCGTGGGCGCGGATCAGCGCGCGGTGGACGATGAGGTCGGCATAGCGCCGGATTGGCGAGGTGAAATGCGCGTAGCGGCGCAGATTCAACCCGAAATGGCCGTAGTTCTCGGCGGTGTACTCGGCCTGCGCCTGCGTGCGTAGCACAACCTCGTTGATGAAGGTCTCGTGCTCCATGCCGTCCACCGCCGCGAGCACGCGGTTGAACAGCGTGGCGCGCACCGGGCCGGACTTCGGCAGCTTCATCGCGATGGAGGCCAGCACCTCGCCGAGCGCGTGCATCTTCTCGAGCGAGGGCTCGTCGTGGGCGCGGTAGACGAAGGGGGTCTTGGCCTTCTCCAGCGCCTCCGCCGCGGCGACGTTGGCGAGGATCATGAACTCCTCGATGAGCTTGTGCGCATCGAGCCGTTCGGGGGTGAGCACCCGGTCCACCGTGCCGTCGGCCTTGAGCACGATCTTGCGCTCGGGCAGGTCGAGCGCCAGCGGGTCGCGCGCCTCCCGTGCCTTCAGCACGCAGGCATAGGCCTCCCAGAGCGGGCGCAGCACCGGCTCGAGCAGCGGCCCGGTGGTCTCGTCGGGCGCGCCGTCGATCGCGGCCTGGGCCTGCGCATAGGCGAGCCGCGCGGCCGAGCGCATGGCGATGCGGTGGAAGCCGTGCCGGATCTTGCGGCCGTCCTTGCCCACCGTGATGCGCACGGCGAGCGCCGGGCGGTCCTCGTGCGGGCGAAGCGAGCACAGGTCGTTCGAGATGCGCTCGGGCAGCATCGGCACGACCCGGTCCGGGAAATAGACCGAGTTGCCGCGCTCCACCGCCTCGCGATCCATGGCCGAGCCGGGGCGGACGTAGGCGGCGACGTCGGCGATGGCGATGGTGAGGACGTGGCCCCCCGGGTTGCCCGGGTCGTCGTCCGGCGCGGCGTGGACGGCGTCGTCGTGGTCCTTGGCGTCCGGCGGATCGATGGTGACGAGAGGCAGGGCGCGCCAGTCCTCGCGGCCGTCCGCATCGAGCCGCACCGGCTCCATGCCGGCAGCCTCGTCGAGCACGCCCTTGGGGAAGACGTGGGGGATGCCGTGGGCGACGAGCGCGATCAGGCTCACCGCCTTCTCCGACCTGACCGAGCCGAGCCGCTCGCGCACGCGGGCGAGCGGCACGATGGCGCGCGGGCTCGATGTCAGCGTGGCCGAGACGAGGTCGCCCTCGCGGGCGTCGCCCTCGTCGCCGGGGCGGATCGCGATCTCGCGGCCTTGCGCCTTCTTGTCGACCGGCGTGAGGCGGCCGCCGCCGCGCGGCAGCGGCCGGAAGATCCCGAGCACCTGCGAGCGGCTCTTCTCCAGCACCTTGACCACGCGCCCCGCATAGGGCGGCCCCTCCGGGTCCCCGGTCTCCTGCACCCGAACCAGCACCCGGTCGTTGAGCCCCGGCGTCGGCTCGCCGGGCCGCGGGCGGCGGGCGCGCTCGATCAGGATCTGCGGCGCGGGCCCGAGCGTGTCCGCGTCCCATTCCGCGGGCGTGGCGATCAGCTCACCGTCGGCGTCGCGGGCGATCACGTCCGCGAGCGTCATCGGCGGCAGCCCGCCGGCCTTGAACAGGCTCTTGCGCCTGCGGTCGATGATGCCGTCGTCCTCGAGGTCGCGGATCAGCTGCTTGAGCCAGATCTTGTCGCCGCCCTTGATGCCGAAGGCGCGCGCGATCTCGCGCTTGCCCACCTTCCCGGGCTGGGAGCGCACGAAGGCGACGACCGCCTCCCGCGTGGGGAGGACGGCCTGCGCGGCGGAATCGGTCTGATCTTTGAATTTTGGCAATCGGGAGTTCCGTGTCGAGATGGGAGGCGCGGCACGTCGGCGGCGGCTAAGAACAGGTTCCTGCTGTGTATAATCCATGTCCGCGCGATTTTCGATGCGCCTGCTCGACAAATCGAAAAGTTGTGGCACTAAAGAGAGGGCACATATTAAAAACAGCGATCCCGAAGGATCGCCCGCGCGAGGAGGACGCCCGTGGCTTCGAGCACCGCACCGCTTCCCCATTTCGACGAAGGCCGGCCCTGGCACGCCCACTACCCGGCGGAGGTGCCGCCGGCGATCGATGTCGAGGCCGCCGGCACCCTCGCCGACCTGTTCAGCGACGGTGTCGCGCGCCATGCCGCGCGCCCGGCGCTGGAGAGCTTCGGCAAGGAGATGAGCTACGCCGAGCTCGGTCGTGCCGCAGCCGCCGTCGCGTCCTGGCTCCAGGTCCGCGGGCTGAGGAAGGGCGACCGCGTCGCCATCATGATGCCCAACGTGATGGCCTACCCGGCGGTGCTGTTCGGCATCCTGACCGGCGGCTTCACGGTGGTGAACGTCAACCCGCTCTACACCGCCCGCGAGCTGACCCATCAGCTGCGAGATTCGGGCGCCAAGGCGCTGTTCGTGCTGGAGAACTTCGGCCCCACGGTGGAGGAGGCGGCGCCCGCGCTCGACGCGCTCGGGACCGTCGTCCTCGTCGCGCCGGGCGACCTGCTGGGGCTCAAGGGCCACCTGATCAACTTCGTCTCGCGCAAGGTGAAGAAGTCGGTCAAGCCCTTCTCGCTGCCCCGCGCCGTGCGCTTCGCCACGGTCGTGAAGGAGGGCGGCGCGCGCCCGCCGGCGCCGGTGGAGATCGGCCTCGACGACGTCGCCTTCCTGCAATACACCGGCGGCACGACCGGCGTCGCCAAGGGCGCGACGCTGCTCCACCGCAACGTGGTGGCCAACGTGCTCCAGGCGGAGGCCTGGCTCAAGCCCTTCTCCGGCGCGCGCGACGACCACGTGATGGTCACGGCCCTGCCGCTCTACCACATCCTGGCGTTGACGGCCTGCGGCCTGTTCATGGTGCGGCTCGGGGCGAAGCAGATCCTCGTCGCCAACCCGCGCGACATCCCGGGCTTCGTCAAGACGCTCAAGGGCAAGCGCTTCACCATGATGGTGCTGGTGAACACGCTCTACAACGCGCTCGCCAACGCCAAGGGGATCGAGGAGGTCGACTTCTCGAACCTCGCCTATTGCATCTCCGGGGGCATGGCGACGCAGGCGGCGGTGGCCAAGAAGTGGAAGGCGCTCACCGGCAAGCCCATCGTCGAGGGCTACGGCCTGTCGGAGACCTCGCCCGTCGTGTGCGTGAACCGGCCCGACATCGAGGAGTTCACCGGCACGATCGGCCTGCCGCTGCCCTCGACCGACGTGCAGGTGCTCTCGCCGGACGGCGAGATCCTGCCCTACGGCGAGACCGGCGAGCTCGCCGTGCGCGGCCCGCAGGTGATGGCGGGGTACTGGAACCGGACCGACGAGACCGCCAGGGCGATGACGCCCGACGGCTTCTTCCGCACGGGCGACATCGCGGTGCTGCAGCCGGACGGTCAGGTGCGCATCGTCGACCGGATCAAGGACATGATCCTCGTCTCGGGCTTCAACGTCTATCCCAACGAGGTGGAGGAGGTGCTCGCCTCCCACCCGAAGGTGCTCGAGGCGGCGGTGATCGGCGTGCCCGACACCCATTCGGGCGAGGTGCCGGCGGCCTACATCGTCAAGGGCGACGAGAGCCTGACGGCGGAGGAGGTGCGCGCCTACTGCAAGGCGAACCTCACCGGCTACAAGGTGCCGCGTTACATCCACTTCCGCGAGGCGCTGCCCAAGACCAACGTCGGCAAGATGCTGCGCCGGGCGCTGCGCGACGAGGTGCTGGCGGAGCAGGGCGGAGAGAAGCCCGCCGGCTGACGGCGCCGCAAGCCTCGCGCAAGCTCGCCGCGCGAGGCTCCCTCCCATGACGGACGGAGCACGAACCCGATGGCTCCGAGGCATGACGCCGCCCCGTCATCCCGGTGAAAGCCCGGGATGTCCCTCTTCCTGACATTCCGAAAGGGACATCACCATGTCGAGCCTTCTGACCAACTCCGCCGCGATGACGGCGCTGCAGACCCTCACCTCCACCAACAAGAAGATGGAGGTGACGCAGAACCGCATCTCCACCGGCCAGCGGGTATCCACCGCTGCCGACAACGCGGCGTACTGGTCCATCGCGACCACGATGCGCTCGGACAACAAGGCGCTCAGCGCCGTGCAGGACGCCCTCGGCCTCGGCGCCGCCACCGTGGACGTCATGTACACCGCGCTGAACTCCACCGTCGAGGTGGTCTCCGAGATCAAGGCCAAGATCACCGCCGCGGCTCAGCCGGGCGTGGATCGCGGCAAGATCCAGAGCGAGATCGCCGAGCTCCAGAACCAGCTGCAGTCCGTCTCCAACTCGGCGGTGTTCAACGGCGAGAACTGGCTGTCCTTCGACAGCACCTCGGCGGCGGCCACCGACAAGGAGATCGTCAGCTCCTTCACCCGCACGGCCACGGGCGCGGTGAGCCTGGAGACGACGACCGTCGTCGTCACGAACACGCTCCTGATCGACACCAACGCCGCCAACACGGGCATCCTCGACCAGGATCGGTCGGGCGCCTTCGCCCTCACGGGCGCCTCGGTGACCGGCACCAGCGTGATGGATCTGAACGTGAACGCGGCGGTGGCGGACGCCGACACGGCGGGCGACATGCAGCAGCTGATCGGCCTCGTCGACGCGGCCCTGTCCGACATCACGGACGCGGCCACGAACCTCGGCGCCATCAAGAACCGCATCGGTCTCCAGCAGGACTTCGTCAAGGGCCTGAAGGACTCGATCGATCGCGGCGTGGGCCAGCTCGTGGACGCCGACATGAACGCGGAATCGACGCGCCTGCAGGCGCTCCAGGTGCAGCAGCAGCTGGGCATCCAGGCGCTCTCGATCGCCAACTCGAACAGCCAGAACATTCTCTCGCTGTTCCGCTGATCGAGCGACCCGCGTCTCGGGACCGATCCCCGCGGGGATCCTCGGACCCCGCTCCTTCGGGAGCGGGGTCTCTTCGCGTCGCGGGCGCGCCGATCAGCCCAGCATCGACCCGTCCGGATCGGCGATGCGCAGCCGCAGCGCGGCGGCGTCGCCGCGGGCGACGAGAGCCGCGACGTGGGCGCTGCGGCCGGCGGCGGAGGCCTGCTCCGCCTCGGCGGTGAGACCCCAGGAGCGGCAGTCGCCCGCCCGCGCGGCGAGCGCGTCCGCCTCGGCCTCGGCCCGCGCCGCCCGATCCAAGGCCCCGTCGATGCCGTGCAGCAGGTGCCGAATCGAATCGGATTCGTCGTTCATCCGTTCCGCATAGCATGCCGCCCGGCCCCAGACGAGGTGCCTGGAGCGCTCGTCCACAGGACGACGTTCCGCTGCAGACCAATGCCGCATCATAACATGTGTTAAGACGAATACGGACGATCTGTGCGGGATTGCCAAGTAAACGAGCATCATCAGTTACGTGAGATTCGCACAGCGCCTTAAAATGGCCGCCATCCACACGAAGCTTTCGCCGAACAACAGCAATCGATCTTTCTGAAGGGGCGTGAACGGGTCATCGACCATGGAGAGGGCCAAATGCCGGCGTCGGATATCGAAGACCTCAACACCAGCATGAGCGAGATCGTCCGCAGCGAGGTGGCAAAGCCGAACGGAGCGCTGCCCAACGGAGCGCTGCCCAACGGCCACGAAGGGCACGGGCCGCCCGTCGCGAGCGGCCCGGCCGCCGCGGCTCCGCGAGAGGCCGTGCGCCTGCCGCGGCGCATCCAGGGCGGCTTCCGCGGGCTCACCGACGATCTCGACCGCCGCGCCCGCGACTGGCGCGCCATCGTGCGGCTGATGGAGCAGCAGCGGCCGCAGCTCGAGATCGCGGAAGCCGAGCGCGACCGCCTGGCCGAGGCGCTCGGGCGCGTCGTCGGCGAGGTGCAGGAGAGCGGGCGCAGCCTCAAGAGCATGCTCGACACCACCCGGGCCGGCGACGTCTCCGGCGACCTCGCCGCCCAGTTCGGGCGCCAGGTCGGGGCGCTGGAGCAGCTCGAGGACGTGACCGAGAGCCTGATCGCCAACTTCATCCTGCTGCGCTCGGCCTGGGAGCAGTACGCCCGCAGCGTCATCCAGGCCCAGGGCCTGCGCGACGAGCTCAAGCCGAGCGCCGGTTGAGCCCTAGCCGGGAGGCGGCCGTGTAGATTGTCGACGGCGGCGCGTCGTTTTCGCACAAGACCGAGAGCCTCGCGCGTACGCGCGCGAGGCTATTCCCGTGAGAAAGTGATTCATATCCTAGAAACATGATTGTAGTGCCGTCGTATCTGCCGTACCCTTCTCGTAGGCGGGGCCGTTCGCGCTGTGATTTTTTCTGCCGCACGCTGCGCCGAACCGTCCATTGTGCGTCACACCTACGCGGAGGGGCCAAGGTGTATCGGAAGATTCTCACGCCGATCGATCTCGCGCATCGCGATCGGCTCGCCAAGGCGGTCGACACGGCCGTCGACCTGGCCCGCCACTGGGCCGTCCCCGTCGTCCTCGTGGGCGTGACGGAGGCCGCGCCGAGCGCCGTCGCGCACAACCCTCAGGAGTATGCGCAGAAGCTCTCCGCCGTGGCGGCGGAGCTGGCGCAGGCGACGGGCGTCGCGGTGGAGGCGCGCGCCTACACCGCCCACGACCCGGCGACGCAGATCGACGACACGATCCTGCGAGCCGTCGACGACACCGGCGCGGATCTCGTGGTGATGGCCTCGCACGCGCCGACGCTCGGCGACGCGCTGGTGCCGTCGCACGGCGGTCGGCTCGCGAGCCACGCGGCGATCTCGGTCTTCCTGGTGCGCTGAGCGCCGGTACCGAGCCAGACGCCTGCTGGCAGGACGACAGACATTCGAGGGGGAAATCATGAACGACGACGTCACGCGCGCACCGGACCCGGCCGGGATCGACGCCATACCCGCGCCGGAGGGCGCCTCCACGCTGATCGCGACGGACTACACGATCGGGCAGGACAATCTCGAGGTGAAGGTCGGCCCCTTCGGGCTCGACATCCACAATCCGGTCTTCCTGATCTCGGGCCTCTGCATCGTCGCCTTCGTGGTCCTGACGCTCGCCTTCCAGAACAGCGTCGAGCCGCTCTTCTCCGGCCTGCGCGACTTCCTCACCGCGACGTTCGACTGGTTCTTCCTCGGCGCGGCGAACATCTTCGTCATCCTCTGCCTGGTGCTGATCGTCACCCCGCTCGGCAAGGTCCGGCTGGGCGGCAAGGAGGCGACGCCGGACTATTCCTACGCCGGCTGGTTCGCCATGCTGTTCGCCGCCGGCATGGGCATCGGGCTGATGTTCTACGGCGTCTCCGAGCCGATCTCGCACTATTCCACGGCGATCGGCGGGACCAGCGCCGAGGGCGGCATGCGTACCGACTGGGCGCCGCTGGGCGCCGCCGCCGGGGACCAGGCGGAAGCGGCGCGGCTCGGCATGGCGGCGACGATCTTCCACTGGGGCCTGCACCCCTGGGCGATCTACGCCATCGTTGCTCTGGCGCTGGCGCTGTTCTCCTACAACAAGGGCCTGCCGCTCACGATCCGCTCGATCTTCTACCCGATCTTCGGCGAGCGCGTCTGGGGCTGGACCGGCCACGTCATCGACGTGCTGGCCGTGCTCGCGACGCTGTTCGGCCTCGCCACGTCGCTCGGCTTCGGCGCGGAGCAGGCGAATGCCGGGTTGAGCTTCCTGTTCGGCCTGCCCAACAACGACACCTCGAAGGTGATCCTCATCCTCGCCATCACCGGCATCGCTCTGATCTCGGTGGTCGCCGGCCTCGACGCGGGGGTGAAGCGCCTGTCGGAGATCAACATGGGGCTCGCCGCGCTGCTGCTCGGCTTCGTCATCCTGGTGGGCCCGACCGTGCTGATCGCCACGGGCTTCTTCCAGAACCTGTGGGCCTATGTCGAGTACCTGCCGGCGCTGTCGAACCCGATCGGCCGCGAGGACGCGAACTTCTCGCAGGGCTGGACGGCGTTCTACTGGGCCTGGTGGATCTCCTGGTCGCCCTTCGTCGGCATGTTCATCGCGCGGGTCTCGCGCGGGCGCACGGTGCGCGAGTTCATCACCTGCGTGCTCCTGATCCCGTCCGCCGTCTCGGTGCTGTGGATGACCGCCTTCGGCGGCACGGCCATCGACCAGATCGTCAGCCAGGGCGTCACCGCCGTGCAGGAGGCGCCGCTCGAGCTCCAGCTGTTCGAGATGCTCCAGGGGCTGCCGCTCACCGAGATCACGTCCTTCGTCGGCATCGTGCTGGTGATCGTGTTCTTCGTCACCTCCTCTGATTCCGGCTCGCTCGTGATCGACACGATCACCGCCGGCGGCAAGGTCAACGCGCCGCTGCCCCAGCGCGTGTTCTGGTGCATCTTCGAGGGCCTCGTCGCGGTGGCGCTGCTGCTCGGCGGCGGGCTCGTGGCGCTCCAGGCGATGGCGGTCTCCACCGGCTTCCCCTTCACGATCGTGCTGCTGCTCGGCTGCTTCGCCATCGTCAAGGGGCTGATGAGCGAGCCGCGCTGAGGCGCGTCTCGTCGAAGCCCGGTCCCGCGGGGCGCGCAGGCGATGCGCGCCCCGTTCTCGTGCTAGGACGGTGGCCGCACGCCAGGAGCCCCCGATGAGCAGCCTCGCCACCCGTATCGCCCGCCGCTTCGGCTCGCCCGCCGTCGTGATCGACCTCGACGTCGTCGCCCGCAACATCGCCCGCCTCCAGGCGGCCTGCGACGCCGCGGGCCTCGCCAACCGCCCGCACGTGAAGACCCACAAGAGCCCCGTCCTCGCGCGCATGCAGGTGGAAGCCGGGGCGCGCGGCATCACCTGCCAGAAGCTCGGCGAGGCGGAGGTGATGGCGCAGGGC
>JBNPEA010000059.1:0-57931 GCA_051117315.1 Salinarimonas sp. | reverse complement strand
CAGTCGGAGAGGGAAGGCCGTCATCGGTACGGTCGGCGCCTGCTTCGGGGCGAGAACTACGAGCAAACGTCAATCGAGGGCGCGGCCGCAGGCCGCCGCCAACAGGGAGGCCGTGTGCCATGGCGGATGGATTGGTCATCTTCGATTGCGACGGCGTTCTCGTCGACAGCGAGACGGTGAGCGCCCGGGTCCTGGCGGCGATGGCGCCGGAGATCGGCCTGCGCTTCGCCGAGGCCGAGGCGCTCGCCTTCCTGCGCGGCCGCAAGGTCGGCGTCTGGGTGGCCGAGCTCGAGGCCCTGGCGGGACGCGGCTTCGCCGATGGCTTCATCCCCGCCTTCCGCCGCCGCGCCGCGGAGGCCTTCGAGCGCGAGCTCTGCGTCGTGCCCCACGTCGAGAGCGCCCTCGATCGTCTCGCCGGCCCGTTCTGCACGGCCTCGAGCGCGCCGCTCGGCAAGATCCGCCAGACGCTGGGCCTCACCGGCCTGCTGCCACGCTTCGAGGGGTGCATCTACAGCGCCTACGAGGTGGGGCACTGGAAGCCCGATCCCGGCCTGTTCCTGCACGCCGCCGCCGACATGGGCTTTCCCCCGCACGACTGCATCGTGATCGAGGACAGCCTCGTCGGCGTCGAGGCCGGCGTCGCCGCCGGGATGACGGTGCTCGCCTACGCCCCCGGCGACACCGCCTCCGCGCTCGCGGAAGCGGGCGCCTCCCCCTTCGCCTGCATGACCGAGCTCCCGGATCTCCTCGCCCGCTGGCGAGCCGGCGCCGTCCTGCCGGCGCAAGCCGCCGCACGCCCCCTCGCGGTCGCCGTCTGAAACGCCCGAAACCGGAGTGCTCCCCATGCCCGCGTCGTCCGTTCTCGAGAAGCTGCAAGCCGCCGCCCCCGATGCCGAGATCTGGTGGGATTCCTCGCCCCTCGTCTACCCCGCCTTCAAGGAGCGGATCCTCGTCGAGGCGCCCGACGGCGCGACCCGCGCGCGCTGGGGCGCCCAGCTCGGACGCTTCCTCGACACGGCGCAGCCGGCCGCCTCGCTGGTGCGGGGCGTGACGACCAACCCGTCGCTGGTGGCCAAGAGCATCATGGAGGCGCCGCAGACCTGGGCGCCGGAGGTGCGCGAGGCGCATCTGCGCCAGGCCCATGCCGACGTGCACGCCACCTACTGGATCATCTACCAGGAGGCGCTGCGCCGCGCCGCCCAGGTGATGCTGCCGCTCTGGCGCGCCTCGAACGGCCGCTACGGCTGGGTCTCCGGCCAGCTCGACCCGCGCTGCATCTTCGACGCCGACGCCATGCTCGAGCAGGGCCTCCAGCTCGCGCGCATCGCCCCCAACCTGATGGTGAAGGTGCCCGGCACCCGGCAGGGCTACGAGACCATCCGCCGGCTCGTCGCCCGCGGCATCTCGGTCAACAACACGCTCTCCTACTGCGTGCCGCAGTTCTCCGCCTGCATCCGCGCCGTGGAGGCCGGCCTCGCGGAGGCGCGCCGCCAGGGCGTCGACCTGGCGCGCTGGCGCACGGTCATCACCCACATGATCGGCCGCTTCGGCTCGCAGGGCGACCTGCTCGACGAGGCGGCGGCCCGCGGCGTCTCCCTCGACGCCCGCGAGATCCGCTTCGCGGAGATCGCGATCCTCAAGCGCATCCAGCGCACCATCGTCGCCAAGGGGCATCCGGTGATGATGCTGCTCTCCTCGCTCGAGACCGACGCGCCGGAGACCGGCGCGCTCTCCATGCACCTCGAGGAGACCGCCGGCGCCGACATCGCCTACACCTGCAAGCCGAGCTTCGTCGCCGACCTGATGCGGCGCGAGGCCGAGCTCGGCGATCTCGACCCGAGCGCGATCGACCGCGAGATCCCGGCCGCGACCCTGCGCAAGCTCGAGCGCCTGCCCTCGTTCGCCAAGGCCTACGACCCCGACGGCATGCCGCCGGAGGAGTTCGCCAACTACGGCGCCTTCATCACGACCTACGCCGAGGTGGCCCGCAACGCCCGCCGGCTCGTCGACTTCGTCGCCCGGCACGCCGCCGAGGTCGAGGCCGCGCCCGGCCTCGAGCCGGCCTTCGCCACCGCCGCCGAATGAGCGGCCCCGTGCCGCGCCCCGATCCTCGCCTCTCGCGGTCACGCGATCGACGGAGCCGTCCTATGCATCTCTCCATCGCCCTGTGGGGCCACCCCCGCTCGATGTCCACCGCGCTGGAGCGTTCCTTCATGGAGCGCGGCGACTTCAAGGTCTTCCACGAGGCCTTCAGCTACGTCTACTTCGTCCACGAGGAGCGCACGACGCTCCCCCACCAGAACCCGGACCCGGACCATCCGCGCACCTACGCCGCGGTGCGCGACATGATGGAGCGCGCGCGCCGCGAGGCGCCCGTGTTCCACAAGGACTTCCCCTACCACGCGCTCGAGCACCTGCTCGGGGACCCGGACTACCTGCTCGGCCAGGTCAACACCTTCCTCATCCGCGATCCGGAGGAGGCGGTGCTCTCCCACGCCAACGTCCACCCGGACGTGACGCGCGAGACGCTCGGCTACGAGCAGCAGGCGCGGCTGTTCGATTTCGTGCGCGCGCTCACCGGCGAGACGCCGCTCGTCGTCAACGCGGCCGATCTCGCCGAGGACCCGGAGGGCACGATCGCCACCTTCTGCTCCCGCACCGGCATCGCGCTCGTCCCCGAGGCGCTGCGCTGGGACGCCGGGACGCGGCCGGAATGGTCGACCTGGGAGGGCTGGCACGCGGACGTGATCGGCTCGCGCGGCATCGGCAAGCCGACGCGGAAGTATCGCTACGGCTACGAGGACCTGCCTCATCTGCGCGACTACGTCGCCTCTTGCAGGCCCTTCTACGAGCACCTCGACCAGTACCGCGTCAGCCCGCTGAAGAAGGAGGCCGCCGAATGAGCGTCTCGACAATCATCGTCACCGGGGCGGCCGCGGGCGTCGGCCGCGCCCTCGTCGGCCTCCTGCTCGACCGCGGCATGACCGTGATCGCGAGCGACATCGACGAGGCCGGGCTCGCCAGCCTGCGCGACGCCCATGCCGGGCGCCCGCTCGCCGTCTCCACCTGCGACGTCGGCGTGCGCGCCGACTGCGACGCCTTCATGGAGCGCACGCTGGCCGACTTTCCGCAGGTCGACGGCCTCGTCAACAATGCGGGTCTCTATCTCGGCCAGCCGGTGTGGGACTACGACGACGCGACCATCGAGCGCGTCATCGCCGTGAACGTGAAGGGCCCCGTGTGGCTCTCGCGCGCCTTCGCCGGGCATCTGCTCCCGCAGAAGCGGCGGGGCGCCATCGTCAACCTCGCCTCGGTCGCGGGCGAGGTCGGCTCCTCGGACGCGCTCTACGGGACGGTGAAGGCCGGCGTCATCGGCCTCACCAAGTCCAACGCGATGAACTTCGCACCCTGGATCCGCGTGAACGTCGTCTCCCCAGGACTCATCGTCAACACGGCGATCGCCGACCGTATTCCTGAGTATCGCTACAAGGAATACAAGCGACAGGAGCTGCTCGACTACGACATCCTCCCCGAGGACGTGGCGCGCATCTGTGCCTATGCGCTGTCGGACGACGCGAAGTCCATGACCGGCGCCGTGCTGCGCGCCGACAACGGCTGCTATCCCCGCTGACGATCCACCAACGCTCCAGACAATCGGACCCTCCAGGAGGCCAGGCCATGCGCCACATCCAGACCGAGGACGGCAAGCCCACGATCATGATCGTCGGCATGGGCGATCTCTCCTGCAACGTGCTCTCGCTCCTCGCCCGGGATCCGGACACGAACCGCCTCGTCGTCGCCGGGCGCGACGTGGAGACCGCGCGGCGGCGCGCCAACCTCGTGCGCTTCACCATGCACAATCTCGGCCACGTGCCCGAGATCGAGGCGGTACAGCTCGACCTCGACGACATCGACGCGACCGCCGAGACGCTCGCCGAGGTGCGTCCCGACATCGTGTTCATGGGCGCGTCGCTGCAGTCGTGGCGGGTGATCACGGCGCTGCCGAAGGCGGTGTTCGAGGCGCTCGACGAGGCGCAGTTCGGGCCCTGGCTGCCGATGCACCTGGCATTGAACCACAAGCTGATGCAGGCGGTCCGCCTCTCGGGCGTCGACGCGCAGGTGGTCAACGCCGCCTTCCCGGACGCGGTCGGCCCGGTCCTCGCCAAGGTCGGCCTCGCGCCGGCGATCGGCATCGGCAACGTCGCCAACATCGTGCCCGCGCTCAGCTACGGCGTCGCGCACCTGTTCGGCAAGGACGTCGCCGACGTCGAGCTGCGCCTCGTCGCGCAGCACTACTTCAGCCACTATGTGCCGCGTTTCGGCGAGGCCGGCCGCGGCGCCTACCACCTCACCGCGCGGGTCGGCGGGCAGAAGCTCAACGGCGAGCTGGACCACGCCGCCGTCTTCGCTCAGCTCGACGGGCGCCTCAAGCGCCTGGGCGGCGTCGCCGGCCAGCTGCTGACCGCCTCCTCGGCGGTGCGCGTCATCGAGGCGATGGCCACCGACAGCGGCCTCCTCGCCCACGCGCCGGCCCCCGCGGGCCTGCCGGGCGGCTACCCGGTGCGCGTCTATCGCGACGGCGCGGTGCTCGATCTCGACGAGAGCCTCGATCGCGAGGACGCGATCCGCATCAACGAGGACTGCCAGCGCGCCGACGGCATCGAGGCGATCGAGGACGACGGCACCGTCGTGTTCACCGAGCCGGAGATGGCGATCATGAAGTCCATGCTCGGCTACGAGTGCCGCCGCATGGCGCTCGCCGACGCGGAGGACTGGGCGGCCGAGCTCGGCGCCAAGTACCGCGATTTCGCCGCGCAATACGCCTGAGCCAGCCCCCACGCTTCGCCGACAGGAGAGCCGCCATGGCCGATACCCGGACCCTCGCGCCCGTCGACGCCCCGGTCGGTGCGCCCGCGCCGCGCGCCGCGCCGGAGAGCTTCGCCGACCAGTACGTCCCGCGCTTCGTCGACAAGTGGGACGATCTCATCGACTGGGACCGCCGCAAGGCCGCCGAGGCGGGTTTCTTCGTCGAGCGGCTGCGCGCCGCCGGCGCCCGCCGCGTGCTCGACGTCGCCGCCGGCACGGGCTTCCACTCGGTCGCGTTGATCGAGGCCGGCTTCGAGGTCGTCGCCGTCGACGGCAGCGCCGCCATGCTGGAGCAGGCCCGCGCCAACGCCGTGCGCCGCGGCCACGCGCTCGAGGCGATCCATGCCGACTGGCGCAGCCTCGCCGAGACGGTCCACGACACGTTCGATGCCGTCGTGTGCCTGGGCAGCTCCTTCCCGCACCTGTTCGCGGAGGCCGACCGCCGGAACGTGCTCCAGGAGTTCTCCGGGCGGCTGGCGCCCGGCGGCCTCCTGATGCTCGACCATCGCAACTTCGACGCCATCCGCGCGCATCGCTACAAGTCGAGCGGCAACTACTACTATTGCGGGACCGGCGCCAAGGTGAGCGTCGACCACGTCGACGAGAGCCTCTGCCGCTTCCGCTACGACTTCGCCGATCGCGAGACCTACACGCTCGAGGTCTATCCCGTCCTGAAGGACGAGATGCGGGCGCTCCTGGCGGATGCAGGCTTCGTCGAGGTCGAGACCGTCGGCGACTTCAAGGCCGTCTTCGACATCTTCTCCACCGACTTCGTCATCCACGTCGCCCGTCGTCCCTGATGGCGCGCGCCCCCTCATCACTGGACACGCGAAAGGGTTCGCCATGACCAGTCAAGCCACCGACACGGGCGCGGGCTCGAACGCGCTCGCGGGCGTGCTCATCACCGTGCTGCTGACGAGCTTCGTCGCAGCCACCTACGGTTTCGGCTTCTACCTGTTCTCGCAGCTGGTTCCCGACATGCGGGCCGATCTCGGCTTCGACATGACGGTTGTCGGCATGATCACGGCGGCGGGGCAGCTCGGCTTCCTCGCCTTCGCCATCGCCGGCGCCTGGCTCGCCCCGCGCATCGGCGGCGGCCAGGTCGTGATCGGCTCCGTCGCGCTGTGCGCGGCCTGCCTGATGCTGTTGCCGATGACGGACTCGATCCTCGTCGTCGCCGCCCTGCTCACCGTCCTGGGCGGCACCGCCGCCTCGGTCTACGTGCCGATGGTCGAGATCGTCTCGCGCGCCATCGGCTACCAGCACCGCGGCAAGGTTCTCGGGCTCGTCTCCAGCGGCACGAGCTACGGCGTCTTCATCAACAGCCTGCTCGTGCCGATCTTCGTCGTCAGCGGCGACTGGCGCGGCGTCTGGTTCACGGTGGGCGCGGGCACCTTCGTGGTGACGCTCGTCGCCACCGTGACGTTCTGGAAGCTCGGCCTGTTCCGCCATACGCCCGAGCCGGCGGCGGCGCCCGCCTCCGGCGCCCGCCAGGGCGGGTTCTTCGCCGGCATGGGCGCCGTGATGGTGCCGTGGGTGCTGATCATCTGGGCGATCACCTTCATGAACGGCTTCTCGACGCTGCCCTTCCAGAACTACCTCTCGCCCTACCTGCGCGAGGAGCTCGGCTTCAGCGTCGCGTTCGCGGCCTGGGTCTGGGGCGTGATCGGGTTCATCGGCATGTTCGCCGGCTTCGTCGTCGGCTGGATGTCCGACAAGACCGGCGTGCGGCTCGCCCTCTTGTTCACCTACGTCTGCGTGTTCGCCGCCTCGGCCATCCTGGTCGTGGCGCCCACCGAGACGCTGGCGATCGGCGCGGGCGTGCTGTTCGCGGTGGCCTTCTACCCGATCTTCGGCCTCGTTCCCGCCTACGTCGCCAAGACTGCCAGGGGCGCGCAGGCGACCGTCATCTTCGGCGTCGCCAACGTGACGCTCGGCGTCGGCGGCATGGTGGGCAACTACCTCTTCGGCGTGGTGGCGAGCGCCACCGGGACGTTCGTTTGGATCTACGTCGCCATCGCCGCTGCCGCCGTCGTCCTGGCGATCCTCTCCCTCGTGCTTCCCGCCGAGGGGACCGCGCAGGAGAACTCCGCCGCGCCCGAGCCGGTCCCCGCGGGCTGCAAGCTCGACGCCGCCGAGTGAGCGCCTCATCCGCGCCGGCGGCGGTCCGCCGGCGTGCCCATCCACACCAGCGACAGGAGGACGAGGACATGGCCGCGACCCTCGCGCCCGAACGCAGCACGCTCGCCGACGCCTTCGACGACGACACCGCCGCCCACCTCGCCGAGCTCGAGGCGCGCACGATCTACATCCTGCGCGAGGCCTACGCCCGGGTCGCCCCGCTCGGCATGCTCTGGTCGATCGGCAAGGATTCCAACGCGCTCCTGTGGATGGCCCGCAAGGCCTTCTTCGGGCGCGTGCCGTTCCCGCTGATCCAGCTCGACACGGGCATGGAGCTGCCGGAGGTCTACGCCTTCCGCGACGAGATCGTCCCGGCCTGGGGCCTCGACCTGCGTGTCGAGCACTGCCCGCCGGAGGAGGACATGGACCCCACGCTGCCGCCGGCGACGCGCGCCGCGGCGCGCAAGACCGAGGGCCTGCGCAACGTTCTCGCCCGCGACAAGTACCGCGGCGTGATGGTCGGCATCCGCCGCGACGAGCAGGCGACGCGCGCCAAGGAGCGCGTCTTCTCGCCCCGCGCGCTCGACGGCGCCTGGGACTTCCGCAACCAGCCGCCGGAGTTCTGGGACCAGTACAAGACCGACTTTCCCGAGGGCGTGCACGTGCGCATCCACCCGCTCCTGCACTGGAGCGAGATCGACATCTGGCGCTACACCAAGGCCGAGGGCATTCCCGTCGTGCCGCTCTACTTCGCCCGCGACGGCGAGCGCTACCGCTCGCTGGGCGAGAAGAACATCACCTTCCCCGTCGCCTCCGACGCCGCGACGATCGACGAGATCATCGCCGAGCTGATGGTCACCCGGATCTCCGAGCGCGCCGGGCGCACCATGGACAAGGAGACCGAGGACAGCTTCGAGCGCCTGCGCTCCAGCGGCTACATGTGAGGGGAACCGCCATGACGACATGTCTCAACCCGATGAAGATCGTGGTCGTCGGCCACGTCGATCACGGCAAGTCGACGCTGATCGGGCGCCTCCTGCACGACACCGGCAGCCTGCCGGACGGCAAGCTCGAGGAGCTCACCGCGCTGTCGGAGCGCCGCGGCATGCCGCTCGAATGGTCCTTCGTGCTCGACGCCTTCCAGGCGGAGCGCGACCAGGCGATCACCATCGACACGACGCAGATCAACTTCGCCTCCGCGACGCGTCCCTACGTCATCATCGATGCGCCGGGCCATCGCGAGTTCCTCAAGAACATGGTGTCCGGCGCGGCCTCGGCGGAGGCGGCGGTGCTCGTCGTCGACGTCGCCGAGGGCGTGCGCGAGCAGTCGCGCCGACACGCCTTCCTGCTCCACCTGCTCGGGCTCCGGCAGATCGTGGTCGTGGTCAACAAGATGGACCTCGTCGGGCACGACGAGGCGCGCTTTCGCGCCGTCGAGGCGGAGGTGCGGGGCTACCTCGCCGACATCGGCCTCTCGCCCGATGCCGTCGTGCCCGTCGCCGCGCGCGCCGGCGAGAACCTGGCCGGGCGCGCCGATACGATGCCCTGGTACGACGGGCCGACGCTGGTAGAGGCGCTCGACGCGCTCGCGACCGCGGCGCCGCCGCTGGAGCGGCCCCTGCGCCTGCCGATCCAGGACGTCTACAAGTTCGACGAGCGGCGCATCCTCGTGGGTCGCGTCGAGGCCGGGTCGTTCCGGGTCGGCGACGAGCTCGTCTTCTCGCCGTCCAACCGCCGCGCGCGGGTGCGCACCATCGAGGCCTGGAACGCGCCCGTCGCCAAGCTCGCGGCGCGCGCGGGCGAGGTCGTCGGCGTCACCCTCGACGAGCAGATCTTCGCCGAGCGCGGCGACGTGGCGAGCCACGAGGCGAGCGCGCCCAAGCTCACCAACGTGTTTCGCGCCACGCTGTTCTGGCTCGCCGAGCGCCCGCTCGCGCCCGGCGACACGCTCAAGCTGAAGGTCGGCCCCGACGAGGCGAGCGTCACCGTCGAGGCGATCGAGAACGCCATCGACACGCAGACGCTCGGCCGCGCGCCGACGGACGCGGTGGGGCATAACGAGGTCGCCGAGGTGGTGCTGCGCACCCGCGAGATGCTCTCGCTCGACGACCACCGCACCAACCCGGCGGGGGGCCGTTTCGTGCTCGTCGACGGCTTCGACACGGTGGCCGGCGGCGTCGTCTCGACGGAGGGCTATCCCGACCAGCGCGAGGCCATGCGGGTCAAGGGCACGAACCTCTACGAGGTCGACCACCTGCTCTCCGCCCAGGGCCGCGCCTTCCGCAACGGCCATCGCGGGGGCGTCATCTGGATGACGGGCCTCTCGGGCGCCGGCAAGTCGACGCTGGCCATGCGCGTCGAGCAGCGGCTCTTCGCCAAGGGCTACCAGGCCTTCGTGCTCGACGGGGACAACGTGCGCCGGGGCCTCAACGCCGACCTCGGCTTCTCGCCGGACGACCGCGCCGAGAACATCCGGCGGGTCGGCGAGGTCGCGGCGCTGTTCGCGGAGGCGGGCATGATCGTGGTCACGGCCTTCATCTCGCCCTACCGGTCCGACCGCGACCGGGCCCGGGCGGCGGCGGGCGACGCCTTCCACGAGGTCCACGTCGCCGCCGATCTCGCCACCTGCGAGGGGCGCGACCCCAAAGGCCTCTACAAGCGCGCCCGCGCCGGAGAGATCGGCGACTTCACAGGCATCTCCGCGCCCTACGAGCCGCCGGATGCGCCCGAGCTCGTGGTCGACACCTCGCGGCAGTCGATCGAGGCCTGCGTCGACACCATCGTCGCCTATGTCGACGAGCGGCTGGCGGCGCGCGCCCGCGCGGTCGGCGCCTGAACCGCGCGGAGCGAGACGGCCGGAACGGGACCGGACGCGCCAGCATTGGACCGCGGGCGCGTCCGTGTCTATCACTCCCACGGGCGCGATTGACCGAGGGGGTGCGGATGAGACGCCAGGCGATCACGAGTCTGGTCATTGCGGGGATTGCCCTCGTGGCCGTCGCCGTCGGCACGGCGCGCGCCCAGAGCGGTGCGCCCGCGACCGTCGACAGCGGAGGCGCCGCGGAGCTGACGGACCTCGTCCTGCACTGGATCACCCGCGCGCTGGAGTTCGGCGGCATCGGCGTCATCGTGATCGGCGTGATCGTCGCGACGCTCGCCTACCTGCGCCGCAAGCTCTCCGGCGAGCGCGGGGACAACCCCTACGACGATTACCGCGCCAGCCTCGGCCGCTCGATCCTGCTCGGGCTCGAGTTCCTCGTGGCCGCCGACATCATCAACACCGTCGCCATCGAGCCGACGCTCGACAGCGTCATCGTGCTCGGCGGCATCGTGCTGATCCGAACCTTCCTGTCCTTCGCCCTCGAGGTCGAGATCGAGGGCCGCTGGCCCTGGCAGAACAACCGCGCTTCCAGCAAGCGGCAGCACGCCGGGAGCGGCGAGAACAGCGTCTAGCGCGCCGGCTCGGCCTGCCCGAACCGGGCTCGCGCCGCCGCGAGCGAGGGCGGCTCCGGCGTGCCCGGCGGGGTGAACGCGTCCGCCTCGCCGGTGCCGAAGCGCGTGACGATCGGCAGGACGCCCGCCCAGCCGCCGTCCGCGCGATCCTCCTCCGGGTCGTTGGGCGGACCGGCGCGGACCTTCATCGTGACGTGCTCGACGTCGAGGGCGACGACGCCGGTCGCCTTGCGCTCCTTCGCGGTCATGGGCCGGATCTCCCGGTTGCGGCCCGGCAGGAGATGCTCGGTGACGCGATCGAGCGCCCGGTCGAGCTCCTCCCCCTCCACCGCCCGGCCGCGGCCGTGGACCACGACGGTCGCGTAGTTCATCGAGTGGTTGAAGCCCGAGCGGGCGATCACCAGCCCGTCGATCCGGGTCGTCTCCAGGCACAGGGGTGTGCCGGGCGTCAGCGCCATGATCCGCGTCTTCGAGGCGCCGTGCAGGTAGAGCGTGTCGCCGGCGCGAGCGAAGGCCATCGGCATCACCATCGGCCGGCCCTCGTGCACGAAGCCCACGTGGGCGAACAGGCTCGCGTCCAGCAGCGCGTAGGCGGCCGCGCGCTCGTCGACGGCGCGCTTGGCGTTGCGGATCCGGGCGTATCGCGGGGGGCGGCTCGTCGATCGCGTGTGCATGTCCGGCGCGTCTCCTGGTGACAGGGGCGCATCATCGCGCCACACTGGTTCCTTGGAAGCTCCAGGACGATGCGATTTCATGGAACCAGCAGCGCTCCGCAGCCTGATCGACGCAGGCTCCCCGGATGCCGGCTCCTCGGATGCCGGCACCATCGTCGCGCGCCTGTTCCGGGCGCTGCGCGAGGCGGTCCGCTCCGGGCGCCTGGCGCCCGGCGCTGCGCTCCCGTCGAGCCGCCGGGCGGCCGTCGCGCTCGGCGTCTCGCGCAACTCCGTCAACGCCGCCTACGAGCTGCTGCGGGCGGAGGGCCTCGTCGCCGTCGAGGGCCGCCGCGCCCCGGTCGTGACGCGGATCGAGCGCCTCGGCGCGCCGTCGCGCCCCGCCGGCACGGCGCCCGCGCTGTCCCGCCGCGGCGAGATCCGCTGCCGCGACCGGCGCGCCGATCTCTACGCCTGCGCCGCGGGGAGCTTCCGCCCCGGCGCGCCCGACGAGCCGCTCTTCCCGCGCGACGTCTGGGCAAGGGCGCTGCGCCGCGCCGCCCGTACGCCGCTCGGGCCGCTGCACGCCTACGACGCGTATGCCGGCGCCCCCGTCCTGCGCCGGGCGCTGGCGGAGCATCTGCGCCGCGAGCGCGGCCTCGTCGTCGAGCCCGAGGAGGTGGTCGTCACCACCGGCGCGCAGGCGTCCCTCGCGCTCCTCGCCGGGTGCCTGTGCGACGAGGGGGACGCGGTCCTCGTCGAGGAGCCGGGCTACCTCGGCGCCCGCGCGGCCTTCGAGGATGCCGGCCTGCGGATCGCCCCGCTGCCGGTCGACGACGCCGGCGCGGACATCGACGCCGCCCCCGGCCGCTCCGGTGCGCGGCTCGCCTACGTCACGCCCTCGAACCAGTATCCGTTGTGCGCGCGCATGAGCCTGGCGCGGCGCACGGCGCTGATCGCCTGGGCGCGGGCGTCGTCGGCCGTCGTCCTAGAGGACGACTACGACGGCGAGTTCCACTGGCGCGGGCAGGAGGCCGGCGCCATGCAGCCGCTCGCCCCGGACGCCGTGATCTATCTCGGGTCGGCGGCGAAGAGCCTGCTGCCGGCGTTGCGCATCGGCTGGATGGTCGCCCCGCGCCCCCTCGCCGGGATGCTCGCCGCCGCCGTGCGCAACGCCGGCTGCGCCGCCAACGTCCACGCCCAGCTGGCGCTGGCGGACCTGATCGAGAGCGGCGCCTGGAAGCTGCACCTGCGCCGGGTCGCGCGCACCTACGAGACCCGCGCGCGCCTGCTGACCGACGCGATCCGTGCGGCGGCGGGCGAGCGGATCTCGGTGACGGTGCCCCCGGGCGGGCTGCAGCTCGCGGTGCGCATGGGGTCGCTCGCCGAGGAGGCCGCCGCGATCACCGGCCTCGGCGCCGCCGGCTACGCCGTCGCGCGCCTGTCCGGCTACTGCGCCTAGAATCCACCGGTCCCGGGGCTCCTCGTCAGCTTCGCCGAGGCGGACGAGCGGCGCGCGACGGCCTTCGCCGCGGTGCTGGGGCGGTCGCTCGCCGGGGTCTAGGCCGAGCCGGGTGCGTGCGCGGTGTCGTCCGCCGGCGGCCCGAGCCGGGTGAGCACCCGCATCAGCTCGTCCGGGCCGAAGGGCTTGGCGAGCCGCGCGTCGACCATCGCCTCGGCGCCGTCGGGCAGCTCGGCGTAGCCGGTGGCGAGGACGAGCGGCAGGCGGGGGCGGCGCGCGCGCACGGCCTGGGCGAGCTGGAGGCCGGTCATGTCCGGCATCGCCTGGTCGGTCAGCACCACGTCGATCGGCGTGCCGGCATCGAGGATCGCGAGCGCATCGGCGGCCGAACCCGCCTCGATCGGCTCGTGGCCGAGATCCTCGACCATGGTCGCCGCGCCCATCAGCACGAGCGCGTCGTCGTCGACGACGAGGATCCGCAGCCGCCGGCCCGCGACATCCGCGGCGGCGGGCGCCCTGTCCGGCATCGGGGCGGGAGGGCGGCCGTGATCGCCGTCGGCTACCGGCAGCAGGATCTCGGCGGTCGTGCCTGCGCCCGGCTCGCTCGTCAGGCTCAGCCGGCCGTTCGACTGCTCGGCGAGCCCGTAGACCATGGCGAGGCCGAGCCCCGTGCCCTTGCCCACGCCCTTCGTCGTGAAGAAGGGCTCCATCGCGCGCGCCAGCGTCTGCGGGTCCATGCCGGTCCCGGTGTCGGAGATGCGCACGCGCACGAAACGCCCGCCCGGCCGATCCGCCTCCGCCGCGCGGGTGACGGCGTCGACTGCGACCGTCAGGACGCCGCCGTCCGGCATGGCGTCGCGTGCGTTCACCGCGAGGTTCACGAGCGCGAGCTCGAGCTGGTTCGGATCGACGAGCGCCGGCGGCGTGGCGTCGGCAAAGCGCGTCTCGATGCGGATCTGCGGGCCGATCGAGCGGCGCAGCAGGTCGGTCATCCCGGAGACCAGCTCGGGCACCGCCACCGCCGAGGGTGCGAGCGTCCGGCGACGCGCGAAGGCGAGCATGCGCTGCGTGAGCGAGACGCCGCGCTCGCCGCCCTGGATGGCGTTGGCGAGGAGGCGCTCGGCCCTCGCGTCGCCGTGCACGTGCTTCTGCAGGACGGTGAGCGAGGAGAGCACCGCCATCAACAAGTTGTTGAAGTCGTGGGCGATGCCGCCGGTTAGCTGGCCGAGGCTCTCCATCTTCTGGAGCTGGACGAGTTTCGCCGCGCCCTCCGCGACGCGTCCCTCCAGGTCTGCGTTCAGCCGCTCCAGCGCCGCGCGCGCCTCGCGGCGCTCGGTGATGTCGTAGTTCACGCCGATCATCCGCAGCGGCCGGCCCTCCGGACCGCGGATCACCTCGCCGCGCCCGGCGAGCCAGAGCACACGCCCGTCCGGGTGCGGGATGCGGAACTCGACCGCGAGCGGCGCCGGCCCGGCCAGCGCCACCTCGACGGCCGCGGACACCCGCTCGCGATCCTCGGGATGCACCCGCTCCAAAAAGGCGTCGTAGGAGGGCGAGCGGCTGCCCGGCGGCAGGCCGAGCAGCAGCTCCATCGGCCCGGTCCAGGTCACGTCGCCCGTCGCCACGCTCCACTCCCAGGTGGCGATCCCTCCCGCCTCCTGGGCGAGCCGCAGGCGCTCCTCGCTGGCGAGCAGCGCCTCTTCCGCGCGCTTGCGCTCGGAGACGTCCTCGAAGGTCGAGACCGCCAGCACGATCCGGCCCTGCGCGTCGCGGATCGGGGCGGCCGAGACCTCGAGATCGGCGAGGCTGCCGTCGCCGCGGCGATACGCCATCGGCTCCCGGTCGACGGTCTCGCCCCGCACGAGGGCGCGCGCGATCGGATACTCCTCAGGCGCGTAGCGGCTGCCGTCCGGGTGCAGCCCGCCATAGGCCGCGTAGCCGCGGTGATCGGCCGAGGGGATCAGGCCGTGGCCGAGGATCTCCTCGCCCTTGGTGTTGTGGAACAGGAGCCGGCCCGAGGGCGCCTCCGCCACCGACACGCCCGTCGACATCTGCTCGAGCACGGCGCGCAGGCGCGACTCGCTCTCCGCCAGCGTTGCGGCGGCCCGCCGCTCGGCGGTCACGTCGCGGAAGAAGATCGTCAGACCCTCCGCGGAGGGATAGGCGTTCGCCTCGAACCAGGCCCCGAGCGGCTCGTAGAAGGCATCGGCGCGGGTCGGGCGTCCGGTCTCCATCGCCTGCGTGTAGGCGTCGAAGAAGGGCGTGCCGCGTGCGCCGGGGAAGGCCTCCCAGATCGTCCTGCCCACCAGCGGCGCGCCGCTCCCGATCTGCGCGGCGGCGCGGGAATTCAGGTAGGTGAAGCGCCAGGAGCGGTCGAGCACCATCACGCTGTCGGTGGTGCTCTCCAGCACGTTCGAAAGCCGCGCCTGCGAGCGGCGCAGGGCCTCCTTGCCCCGGCGCTCGTCCGCGACGGCGGCGAGCAGAAGGGTCACGAGCGCGGTGGCCGCGGCGAAATGCTGGGCGAGGACCACGCGCTGCTGCGCGGTCTCGGCCAAGAGGTCGAAGGGTCCCCGCCCGAAGGTGGCGCCGAGCGTGGCGGCCCCCGCGACGGCGACGAGAGCGAGGCCGGCGCCGCGCACCTGGAAGGCCAGCGCGGCCCAGATCAGGGGCGGATAGATCAGCCAGGTGCCGAGCTCGCGCGCGGGCTCGCGCAGGAAGACGTGCACCGCCAGCGCCGTCGTGGCCGCGAGCACGGCGAGGAGATGCGCGATGGCGAGCGGCGGGAGGCGCCATGCCTGCGGGTCGCTCCATGCCAGGATCGGGGGCGTCAGCGTCACGGCGCCGACGAAGGCGCCGAACCACCAGAACGCGGCGGTGGCCAGCACGAAATCCGGGCCGAGCCCGGTCGACAGCCACAGCGCGCCGGCGCCGCAGGCCGCCGAGATCAGCGCGGCCACGCCCGCCGCGAGGGCGAGCGCGAGGATGTCGCGCATGGCGGCGAGCCGCCGGTCGAGACCGAACCAGGCGACGAGCGCATAGGCGGGCAGCGCCGCCGAGGCGGCGTTGCCCAGCGCGATGACGAGCTCGACCGCCAGCGAGTGGGTGCTGCCGACGGTGAGCCCGGCCGCGAGCCGCGCGATCACGATCGCCGGCCACAGCCGCACGCCGCCCAGCACCAGCCCCGCGAGCCCGACCCCCGCCGCCGGCCACACCGGCGAGCCCGCGCCGCCGACGGCGGCCCATTGCAGGCCGATCACCGCCGCGGCCCAGTAGGCCAGGCCGAGCACCGCCGCCGCCAGGAAAGGATGTCCGATGCGCCGCACTGCTCCGCCCGCTCCGCGCATTCGCGTTTCCCGTCGCCGGAGAAACCCTTACCGCAACGCCGTCGCTCGCGCGAGCCGAAGCACCGCTCGTCGACGCGCCACTCAGCCGTCGATGTAACCGCGCACCCGCAAGTGGTGCTCGAGCGCCTGCGGAAACGTCGCGGGCCGCTCGGCGCCCGCAGGGCAGCCGCCGTCGTCGGTCGCGGGGGCGTCGCAGATCGAGAGCGGCCAATCGCTCGTACGGTCGAACGCCGTGCGTATCCGCTCGCGCGCCTCCTCCCAGCGCCCGAGCCGCGCCATCGACGCGGCCCAGGCCGCCAGGAACCCGTTCTCCCGCCACAGCCCGGGATTCTCCCGCGCCGCACCCTCCATCCAGGCGAGATCCTCCTCGAAGGCGCGGCGGAAGCGCGGGTCGTCCGTCAGCTCGACGAGCGCCTTGCCCGCGAAGCGCTCGACCACGATCGGCGCGAAGGAGGCCGCGTAGGGCGCGTAGGCGTAGAGGAAGGACTGGTCGATGCTCACCAGCTCGTAGATGCCGTCACCGTCGAGATCGCGCACGCCGTAGCCCAGGTCGCCGTCGAGCGTCGCGCCGGGGATCACGAGCCATTCCTCCCGCACCCGACCCGCGATCCGCGTCACCGCGCAGCAATGCGCACCGCCGGTGAAGGCGCTCGCGATGATCTGACGCTCCCCCGGCGCCCGGGGATCGAGGGGCGCGATGATCAGCCGTGCGCCGGCGGTGAAGGAGGCCGCGTCCTCGAAGGCGATCGTGAAGGCCACCCGGCGCCCCTCGTAGGCGGCGAGCGTCGGGTAGGCGAGGTCGGCGCCGTCGCGCACCGGCTCGAGCACCAGGGCGAGCCCGTCGGCCTCGAAGGCGAGCGGAGCCTCGCCGTCGAAGCGCAGGCGCTCGACGCGGGGCTCGTCCGCGGTCCAGAACGGATCGGCGAAGCGCGTTCCGTCGGAGAGGAAGAGGTCGTCCGGCAGGCCCGGCTCCGCCCGCAGCCGCGCCTCCAGCGCCCCCGCGTCGGCGACCGAAACGGGGCCGGCGACCACGGCGTGCCAGCCGTTCGAGGAGGTCAGCACATGGGTGGCGTCGAAGCGCTCGCGATAGGCCCGCGCCAGCGCGATCGCCTCCGCCGGATCCTGCCGGCTCGCGAGCACGATCCAGCGCTCGCCGCCCGGGGGCACGCCCTGCGCCGCGGCCGGGCCCGGCGCGAGGCATGCGGCGAAGGCGAGGCCCGCGGCGAGGGCGAGGCCGGCCGCCCACGCGCGCAGCGGCGCCCGCCCGCGGGGTGTTCGCGCGGAGCCGTGCGGGCGAAGGGCCGCCCCGGGATGCGAGCGTGTCTCCATCCACGCAGGGTGCCCCGCCCGCGAGAGCGGGGCAAGGCGTGTCACAAGGCGTCGTCCTGCGCCCCGTGGCCGCTGCTGGCGGCCTCTTCCAGGCAGGTGATCGCAGTCGCGACGTCCCCATGCGCGTCGGCGAGGAGCATGAAAGCCTTGACCAGAAGCGACTCGCGCACCTCGGCGTCGAGCCCGTCCAGCCGCGTGCTCAGATGCGACAGGAGCCGATTGGTCGCCGAGCCGCCCCGGTGCTCGCCGTACTCGCCCGTTCCGGTCGGGTGCCGCGTCCCCATCATTCCTCGCCCCCAGCTCTCGCGCTTTTCGCGAGGGTGTCGAATATAGGTGGTCCGTACCGGAGTGAAAGGAGGAAGCGCGCGCGAGCGACAGCCCGCGTGCGCGTCGTCCCCAAGTTCTTCGCCCCGTCCCGCCGCGGCGCGACGGGCCTCGGCTCAGGGGCTGTAGGGCAGCCGTTCCGGTGGCGGTCCGCTGCCGCGCGCCACGATGGCGCTCTCCTCGGCGAGGCCGCGGATCAGGCCCCAGCACATGAACAGCATGATCACCGAGAAGGGCAGGGCGGCGATGATCGACGCCGCCTGCAGGGCCCCGAGCCCGCCCGACACGAGCAGCACCGCCGCGACGAAGCCCTCGCCCAGGCCCCAGACGATACGGTGCGGCGTCGGCGGGTCCATGTCGCCGACCGACAGGAGGGTGGTGATCACGAGCGTCCCGGAATCCGAGGAGGTGATGAAGTACGTCGCGATCAGCAGCGTCGCGACGGCCGTGAAGATCAGGCCGGCCACGCCCGCGTCCATGGCCGCGATCGTGCGGTAGAGCGCGAGCGTCGTGTCCGCGTTCACCGCCTCGACGATGCCGGCACCGCCCCACAGCTCGAGATGCAGCGCCGTGCCGCCGAAGACCGTGAGCCAGATCATCGCCAGGATGGTCGGCACGAGCAGGACGCCGAGCACGAACTCGCGCACCGTGCGCCCGCGCGAGATCCGCGCGATGAACATGCCGACGAACGGCGCCCAGGCGATCCACCAGCCCCAGTAGAACGCCGTCCAGCTCGCCTGCCAGCCGCTGGTGCCGGCGGCGTCCGCCCCCGCGTTCGTCCAGAACGACAGCGGCACGACGTTGATCAGGTAGTCGCCCATGCCCTGGACGAACAGGTTGAGGAGGTAGCGCGTCGGCCCGAACGCCAGGAAGAACACCAGGATGGCGAGCGACAGCCAGAGGTTCAGCTCCGAGAGGATGCGCACGCCCTTGCCCACGCCCGAGACGACCGAGATCGTCGCGATCGTCGAGACGACGGCGATCAGCCCGAGCTGCCAGCCGACCCCCACGGGGAGCCCCACCAGCTCGTTGAGGCCCGTGTTCATCTGCACCACGCCGAAGCCGAGCGAGGTTGCGATGCCGAAGATCGTGCCGAAGACGGCGAGCACGTCGACCGCGTGGCCCCAGAAGCCGTAGATCCGGTCCCCGATCAGCGGGTAGAGCACCGAGCGGATCGACAGCGGCAGCTTGCGGCGATAGCTGAAGAAGGCGAGCGACAGCCCCACGATGACGTAGATCGCCCACGGGTGCAGGCCCCAGTGGAAGTAGGTCAGGCGCATGGCGAGCGCCGCGGCGGCGTTGGTGCCGCCCATGCCCTCGTCCAGGAACGGGTTGTCCTGGTAGTGGAAGATCGGCTCGGCGATCGACCAGAACACCAGCCCGATGCCCATGCCGGCCCCGAAGAGCATCGAGAACCAGGCGAAATAGGAGAATTCCGGGTCCTGGTCGTCGTCCCCGAGCTTCAAGGACCCGAACCGGCTGAAGAGCAGGTAGATCGAGAAGAACAGGAACGCGGAGACCACGAGGATGTAGTACCACTTGAATCCGGCGATGATGCCGTCCCGGGCGGACTCGAACCAGCCGGCGGAGGTCTCCGGCGCGAAGGCGCCGAGGACGAGGAAGGTGAAGGTGACGACGAGCGCGATCGTCGTCATGGTCGGGTTCAGGCCCTTGAAGACGCCCTTTTCGGCACGCACGTCGGCGCTCCTCTCATTCCACGTTCATGATGTCGTGCTCGAGCCCGACGACGGGATAGTATTCCTCGCCCACGTGTGCCCCCGAGCCGCCGACCGCCCGATAGGCCATCCGTCCGCGCACCACCTGGCGGTGATCGATCAGGGAGACGGAGGGACGGTTGTTCACCGCCGCGCGCTGGCCGAGGAAGACGGCGATCGGCGTGCCGATGTTCGCGGTGCCGGTGGTCAGCCACAGCCGGCTCCACTCGAACTGCCCGCCGATGAACTCCACCTGCCGCAACGCGCCGTCGAAGCCGGCGACGAAGTGGTCGCGCGCCTGGCGGTTGGGGAAGAGGTGCACCGTGATGTAGGCGAGCTCGAGCTCGGTGACGAGCTGGGGCAGGCTGAAGCGGCCGGTCTCCTCCGCGGAGACGTGCTTCTCGGTGTTGGGGTCGATCTTGACCGAGAGGTCCGCCGGATCCGGGTCGAAGGTCGGCAGGTAGCGCACGAAGGCGGAGGTGTCGGGCATGAAGTAGCGCGCCCGCACCACCTCGAGGCGCGCCACGACGTCCTCGATCGTCAGCGCGCGGATCTCGTCCTCGCTCGGGCGCGGGGCGCGGGTCGTCTCGCTCGTGTCGGCCATGGTCTCCTCGCGGGCTCGAACGTCCCCGCGTCAACAGCCGGCCCGCGGTCACGGTTTCATGTCGGCCGCGGCGCGCCGCCCGCGTCGACGCTTGAGCCGGTAGACCAGCACCTGCAGGCCGAGCGAGAGCGCGAGCCATGCGATCACCGCGAGCGCCAGCCACAGCAGCGTCCGCGGCTCGGGGTCGGCGAGGACCTCGGCGAGCCGGGTCCCGAGCAGCGTCAGCATGACGATCCCCGGCGCCATCCCGAGCGCGGTGCCGATCAGGTAGTCGACGACGCCGATCCGGCTCGCGCCGATGACGAGGTTGACGATGCTGAACGGCGCCACGGGCAGCATGCGCAGGGCGGCCACCGCGATCACGCCGCGGTCGGCGAGCGCCCTGGAGATCGCCCGCGTGCGCCGCCCCATCCGTTTCTCCAGCGCGCGCCGCCCCAGCGCGCGGCCGATCAGGTAGAGCACCGCCGCGCTCACGAGCACGCCGGCGGAGGCGACCGCGAGCGCCGTTGCGGGGGAGAACATCATGCCTGTCACGGCGATCAGCACGGTCACGGGAAAGACGAGGAGCCCGCCCAGCAGGAACGCGAGGACGACGAGCGCCGGCGCCCACGGCCCGCCGCCCAGGGCCTCGAGCCGCGCCACCAGCGCGCCCGGGTCGGTCAGATCGGAGATCGGGGTGAAGCGCCACAGCGCCACCAGGGCGAGGACGGCGCCCCCAGCGAGGACGAGCTTGGCCGTGCGTGTCAGCGCGCGCTGCGCCGGCTGGCCGGCGAACATCTCCGCGCCGAAGGCGGGCGTCGCGATCGGCGTCTCGGGGTCGGCGAGCTCGCCGATGCGCCGCGCGAGCTCGCCGTCGTCCGCGGGGGCGAGGTCGATCGGCGCGAGCCGCCGGCCGTCCCGCGGCAGCGTGTCGAGCGCGGCGAGGAGCGAGCCCTCCCGCGCGATCGCCTCGCTCACCCGCGCGGGCGCGACGCCCGAATGCTCGGCGACGAGCCCGTCGCGAATGCGGCGGATCGCGGCGCGCTCGTCGTCCGTGCGCGCCTCGATCGCGAGGTCGCACTCGCTGTCGAGTCCCATGGAGCGATTGTTCAGGTTGGCCGAGCCGATGCGCAGCAGGGTATCGTCGACGATGGTCAGCTTGGCGTGGACCATGACGCCCTCGCCGGTCGGGTCCCCGGGAAGGGCGGGATAAACGAGGCGCGCCCGCTCGCCGAGCCCCGCCTGCGCGAGACGCGTCATGAAGCGCCGGCGCCCGGCATTCATGGCGTGCTCCTCGAGCCAGCTCTGATGCACGTTGGGGCCGACGAGCAGCACCTCGAGCGCGGGCACCTCGCGCATGCGGGCGACCAGCGCCTGCACCACGCTGTCGCGGGTGAGGAACTGGTTCTCGATGTAGATGGTGCGCTGCGCGGCGGCGATGGAGGCGAGGTGGAGGGCCTCGATCTCGCGGATCGCCCGCGCGCCGGCGAAGGCCGGGCGGGTGCGGGCGATGCCGACGCCGACCTCGCGGAAATCGGGGTCGACCCGCGCGGGCCAGAGATCCGCGTCCGCCGCCGGCGCGCGCCTGCGGCGGGACGGCGCCGCCGCCTTCGGCAGCCTGGGCGCGGCCGCATAGCCGCCCTCGGCCTGGCGCCAGCGCGCCTCGGCGAGGGCGGCCAGCGCCCGCGCCGCCTCGCCGTCCACCAGCATCTGCGCGTCGTGGAAGGGCCTGTAGGGCGCACCGTCCGGGTCGCGCCGGCGCGGGTCGTCGAGGGCGTGCGCGCGGGTGTCCCAGCGCCGGATGGCGAGGTCGAGCCCGCCGCAGAAGGCGAGCGCGCCGTCGACGACGACGATCTTCTGGTGGTGGCTCGCGCCGATCGGCAGCACGTCGTCGAGCCGCGCGCGGATCTGGCGCGGGGTCGACCAGTCGAGCTTCACCTCCGGCAGCAGCTCGCGCTCGAGCCCGTAGAGCAGGGCGTAGTCCCACAGCAGCAGGTCGACCTTCAGCCGCGGGCGCCGCTCGACGAGCGCCCGCAGGAAGGGCCCGAGCTCCCGCGGCAGCCCGTCCGCCGGCTCGGGCTCCTCGCCGACGAGCGGGGTGCGGCTGTCGATGTCCCAGCCGACGACCAGGATCCGCGCCCGCGCGTTCAGCATCGCCGCACGCATGGCGCCGAAGGTCGCGGCGGCGTCGATCAGCGCCGCGGCGCGGTGCGCCCGCGCCACCGTCCACACCGTCTCCCCGACCTTCAGGATGCCCCCGCTCTCGCCCACGCGCCGCTCCTCGTCGTCCTAACTAGCGCACGCGAGGCGGCTATGCATCCGCGCAGGGCGCCTCGGGAGTTTACGGAATTGCGCCCCGGGCGGCGGCCCTGCACGGTCTCCCTGCGCCGCGCCGCGGCGAGCCAGGATAGGGACACGCCATGATCTCGACCATCGTCGTCGCCGTGGACGGCTCGGAGCACCAGGACGCCGTCGTCGCCCTCGCCGCAGAGATCGCGGAGGCCCGGGGCGCGCGGCTCGTGCTCGCCCATGCGCTGCTGCGCGCCGTGCCCTACGGCGAGCTCTACGCCGTGGCCGAGCGCCTCGGCTTCCTCGATCGCGTCAAGGAGGAGCTCGACCAGGCCTCCGCCACGCCGGTGATGCCCGCCGCCGCCATGGGGGGCGCGATCCCCGTCATCATGGTCTCGCCGGACACCCTGCACCACGTCGCCGACGAGGTGATCGCCGCCGCCCGCCGTGGACTGGAGGGACGCCCGATCACGATCGAATCGCGCATCGCCGACGCTCCGCCGGCCGAGGCGCTGGTCGACGTCGCCCGGGAGGAGGGCGCCGACGTCCTCGTCATCGGCAGCCGCGGGCTCGGCCGCCTCCAGGGCCTGATCCTCGGCAGCGTCTCGCAGAAGGTGGTCCACGACGCGCCCTGCGCGGTGCTCGTGGTGAAGTGACGCGCCGGCCTTAACGCTTCGTTCACCATCTCCCCGGCAGAACTTGCCTAGTCGGGCGAGAGGGCTGGGATGAGCGAAGCGGGCGCAGCGGCGACTGAGGTGACGGGCGTGGCGGCCGGGCCGTCGCGTGGCGCGGCCGGCATGTCGGCGCTCGGCGCCCTGACGCGGCGCACGGATCTGTTCCTGGCGCTGGGCGTGACGGGCATCCTCGTGGTGCTCATCTTCCCGCTGCCGGCGGTCGTGCTCGACATGCTGCTGGCCATCTCGATCATCTTCTCCGTCCTCATCATGATGACGGCGCTGTTCATCGAGGAGCCGCTCGAGTTCTCGTCCTTCCCGACGATCCTGCTCATCGCCACCATGCTGCGGCTGGCGCTGAACCTCGCCTCGACGCGCCTGATCCTGAGCTACGGCCACGAGGGCACGGACGCGGCCGGCCACGTCATCGAGGCCTTCGGCGGCTTCGTCATGGGCGGCAACTTCGTCATCGGCGTCGTCGTCTTCGCGATCCTGGTGCTGGTGAACTTCATCGTCATCACCAAGGGCTCGGGCCGAATCGCCGAGGTGGCCGCCCGATTCACCCTCGACGCCATGCCCGGCAAGCAGATGGCGATCGACGCCGACCTGTCGGCGGGCATCATCGACGACAAGCAGGCGAAGGAGCGCCGCCAGAAGCTCGAGGACGAATCGAGCTTCTTCGGCGCCATGGACGGTGCCTCGAAGTTCGTCCGCGGAGACGCCATCGCCGGCCTCCTGATCACGCTGATCAACGTCATCGGCGGCATCGTCATCGGCGTCGCGCAGATGGACATGAGCTTCGGCGACGCGGCGCATTCCTACACCATGCTCACCGTCGGCGACGGCCTCGTCTCGCAGATCCCGGCGCTGATCGTCTCGACCGCCGCGGGCCTCCTCGTCTCCAAGGCGGGCGTCAAGGGCGCCGCCGACAAGGCGCTCGGCAGGCAGCTCGCGAACTACCCCAAGGCGCTGGGCATGTCGGCGGCGGTGATGGGCATGATCGCGCTCCTGCCCGGCATCCCCTTCATCCCCTTCATGACGCTCGCGGTCGCCGCCGGCTACGCGGCCTTCCACTTCGGCAGGAAGGCGAAGGAGCGCGCGGCGGAGGAGGCGGCGCAGGCGGCGGCTGCGCGGCGCGAGGCGGCGGCGGAGGGCGGCGAGACACCCGGCGAGCCGCCGATCTCCGACACGCTCAAGATCGACGACGTCAAGATCGAGATCGGTTACGCGCTGCTGCCCCTCGTCAACGGCAAGACCGCGGAGGGCGCCGACCGCCTGACCGAGCAGATCAAGGCCCTGCGCCGCCAGCTCGCCGCCGAGCTCGGCTTCGTGATGCCGAGCGTGCGCATCCTCGACAACGTCCAGCTCGACGCCAACGCCTACGTCATCCGCGTCAAGGAGATCGAGGCCGGCCGCGGCGTGATCTATCCCGACCAGTTCATGGCCATCGACCCGATGGGCGGGCAGGTGCAGCTGCCGGGCCAGCACATGCTCGAGCCCACCTTCGGGCTGCCCGCCACCTGGCTCGACGCGGGGCTGCGCGATCAGGCGCAGCTGAAGGGCTACACCGTGGTCGACGCGGCGACCGTGCTCTCGACCCACCTCACCGAGGTGGTCAAGGCCAACATGGCCGAGCTCCTCTCCCACATCGAGGTGCAGAAGCTGCTGCGCGACCTGCCCAAGGAGCACGCGGACCTCGTCAAGGAGATGGTGCCCTCGCAGATCACCGCGACGGGCGTCCAGCGGGTGCTCCAGCTGCTGCTGGCCGAGCGCGTCTCGATCCGCGACCTCGGCACGATCCTGGAGGGCATCTCCGAGGTGGTCGGCGGCACCCGTGCGCCGCGCGAGATCGTCGAGCACGTGCGCCAGCGCCTCGCCCGCCAGATCTGCGCGCACTACACCGGGCCGAACGGCACCCTGCCCATCGTCACGCTCTCGCCCGCCTGGGAGGCGGCCTTCCTCGAATCCATCGTCGGCCAGGGCGACGACCGCCAGCTCGCGATGCAGCCCTCCAAGCTCGGGGAGTTCGTCAACGGCGTGCGCGACCGCTTCGAGGATGCCGCCCGCCAGGGCGAGATGCCGGTGCTGGTCACCTCCGCCCAGTCGCGGCCCTTCGTGCGCTCCATCATCGAGCGTTTTCGCCGCGAGACGCCGGTGATCAGCCAGGCGGAGATCCACACCCGCGCGCGGCTGCGGACGGTGGGGAGCGTGTGAGGCGCCGGGCGCGTTGATCCGCAATTGCGCGGCAGGCCGCCTCTAAGCCTGAGGCAAACGAAAAAAACTGGTAGACACATAACGGAAAAATTTGGTAGAGCGATTCCCAAGGAGGAATTGCAGTATGTCGCGCATCGCCACTCTCATCGAACGCTTTGGCGGCCAGTCCGAGTTGGCCCGCCTGCTCGGAACCAGCCAAAGCACTGTTCAATATTGGGCCAGTAAGGGCCGCGCGCCCGCAAAATGGCACAAGAAGATTATCGATGCTGGGAAGTCTATTGGGCTGCTGATCGACCCGCTTGAGTTACAACCAAGTCGCGCAGCGCCGGTGCCCCTCATTGATACGGCGGGCAACTTCCCACTCTCGCCCTTCGCGAAATGGCGCGGAAAGATCGATCTCGGTGGGGACGAACTAGACGTTTATGTCTTGGATACCGGGCAAAGGGTGATTTCCACCCGGGCGGCTATCAAATCATTCACTAGCACAGACTCTGGGAACCTGGGGAATTACATTGGTATTTCCGCCCTGAGATCCTTTATAAACAGTGATTTAATTCTGGGCGAACTCCTCGATTTTTCGATCCCTGGGACCCAATTTATGGGGCGGGGAATGACGACCGAGCACTTTGAACTCATCTGCCGTGGCTATGTGCAGGCGTTATATGAACGAGTTCCCCTCACCGAACGGCAGCGGGAAATTGCCATCAAATGTGCCGTTCTTACCTCAGGCCTGACCAGGACGGGTTTAGACGCTCTCATTGATGAGGCCACCGGTTATCAGTATGAGCGAGCCGAGGATGCTCTACAAGTAAAGCTTCGTCTTTTCATTGCAGAGGAATTGCGCGACTACGAGAAGACTTTTCCAGATGAATTGTGGGAAGAATTTGGGCGCCTTACAAATTGGCAGGGACCCCTAACTAGTCGACCAAAATATTGGGGAAAGCTTGTCATCGAGCTAATATACGACACGCTGGATCCGGACGTAGCGAAGTTCCTCCGGGAGAATAGGCCACCGCCCGGCGTCCATTGGCACAGGAATCTGACCGAAAATCACGGTGTCAAGGCGTTGGTGTCGAGGTGCTACGAAATTGTTGGGCTTGCGAAGTCCTGCGACACGATGGGTGAGCTTCGGAAGAAGGTCGCCCACCACTACGGGAAGCAAGGCTTGCTCCTCTCCGTGTTTCGCTCTGACTGAGAAGAGGGCTACAGCCTGATCAGACCGGCATTCACTTCAGATGCAGGAGGCGGGCGAGCTTGATCGCTGCCTCTTCTGATGCGACCCGGGCAAGGATCTCAATGCGCGAGGGATTATCACGCTGCCGCTCATACAAGAAGTATCCCCCGGCATCCGCCGGATCCTCACCACTAGCGGAGACCAGTTCTCTTGTGAGGGGGGTTATGCACAAGCTTGTATTCTCGCCCGAATCGGTGCTCAGGTAGAGCGCGTCCATGACCTTTCCCTTTCAAGGTTTCTTGCTGATGCCGACCCACTCAGAGCGACAGACGTGCGAGCTTCGCGTCAGAGAACTTGCTGACTACATGGCGGCGTCACAACAGCGGCGCCGGTCCATGCTGCGACAGATCAAGTACCCCCCGCTTGCCCGGCTCCTCAATCATAAGGAGGCACGGTCTACGATATCATATTGGTTACGTGAAGGGGGAGGCGACACATCGGCTCTTTCGGATAAGGCCGAGCGGTTTCGCACGCGGATGGCCACAACTGATTTCGAGGCTATGCAAAATCAATATAATTCGGATTACGTCGACACATTTGCGGGAATCTACGACAAGCTCGACATTCCCGCCTGCGAGATGGAGGCGCCGTACGGAAAACAGACAATCTCTCTTGGGGGGACGTCGGTCATATACAATCCCGATCTCAACCTGCGCCGCGTGACGATCAAGAACACCGTAAAAGTGGGCGGGCTTTTTCTCCGGTACGCCAAGGACAAAAAGCTCGACGCTAGTGCGGCTCAATTTCAAAGCGCCTTCACATTCGGATTTTTGAAGGCAACTATGCCACAGGAAGATGCAAAGCCGGAGCACAAGCTTTGCCTCACCGTATGCGCATACAGCGGTGCACTAACCGAAGCTCCATCGAATTCTGTGTACTTGTTCAACGAGATGGAAGCGGCATGCGCCTCAATTGCTGAGCGGTGGGCGAACATTGAGCCCCCACCGAACGCTGAATTTTGACTCTCGCTGCCGAAATCTAAGCTGAGACACGGAGTGGTTTTCGACCCGCATGAAGCCAAGTACCGGGCGAGGGCGGCTGCGAAGCGCTGATGCCGGTGCGAGCGCGTTGAACGCGGAGGACTTTGGCCTTAGCGTGGACGCGAACGGGAGACGCACCATGAGCGACACCGCAGGTCCCCGCGCCATCGAGGCGAAGCTCGCCGACCTCGATGCGGCTGTCGCGCGAAGCCTGGCCGAAGCCGATGCGGGCCAGGCGAGCCTGGCGCACGACGTGTTCGCCGAGCTCGAGGCGCGCTACCGGATCGACCCGCCTCACCCCACCAGCACCGCCTCCACCGGCCGCCTCAGCGAGCGCGGCATCGCCGGCGCGTAGCCGACCCGCAGCACGAGGTTCGGGCGGCACTCGCCCAGGCCGAGGAGGTCGCGCAACGCCGCGCGCTGCTCTGGCACCTCGACGCACTGATTGACGAAGGCGAGCCTGGCGCCCGCGGCGGTCGCGGCGAGGGCTGCGCGAGTGTAGGCGCGCCCCGCCGCCGCCCAGCCGGCGGGGTCGTTCGTCTGCGCGACGAGCACGAACACGCCCGCCGAGGAGCGGACCTGCCGGGCGACCTTGTCGGTCTCGGGGCCCTTGCGGAACACGAGATCGAACATCCGCCGCCCGAGCCAGGGCGGCAGGGTCGGGTTGCCCGCCGCGGCGGCGTAGAGGCCGTCCCCGGTGCTTGCCGCATGGGCCGCATTGTAGCGCAGCCAGGACTTCAGCTCGGCGACGAAGGCGCGGTCGTCGATCTGCGCGGCGTTGCCGGCGAGCACGAGGGCGAGCACGTCCTCCACGCGAGAGCCCTGCGGAAACCACAGGAGGTCGACGCCGGCCCGCGCCGCCTCCGCCGTCATGCGCTCCACGACCTGCGCGGGGAGGGGCCGGCCGTCGTAGCGGCTGCGGGTCGATTGCCGCTGCAGGATCGCGGCGAACAGGTCCGCCTCGTCCGCCGGCGCCGGGCCGCCGGGCGCGAGATCGACGGCGATCGCTTCCTCGCCGCCGTGCGCGACGAAGCCCGCCTGTGCCGAGAGCCCCCGGGCGCGGGCCGCGATCGCCAGCGTCTCCGCCGCGCAGCCGAGGCTCGCCCACAGGTGATGGTCGTCCGGATCGACCACGGGCGTGCGCCGGGCGAGGTCCGGCAGGATGTCGACGCCGTCCGCGCGCGGACGCAGGCGCCAGGGCTGGGTATTGTGCCCGTTCGCCGCGAGCGTGGCGTAGCGCAGCAGATCGTGCGTGCCGGCGGGGTCCGGCAGCGGCGCCGTCATGCGGGCGAGGCATGCCTCGTAGCCCGAGCCGGTGCCCCGCCCGAGGCCGAACGGAAGAGCCATGCGCCGTCTCCTCGGATTGCTGCCGATGCCGAATCCGCGGGCTGCGCGATCCTCACACCGCCCGCGAATGCCGCGTCGCCTGCGGCGCCCAATAGCCGTCGAGCCGGGCGGCGACGTTGCGCACGTGGAAGCGCGCGTGCGCCGGCATGCTCACGCGACGTCCCTCGATCGTGCACAGCCGATCCGCGGCGAGCGGCGCCAGGCGGGCGATGTCGGCGTCGAACGTGTCCTGCGCGAAGCCCCGCTGCGCCGCCAGCGCGCCGAGATCGACCGTGAAGGCGCTCATCAGCGCGTAGATCGCCGCACGCCGCAGCGCGTCCTCGTCGCTCACCGGCACGCCGCGCACGACCGGGATGCGCCCCTCGTCGATCGCCTGCGCCCACTTGCCGAGATGCGGCTCGTTCTGGGCGTAGCCCAGGGGCAGCGCGCCGATGGCGGAGGCGCCGAACCCGATCAGCGTCTCGGCGGTGTCGGTCGTGTAGCCCTGGAAGTTGCGCTTGAGCGTGCCCTCGCGCACCGCGACCGCCAGCGGGTCCTGCGGCCGGGCGTAGTGATCGAAGCCGACCTCGACCCAGCCCGCCTGCGCGAAGGCGTCGGACGCCGCCTGCGCCTGCGCCAGCCGCTCGGCGGCGCCGGGCAGCAGCGCCGCGTCGATCGCCGCCTGATGCTTGGCGAACCACGGCACGTGGGCGTAGCCGAACACGGCGGCGCGGTCGGGCTCCAGCGCCAGCACGGCGGCGATGCTGGCGCGCACGTGGGCGACGGTCTGCGTCGGCAGGCCGTACATCAGGTCGACGTTGATGCGCCTGATCCCGTGCGCCCGCAGAAGCGCCATCGCGGCGGCGACCTGCTCGGTCGGCTGCTCGCGGTGGACGAGCCGCTGGATCTCGGGGTCGATGTCCTGCACGCCGAGCGAGACGCGGTTGACGCCCGCCCCCGCGAGCGCCGCCGCCATCTCCTCGGTCAGCGTGCGCGGGTCGATCTCGACCGCGATCTCCGCGTCGGGCGCGAAGGGGAAGGCATCCTTCAGCCGGCCGATCACGGCGGCGAAGTCCTCAGGCGCCAGGATGGTCGGCGTCCCGCCGCCGAAATGCAGGTGCGCCACCGGCCCCTTGCGCGGCATCGCCGCCGCGACCCGCTCGGCCTCCGCCTCGAGCCGACGCGCGTAGCGGGCGATGCGGGCGTCGTCGTTGAGCACGCTCGTGTGGCAGCCGCAATACCAGCACAGCGCCCGGCAATAGGGCACGTGCACGTAGAGCGACAGCGGCGTCTCTCCGTCGAGCGCGCCGAGCCAGCGCCGGTAGAGCGCCTCGTCGACGCCGGGCCCGAACTGGGCCGCCGTCGGGTAGCTCGTGTAGCGCGGCACCGTCTCCAGCGCGTAGGCGGCCGGGATGGCGGCGGGGGTGAGGGGGGAGGCGAGGGGGAGGCTGGTCGTGCGCATGGTCCGAGTGAACCGCGGGCGCCGCGGCGCGTCGTTGATCTGGCGCAAGGCGGGCGTGCGGGCGAACCGTCCCGCCGCCGGGGGTGGACATCCCGGCCCGCGCCGCTAGCCTCCCCCGCGCGCAAGGAGACACGTATGGATCAAGCCCTCCCCGCCGGACCGCCTGCACTCGACCGACCCGCCACGGACCGCCCCGCCGCCGGCCTTTCGGACAAGTCTCAGACCCCTCGCCCCGCCTTCGAGACCGCTCGCGTCGTGGCGGCCCGGCTCGGCGCGCGGCGCGCGGGCGACGTCTGCGAGGTGATCTTCTGGGCGCCGGAGCTGCTCGAGCGGCGCGTGCCGGAGGGGGACGTGTTCGTCGAGGTGCTCGACCCCGAGGAGGAGCTCGTCCTCGCCCGCTCCCGCCAGAGCGTGGCCTTCCGGCGTACGCGCGTGCCGATCGTGCGCATCGAGAACTATTGTGTCGCCGCCATCTCCGGCATGCGCCCGGGCTCGCGCGAGCACGTGGGCAGCTTCTACTCCCTCGTCTGGCGCGACGCCGAGAACACCTGGTCGCGCGTGCTCGACCCGCTCGCCGCCTCGCTGCCCTTCGGCGTGTTCGCGCCGGCGGAGTACTACGACGTCGAGGCCATGCTCGCGGCGCGCACGGACGGGGAGTACTGGGCGGCGCTGCCGCCGGGGGACCCGGTCAAGCTCGGGCCGGCGGCCAACATCCTGCAGATCCACGCCCCGACGGCCACCCCGGCGATGACGCTCGCGGGCCTCACCCGCCATATCGAGACCCTGGCCGAGCGCGTGCGCCACGGGGTGCCGCTGGCGCCGGCGGACCGAATCTTCCTCGGCTACGAGGCGATCCAGCTCCTGCCGGTCGAGCCCACCACGGTCTACGAGGCCGGGCCGGAGTTCTGGGCCGAGGAAGACGGTCTGGAGGACGAGGCCGAGGATCGTCTCGTCGTCGACCTGCGCCGGCCGAACACGACCAACTGGGGCTACGACATCGTCATCTCGGGGATGGCGGCGGTGAACCCCGCGCTGCTCGAGACCGGCCGGCCGGACGAGCTCGTCGACCTCGCCTGCGCGCTGCACAAGTTCCCCGAGCGCCCGAAGAAGCTCATCCTCGACGTGGTCTTCGGCCATGCCGACAACCAGGGGCTCGACGTCCTGAGCCACCATTGGTTCGCCGGGCCGAACATGTACGGCCAGAACGTCAACTACCGCAACCCGATGGTGCGCGCGATGCTGCTGGAGATGCAGCGGCGCAAGGTGGACTACGGCGCCGATGCCGTACGGGTCGACGGCGCGCAGGACTTCAAGTGGTGGGACGCCGACGCCCAGGTGCTGCGTCACGACGACGAGTACCTCCAGGAGATGGCCGACACCGTCCAGGAGGTCGCCGGCAGGCGCTACCGCCCGTGGTTCATCTTCGAGGACGGGCGGCCCTGGCCGGAGGAGGACTGGGAGCTCTCCTCGACCTATCGCGCGGTGATCGAGCACCAGCGCGACGACGACGTGTTCCAGTGGGGACCGCTCACCTTCGCCCACAACACGCCGTTCCTGTACACGTTCTGGCTGACCAAGTTCTGGCGCATCCGCGAGATCCTCGAGCACGGCGAGAACTGGATCTCGGGCTGCGCCAACCACGACACGCTCCGCCGCGGCACGCAGATCAACCCGAAGCTGAACATCAACACGCGGCTCGGCGACACGCGGATGGAGATCCTCGACAAGGCCTACGATCACCCCGCCGCGCAGATGCTCACCTACGCCGCGTTCCCCGGCGTGCCGATGGACTTCCTCAACGCCATGGCGCGCGCCTCCTGGGGCTTCATCCGCAACCAGGACGATCGCTGGGGCGTGAAGATCGTCGCCGAGGAGGCGATCTCGCTGGGCTGGCAGGTGGACGACTACACCTACTCGATGCCCGGCTCGTTCACCCGGCTGAAGGATCTCGGCTTCGCCGACCGCGACGGGCTCGGGCGGTTCTTCAAGATCCTGGAGGCGCTGGTCGACGTCACCGACTACGATCTCGAGGTGATGGCGAAGCTTCTCAACGAGGTCGATCCGCCGCTTGAGGGACCATCGCCGTTCACCGCGCGCGTGCTCAAGCAGATCGCCCGCGCCTGGATGGACGACATGCACGACTATTGCAACGTCACCAAGTATCTCGACAAGCTCGGCGAGGCGCATACCGAGTACATGCTGGCGCTGCGCGAGTTCCGCCTGGCCCGGCCCTGGCTGCGCGGCGCGCTGGGGCCGCAGGACCATTTCGACTACCAGGCCCCGACCCGCGGCTCGGTGGCGTTCCGCTCGCTGCGGCACGGGCCCGACGGGGAGCAGGTCTTCGCCATCGCGCACCTCGAGGGCAAGCCGCTCCTCGACATCGTGCCGACCGAGCTGCCGATCCCCGGCCTCGCCGGCGGCGGCTGGGAGGTGGCGCTCGCCTCGCCGCCGATCGGCACCGACTACGCCGGCGGCCCGATCGACCTGCACGACGGCATGGCGGTGCTCTACACGCGCAGGCTGTGAGCCTCCCGCCCCCTCGGGGCGGGGACGATCCGCGGTAGCGGATCGGGGGCGGGTCCCGTGGCAAGCCGCGGGAGACTCCGGCTGACACCGAAGCGCGCCGTCGGCTTACCCCCTCTCGTCAATGACGGCCGCCGAGGGTTTCCCCTCTCCCCGACGGCTGGCGTATGCGAGAATCTCCTGGAGTACGAAGTCGATGCGGGCAGTCTCCTTCCCTGTAGGGGAAGGTGGCGCGCCGCCGCAGGCGGCGTGACGGATGGGGCGCGGCGCGCAGCGACGCGTTCCGCGAAGCGGAAGACCCGGTATGCGGTTGCGGCCGTCGATTTCGGCTTCGCCGAGCGCGCGTCCCGCGCGCCCCATCCGTCTCGGCGCTACGCGCCGATCCACCTTCCCCTACAGGGAAGGAGAAGGGTCGGCGCGCCAGTCGATTATCTCCACGACGCCGGGCGTCGAGGGCCGGGAGCGGCGTGGGACGATGTTTGCATCGGCTGGCCGATGTGGGAGGATCGTCCCGATCAGCCCTCGATGTCGGTCTCGAGGATCGCCATCTGGAACTGGTAGGAGCGGTCCTCGTCCTCGTCGTCGAGGAAGAGCACGCCGATGAACTCGTCGCCGATGTAGACCTCGGCCGAATCGTCCTTCTTCGGGCGCGCGCGCACCGTGATGGAATGGTTCGCGAACGTGCGGCGCAGGTAGCTCTCGACTTTGGCCAGCTCGGATTTCGTCACGCAGGGACCTCGTATCGGTGTCTCGGGAATGGGCGGTCGAGGCCCCGGCATGCCACGGGGCGCCGCGGCGGGCAAGGTTCGCCTTCACTCCGGGCGGTCACTCCGGCGAGAGGCTCTGCGCCAGGATCTGGTCCATGCTGCGCGCGGGCTCGGGGCAGCCGGCCTCGCCCACCACCTTGGCGGGGACGCCGGCGACCGTGGTCTTGGCCGGCACGTCCTTGAGCACGACGGAGCCCGCCGCCACCCGGGCGCAGCGGCCCACCTCGATGTTGCCCAGGATCTTCGCCCCGGCGCCGATCAGAACCCCGCGGCGGATCTTCGGATGACGGTCCCCGCCCTCCTTGCCGGTGCCGCCGAGCGTGACGTTCTGCAGCAGCGAGACGTCGTCCTCCACCACCGCCGTCATGCCCACGACGAGCCCGGTCGCGTGGTCGAGGAAGATGCCGCGGCCCATCCGGGCGTTGGGGTGGATGTCCGTCTGGAACACCTCTGAGGAGACGCTCTGCAGGTATAGCGCGAAGTCGACGCGCCCCTGGATCCACAGCCAGTGCGCGAGCCGGTGCGTCTGGATGGCGTGGAAGCCCTTGAAGTAGAGCATCGGCTCGATCAGACGGCTGCAGGCGGGGTCGCGGTCGGCGACGGCGAGGATGTCGGCGCGGAAGCTCTGGCCGAGGTCCGGGTCCTGCCGCAGCGCTTCGCGATAGGTCTGCTCGATCAGCGTGGCCGAGAGCGCCGGATGCGCGAGCCGCGCCGCGACCCGGTGGATCACCGCGTCCTCGAGCGAGGCGTGGTTGAGGATGTTGGTGAGCAGGAAGTTCGTCAGCGACGGCTCCGCCCGCACCACCGCCTCCGCCTCGCGCCGGGCGCGGGCCCAGACCGGGTCGACGGTGCCGACGACGGGATCGATCTCGTTGGTCTTGACGCGTGGCTGGCTCATGCTCTCGCCCTCTCACCGGAGACGTCCCCCAGAGGTAGGGACGCCGCCGCCGGGAGGAAGCCCCCGGCGGAGCGATTCTGCCAGAGCCGGCCCGCGGCGTCGACAGTCTGTCCGGGCTCGGCACGCACATCTGGTGCGGCGCGCCTCCAGACGCCCCGGACAGATATCACCGCGGCGGGGCGATGGTGTCGGCGCTCGCGATCCCGAAGAAGAGTGCCCAGAACACGATCCCGCCGAGCTTGGCCGAATCTTCGAAGAACGTCTGCAGGTCCCCATGCGGAAAGACGAGATCCTGCCCGACCGAGAGGCCGAGGAAGGCGACGGCGATGGCGAGCAGCGGCCAGGGGCGAGCCAGGATCGCGGCCCGGAAGACCACCAGATGGGCGACCCCGAGCCCTCCATAGAGGAGGAGGATGGCGGTCTGCGGCACCCCCGCGAGCGGCAGGAGATCCTCGTGGAGCTGCAGGAGATCGTCCGCGGACAGTGCGAAGCTGAGCAGCCCGAAAGCCAGGAAGAAGGCGCGCTCGCCGCGAGGGCCGCCGGCCCGATGCACCGCGAGGGCCGCGAGGCAGGCGGCCGTCCCGGCGATCGCCCAGAGCACGCCGCCGAGCGTCGACACCGCGCCGATATAGGCCTGAGCGCCGAGATAGGCGGTCGGGTCCTGCATCAGCGCCCGAAAGGGGAGGTCCTTGACGAGGTGGGCCACGACGACGAGGCCGATGACCATTAAGGTCGCGGCAAAGCCTGCGAAGATCGCCCAGCGGACGGGGCGGGCCGAAAGCCGCCATGCCTCCAGGCCGCGCACGAGCGCGCTTGCGCCCCCCTCTACTTGCTGCAACGCTGTCATGCCGAACCTCCCCAGGGTAACCGGGTTCATCCTCGGCGATGACGAGTAGAATTGCCAGCTTCACATCCCGATGCGGTTAACACGCGGACCCGGCCCGTGGCGTGGACGAGCCGCTTTCGCGGCTACGACACTGCCGGCGAACTGGAGGGCCAACAAGCGAATTGGGCGCGGCGAGCCCGTGAGCCAGCCGCCACCTGCCCCCTGGAACGGCGGACGCGCGGCCCGCAAGCCGCGCGCCCCCGTCCGCGAGGACGATCAATCGTCGTCGTCCTGCTCCGCCGTCGACGACACCTGCCGCGAGACGTAGAGCTGGTCGCCCATCAGCTTCATCAGGTCGAACTGCGTCTCGACGAAGTCGATGTGCTCCTCCTCGTCCTTGAGGATGGAGCGGAACAGGTCGAAGGTGCCGAGGTCGCCGGCGTCGCGGGCCTCGCGGGCGGCCTTGTCGTAGTAGTCGCGCGCCTCGTTCTCCATCTTGAGCTGTGTCTCGAACATGGCGCGGATGGTGTCGTCCTGCGCGATCGGGTCGAGGTCGTGCACGTTGGCCTCGCCCTCGAGGAACAGGAGCCGGTCGAGGTAGCGGTGGAAGTGGCCGCGCTCCTCCTCGACCTCCTCGGCCATGCGGTCGGCGAGCTGGTCGACGCCCCAGTCGCGCAGCTTGGCGGCCTGGAGCTCGTAGGTGTTGATCGTGGTCAGCTCCATCGTGATCGCACGCTGGAGATGCTTCAGGGATATCTCGGGACCTTTCATGGGGGTCGCTCCTTCGCGGGGTTCGATCTCTCGCAGGTAGAACCCGAGCGCGGCGAGGGCGGTTCCGGAAAGCGGCCGGACCGGATGTCGCGTCCCGCGGCTGCCCTACGTCAGCCCGCCGTCCACGACGAAGTCCTGGCTGGTGCAGCCGCCGGAGACGTCGGACGCCAGGAACAGCGCCATCTGTGCCACGTCCTCGCCGTCGAGCGCGCGGGGCAGGCATTGCTGGGCGAGGATCTCGCGCTCGCGCTCCGGCGAGATCCACAGCTGGCGCTGCTTCTGCGTGAGGATCGCGCCGGGCACGATGGCGTTCACGCGCACGTTGTCGCGCCCCCACTCGCGGGCGAGCTGGCGGGTGAGGCCGCGCACGGCGGATTTCGCGGTGGCGTAGGCGGTGAGGTCGGGCACGCCGAGCCGGTAGGAGGTCGAGCCGAGGTTGACGATCGAGCCGCCGCCGGCCGCCTTCATGTGGCGGTGCGCGGCCTGCGCGGCGAAGAACTGGTGCTTCAGGTTCACCGCCATCGCCGCGTCCCACGCGTCCGGATCGAGGTTGTCCACCGGGGCGCGGCGGTCGTTGGCGGCGTTGTTGATCAGCACGTCGAGCCGTCCGCGGATCGCCGCCGCGCGGTCGACGGCGGCCGCGAGCGCGGGGATGTCGGTGACGTCGACGCGCGCGAAGTCGAGTCGCGCGCCGGTCTCCTCGGCGAGCCGCGCGGCGAGCGCCGCGCCGGCGTCCGCGTCGACGTCGACGAAGACCGTGGTCGCGCCCTGGCGTGCGAAGGCGGCGACGAGGTCGGCGCCGATGCCGGTGGCCCCGCCGGAGACGAAGACGGTCTTCTCCGCGAGATCCGGGTAGTGGGCGAGGCGCGGCATGGCGTTGGTCTCCGGGGCCGGGGCGAGGGCGGCGGATCGGCGGGTCGGATGGCGACGGCGACGCTAGACGCGGGCGTTGCGATCGTCAAAGGTCCGCTCCCGTCGGTGCCGCGTCGCGATCGGGGCCGGCGCCCGGATGCAGGAGGTCCCCCCATGCGCACGCTCGACGCCCGTCTCCTCGTGGGAACCAGCGCCTTTCTCGCGGAAGGCATCCAGTGGAACGCCGCCGACGGCCGGCTGTGGTGGACCGACATCCACGGCAGGCTCCTCCTCTCCTGCGACGCGGACGGGGGCGCCCTCGCGAGCCTCGCCCTGCCGGAGCGCCTGACCGCCTTCGCCTTCGGCGCCGACGGGCTCGTGCTCGCGGCCTTCGCCAGCGGGCTCTTCGTGCTCGATCCCGCGAACGGGGCGCGCCGGCGGCTCACGACGTTCGAGCCCGAACGCCCGCAGACCCGCATGAACGACGGGCGCTGCGACCCCGCCGGCGCCTTCGTCGTCGGCGGCATGGACGAGGTGGACATGCAGCCGGTCTCCGGTGTCCTGCGCTTCGACGGCGTGGTCGAGACCCCGCTCGTGTCGGGCATCGCCATCACCAATGCCATCGCGTTCTCGCCCGACGGCGAGGCGATGTACCTCGCCGACAGCCCGACGCGGACGATCTGGCGCTACCGGCGCGACCCTGCGACCGGCACGCTCGGAACTCGCACGGTGTTCGCCGTCGCCGGCGAAGGGGAGGGCGTGCCGGACGGCGCCTGCGTCGACGCCGAAGGCGCGCTGTGGAACGCCCGCTTCGACGGCGCCCGCGTGCAGCGCCTCCTGCCGGACGGCACGCCGGACATCCGCGTCACGCTGCCGGTCTCGCAGGTCACCTGCTGCTGCCTCGGCGGCCCGAACCTCGACCGGCTCTACATCACCACCGCCCGCGAGGGCATGTCCCCCGCCGACTACGCCCGCGAGCCGCTGGCGGGCGGCATCTTCGTGTGCGACCTCTCCGGCTCGGGCATCCGCGGCCTGCCGGAGCGGCGCTTCGCGGGGCCGTTGTCGCTGGAGGGGTGAGCTTGCCTGGGTGAGATCGCAGAAGTGAGAGCGCATCTGTGTTGATTCGTACGTCGATCCGGCGTACGTTGCGCTCCTGACGGCGACCGGAGAGCCAGCATGACGGCAGCGAGCGAGGCCGCGCTCCCGCGCGAGGAGCGCAACGAGGCCCGGATGAACTTTCGCACCAAGCCGCGGGTGAAGCGTGCCATCCAGCGCGCCGCCGCGCTCTCCGGCATGGACGATTCGACCTTCACCATGGATGCCGCCTATCGCGCCGCCCTGGCGACGATTGAGGCGCACGAGCGTACGCTGCTCGAGCCGATCGACCAGGAGGCGTTCTTCGCCGCCCTCGATGCGCCGCCGCAGCCGACGCCGACGCTCTCGGCGGCGTTCCGGCGTCACCGCGGGTCGGTCGTCTCCCGGTGAGCCCGCCCCACGAGGCCGGGCCGTGGGTGATCGAGCCCTTCGACCCCGCCCGGCACGACCGCTCCGGCTTCGCCTGCGGCATCGCGCAGGTCGACAACTACTTCCACAAGACGGCCAACAAGCTGGCCAAGGCCGGCAACGTGCGGCTCTACGTCATGGTGGCGCCCGACTTCAAGTTGGCGGGCTTCTACGCCATCAACGCCCACGCGGTGCACTACGCCGACCTGCCGGCGCGCTACGCCCGCGCGCGGCCCTCCCACGGCTCGATCCCGGCGGCCTACATCGCCATGATCGGGCGCGACGTCCGCTTCCGGGGGCAGGGTACCGGCGCGGCCCTGCTCGTCGACGCGCTCACGCGCATCGCGGCCGCGGCGGACGTGCTCGGCATCGCGGTGGTGATGCTCGACGTGCTCGACTGCGGCGACCCCGATCGGACGGCGCGCCGGCGTGCGCTCCATGAGAGCTACGGCTTCGCGCCCCTGCCGTCGCGCCCGTCTCGGCTCTTCCTCCCCGTCGCGACGATTCGCGCCGCCGCGGCGGACGCGGAAACCGGCGGGGAGGGCGGCCCGTCCGGGTGATCGACGGCGGAAGACGACGCGCCCGGCGGGCGGATGCGTCACGCGGATGTCATGCGCCGTGCCGACACCATGCCAGGTGCCGGGGCGCGACGGAGGGACCATGGGCGGGCTCGTGCTGGAGGGGGTGACGAAGGCGTTCGGCGCGAGCCGGGCGGTCGACGACGTGAGCCTCGCCGTGGACCCCGGCGCCTTCGTGGCCCTGCTCGGCCCGTCGGGCTGCGGCAAGACCACGCTCCTGCGCCTGGTCGCCGGGCTCGAGCGGCCGAGCGCCGGGCGCATCGCCATCGCCGGGCGCGTCGTCGCTGAGGGTGCGCGCTTCGTCGAGGCCGAGGAGCGCGGGCTCGGCATGGTGTTCCAGTCCTACGCGCTGTGGCCGCACATGTCGGTGGCCGAGAACGTGGCCTTCGGGCTGAAGGTGCGCCGCGTGCCCGCCGAGAAGCGCCGCCGGCGGGTGGCGGACGCGCTCGCCATGGTCGGGCTCGACGCGTATGCCGAGCGCAAGCCCGCCCACCTCTCCGGCGGCCAGCGCCAGCGGGTGGCTCTGGCGCGCTGCCTCGCGCTCGAGCCGCCGCTGATCCTGCTCGACGAGCCGCTCGCCAACCTCGACGCCCATCTGCGCGAGACCATGCAGCGCGAGTTCCGCCGCCTCCACCGCGAGACGGGCGCGACCTTCGTCATCGTGACGCACGACCAGGCGGAGGCGATGGCGCTCGCCGACACGATCGCGGTGATGCACGAGGGACGCCTGCAGCAGGTCGCGCCGCCGCACGACCTCTACGCGGCGCCGGAAACGGAGATGGTGGCGCGCTTCATCGGCCGCGGCGCGCTGGTGCCCGTCGAGATCCTGGAGCCCGCCCGCGACGGCCGCCTCGTCGTCGCGCTCGCCGGGCGCCCGCTCCCCGCCCGCGGCGCCGCCGCGGCGCCGGGCCCCGGCCGCCTCGTTCTGCGCTCCGAGACGCTGTCGCTGAGCGACGCCGCCGACGCGATACCCGCCCGGGTGGTGGACGCGGTCTACCGCGGCGGCTTCCACACGCTCGACATCGCCATCGAGGGCGTCGAGGGCGGGCTCGTCCAGGTCCAGTCCCGCGAGGCCCCGGCGCGCGGCGCCCGGGTCGGGCTCGCGATCGCGGACGCGTGGGCGCTGCCGGCCGGCGGATGACGCGTCCGTGATCACGCGCGCGGTGTCCGCTCAACGCGAAGTTAAGGCTGCACCCGCACACTTCGGCGATCCAAACGCAACGGGAGCGCCGACGATGCGCCTGTTCTCCTCCGTGCCGATCTGGGCCCGTGTCGCCGCGCTCGCGGCCCTGCCGGCGCTCGGACTCCTCGTGGTGCTGCTCGTCGTCGTCCAGGGGCAGCGTGCGATCGACGACGCCGCGGCGCGCGCGGACGCGCGGGCGCGGATCACCGACACCGTCCGCGTTCTGCAGACCGGCTTCGCCACGATGCGCCTCGCCGAACGGGAGATGATGCTCGGAGACGATGGCGAGGCCTTCGCCGCCCGTCGGGGCGAGGCCGAGGCGTTCCTGCAGGCGATCACTTCGAGCGGGGCCGGAACGAACCTCGCCGGCACCGTCTCCGCCACCCGCGCCGCGCTCGCGGCCTATGCCGACGCGGTGGTCGGCGGCGTGGGCCGCGATGCGGTCGACGAACGCTACGCCGAGGCGCTCGGGCTGTCGGAGCAGGTGGCGGCGCTCGCCGACCGCGGTCGGATCTCCGCCGTGCGCGAGGCGCGTGCCGTCTCCGCCGAAGTCTCGCGAAACGGCCTCGTCGCGGTGGTCGCCGCCATTCTCGTCGCGAGCCTCGTCGCCATGCTCGTCGGGCGCTCGATCGTCGGCGAGCTGCGCACCCTCGGGGCGGCCATGCGCCGGCTCGCCTCTGGCGACTACGCGACGGACGTGCCCCTCTCCGGCGTCGGCACCGAGATCGGCGCGATGGCCACCATTCTGGAAGGCCTGCGCGACACGCTCGCCCGCAGCGCCGCGGACGCCGCCGCCGCCGCGGCCGCCCAGGAGGAGCGCGCGGCGCGCGGGGACGAGATCGATGGTCTCGCGCGGGACTTCGAGGCCGCGATCGGCGCCGCGCTCGAGGCGGTGGGCGCAGCGACGTCCGATCTGACCGCCATCGCCGGTCGGCTCGGGGGGATCGCCGATGCGGTCGAGGACCGGGCCGTCGAGGCGGCGGACGCCGCGGCCATGACGGCGCAGACCGTGGAGGGCTCGGTCGAGGCGGCCGGGCAGCTCTCCATCACGATCGGCGAGGTGGGCGACACCACCGCCCGATCGCGCGCGATCGCCGGACGCGCGGTCACCGAGATGCGGTCTGCGCGCGCCACCATGGACGATCTCTCCGCCGCCGGCGCCCGGATCGGGGACGTCGTCTCCCTGATCGAGGCCGTGGCGGCGCAGACGAACCTGCTCGCGCTCAATGCCACGATCGAGGCCGCCCGTGCCGGCGAGGCGGGCCGCGGCTTCGCCGTCGTCGCCGCCGAGGTGAAGGAGCTGGCCGGCCAGACCGCCCGCGCGACCGAGGAGATCATGGGGCATGTCGGCGGCATGCGCGACGCGGTCGGGCGCGCCACGGGCGCGATCGGTGCCGTGGAGGGCGTGATCGAGGAGGTCTCGACGATTGCCGACGCGCTCGCCGGCGCCGTGGAGGCGCAGGGCGTCTCGGTCGGCGCCATCGCGGGCGCCTCGGCGCAGGCGGCCGACGGTGCACGCACCAGCGCCGGCCGGATCGACGCCGCCCGCCTGGCCGCGCGCGAGGGCGCCGACGCCTCCCGTTCCGTCTCCGGTGTCTCCGAGACGCTCGGACGCGAGGCGGCGGGCGTGGCCGAGCGGGTGCGCGGCTTCCTCGCCGCCGTGCGGGCGGCGTGATGGATCCACGCGCCCGGAGATCCTGACGACTGCCTATCCCTCCTCGCGCGGCGCCACCGCCGTGCCCGGCAGGATCCGGTCGCTGGCGTGGAGGATCACGCTCTCGCCGGGCCCGAGGCCGGACAGCACCTGGGCCGAGCGCATCGTGCGCTCGCCGAGTTCCACCGGCCGCACCCGGGCGATGCCCTCCTCCACCACGAACACCGCCCATTCGCCCCCCTCGCGGAACAGCGCGCCGAGCGGCACCTGGACGACGTCCTCCTGTTGCCAGACCACGATGCGCGCGACGACCCGGTAGCGGTGGCCGAGCCGGCCCGAGACCGCCTGCGGGTCGAGCAGGCTCAGCACGACGCGCACGCGCTGCTCCTCGATGCCGAGCGCCGAGACCTCGGTGAAGGCCGTGGGCTCGACGCGGACCACCCGCGCCTCGAGCGGCCGCTCGCCACCCCAGTCGTCGATCACCGCCGGGGCGCCGGCCTCGACCCGCACCGCGTCGCGGGAGAGCAGGTCGACGACCACCTCCAGCCGGTCCGGGTCGCCGACCTCGACGAGCGGGGTCCCCGCCTGGACCACCTGCTCGCTCTCCACGAGGACGTCGAGCACGCGCCCGCTCACCGGGGCGCGAACCTGGACGCAGCAGCTGCCGGAGGCCTCGGTCTCGGCGCCGGGCTGGATCAGGTTCGCCCGCGCACTCTCCAGCTCGCGCACCCGCACGTCCCGCGTCGCCTCCGCCGAGGCGAGCGCGCTTTCGGACGAGCGCACCGCGAGGCGGGCGCGGTCGAGCTCGCGCGTGGAGATCGCCTCGCGGCGCGACAGTTCCTCGGCGCGGGCGAGGTCGCTCTGCGAGAACTCGAGCTCCGCCGCCGCCTGGCTCACCTGCGCCTCGGCCAGCGATACGGCAGAGGAAGCGGCCTCGACGGCGGCCTCGGCCACGCGCTGGGAGCGCAGGTCGAGGAAGGCCGGCGCCATCGGCTCGATCACGGCGAGGATGGTCTCGCCGGCGACGACGACGTCCCCGACGCGGCGCGGCGAGCGCTGGAGCGTGCCGCCCATCGGCGCGGAGACGGTGTAGACGTCCTCGATCCGCGCCACGCCTTCGTCTTCCACGTTCACTGCCATCGGCCCGGAGGCGATCACGGCGAGATCGGCGGGGATCGGCCGCGGCCACAGTGCCCAGGCGGTCGCGGCGGCGAGGGCGAGGATCACGATCGCGACGACGAGGCGCTTCATGGGGTCATTCTCGAGTCTTGAGGACGGCGATGAGGTCGAGCCGGTCGATGCGCCGGCGCACGATCAGCCCCGAGACCAGGGCGGCGCCGCCGACGACGAGGCTGGCATAGGCGTAGACCTCGCGGTTGACGACGAGAGGCACGCGGTAGAGCTCGCTCTCGAAGCCCGCCGCCATCGCCACCGCGAAGCCGTAGCCGATCAACCAGCCGACGGGCTGGGCCAGCAGCGTCAGGATCGCGAGCTCGGAGAGCAGGATCCAGGAGATCTCGGCCTTGGTGAAGCCGAGCACCCGCAGCGAGGCGAGCTCGCGGCCCTGCTCGGAGAGCGAGATGCGGGCGAAGTTGTAGACGACGCCGAAGGCGATGATCGCGGCGAGCCCGGCGTAGATCGACACCATCATCAGGAGGTTCTGCGCCAGCGTCTCCCGGAACTTGGCGAGCGAGACGCGCTGGAGCGCGACGAAGCTCGCGGCGGGAATGGCCTTCAGCTCGGTGAACAGCGCCTCGCGGCGCGCCTCGTCGAGCGAGAGGTGCACGCCCGAGACGAGCGCGCCCTCGCGCATCAGCCGGTTGACCGTGCCGATATCGGCGTAAGCCATCAGGCCGAGATAGCCCTCGACCACCATGGCGACGGGCATCGTCACGGTGCGCCGGTCCCCCGCCATCAGCTCGACCTCGACAATGTCCCCGGTCTCGACCCGCAGGATGGCGGCGAGCTGGTCGGAGAGCGTGAGCCCGGTCTCCGGCATGCGCACGGGTTCGAGGTCGCGCCCGAGCACGCGGCTGAGGTCGGCGTCGTCCGGCTTGCCGGTGATGGCGACGCGCCGCTCGACGTTGGCGGCACGGATCTTCACCGGCACCGAGCGGTAGGGCTCGGCCGCCATGACGCCGGGCAGCCGGGCGATCTCCTGGACGGCGGAGGACTCCCGCTCGCCGACGAACGTGATCGTCGCGTCCTGCCGATCGGAGCGGTGGAAGGTCACGTCGATCATGAACTCGATCGAGCCGAAGGACCAGAAGGAGCCCACCAGGATCGAGGTCGCGAGCGCGATGCCGACGAGACCGCCGAGCGAGCGCCCGGGGTAGCGCACCAGATGGCGCATCGTCATCACCCCCGACTGCGGCATGCGCAGCGCGGCGTGCACCCGGTCGAGCAGCGTGCGCCGGTAGCGCGCCGGCGCCGGCGGCGTCATCGCCACCGCCGGTGCGAGGTGCACGACGCCGGTCACCGCCTTGAGCGCGCCGACGATCGCGGCGGCGAGGGTGACGCCCACCGCCACCAGGTAGACCGACGGGCTCATCTGGAAGATCAGGAAGGGGAAATGGAAGAAGTCGCCGTACATCCGCGTGAGCGACGTGCCGAGCCAGGTGCCCGCCGCGACGCCGAGCGCCGCGCCGATCAGCGCGATCGCGGCGACGAATTTCAGGTAGTGCATGCCGACGGCGAGGTTCGAGTAGCCCAGCGCCTTGAGCAGCCCGATCTGCTCGCGCTCGAGCGTGATCAGCCGCGCCAGCGTCATGTTGACGAGGAAGGCCGCCACCACGAGGAAGATCGGCGGCAGGATGCGGCTCATCGCCTGGAGCTGGGTCAGCTCCGCGTCGAGGAAGGCGTGGGAGAGCTGGTCCTTGCGCCCGTGCGCGCCCTCGCCGCCGTAGGGCGCCAGGACCCGGTCGACCTCCTCGATGACCGCGCCCTCGGAGGCGCCGCGCAGGAGCCGCACCCGCAGGTCCGAGAAGGCGCCCTCGAGGTCGTAGGCGGCCGCGAGCGCCGAGCGCGACATCCACACGACGCCGAAGCGCCGATCGTCCGGCATCAGGTCCCAGGGGCCGAGCGCGTAGACGAACTCCGGCGAGAGCGCCGTGCCGACGATCGTCAGCTCGCGCTTCACCCCGTTGAGGATCGCCGAGAAGGTCGAGCCGATCGCGTAGCCGTGCGCGTCCGCGAACGGCTCGGAGACGACCACCTCGCGTGTCGTGCCGGGCAGCGGCGTGCGGCCCGAGCGCAGGGTGATGAGGTCGAGCGTCTGCTCGCCGTAGTCCGGCAGCGAGACGAATATGGCGGAGGCGGGCTCCGGCATGTCCGGGAGGTCGAGCAGCGCGATCTTGCCGACGCGCGTCTCCACCGCGCCGACACCATCGATCTCGGCGATGCGCGCGGCGATCCGCTCGGGCGCGCGGGTCACGCTCGCGAACACGTCGGAGAAGCGGTTGCGCTCGTAATAGGCCGCGCGGGTCTCCGACAACGAGGCGTGCGCGCCCACCCCCAGGATCAGCGTGGCGACGCCCGCCGCCATCACCAAAGCGATGGCGAGCGCCTGCGGCCACAGCCGCACGAGGTCGCGCAGGAGCTTTCGGTCGAGGGCGGTCATCGCGGTCGCCTCCTCGACCCTTCCCCTACAGGGAAGGAGAGTCCTTCCGCCGGCCCTCGGTGCAGACCCGGGCCTCGACACCGGACCGCCGGAGGTATGGGCATGCGCCAGCCCGCTCACCAGCTGATGTCCTCCGGGCGCAGACGAGCGGCGTTCGATTCGACCGCCTGGATGCGCCCGTCGGCGAATCGCACCACACGGTGCGCGATGGCCGCGATGCCGGCATTGTGCGTGATCACGAGCGTCGTCGCACCGAAGGACTCGTTCACCCGTGTGAGGGCCTCGAGCACCTTCACGCCGGTCTTCGAATCGAGCGCCCCCGTCGGCTCGTCGCAGAGCAGCACCGCCGGGCGCTTGGCGATGGCGCGGGCGATGGCCACGCGCTGCTGCTCGCCGCCGGAGAGCTGGGCCGGGAAATGATCCATCCTGTCCCCGAGCCCGACGATGTCGAGCGCTTCCTCGGCGCGCATCGGGTCGCGGGCGATCTCGGTGACGAGGCACACGTTCTCCCGGGCGGAGAGGCTCGGGACGAGGTTGTAGAACTGGAAGACGAAGCCGACATGGTCGCGCCGGTAGCGGGTGAGCGCCGCGTCGTCGGCGCGGGTCAGGTCGCGGTCCTGGAAGAACGCCTCGCCGCTCGTGGGCCGGTCGAGCCCGCCGATGATGTTGAGGAAGGTCGACTTGCCGGAGCCCGAGGGGCCGAGCAGCACCACGAACTCGCCCGCGCGCGCCTCGAAATCGATGCCGCGCAGCGCGTGGACCTCGACTTCACCCGTGCGGTAGACCTTGGCCAGGCCACGTGTGCGAAAGACGAGCGGGGGAGGGCTCTCGACGTTCATGAACGGTGAGAAATACCGCTTTACGCCGCGCGACAATGATCCTGATCAATGTTAGTGGCTATTTCCGCACGATTTTACCGAAATCACAGTTTCGCCTTTTTCGCGCCCCGAGCGCGCCCCGATGACCGGCGATCAATGACCATGCCTCGCTGGTTCGTGGTCTCGGTCTACCGGACACGTCAGCCCCCCAGCCCCCCGGTCTATCGGGGTCACGAACGCAAACAGTCAGAGGCGGGCCGTCCTTCGGGACGGCCCAATTTTTTTGCGCATCCGTCAATTCCTCTTGCGCCGCTTGAGCCGGCGCGCCCGCATGCGCAGCGCCCCCCCGAGCCGGCGCCGCTCGAACACCGCGACGACGACGAGGGAGAAGGCGAAGGGGATGAGCAGGTAGAGAACCCGGAAGAGGACGAGGGCGGCGAGCAGCTCGGCGTCCGGCACGTCCGGCATGGCGGCGACGAAAACGAGCTCGAACACGCCGAGCCCGCCCGGCGCATGCGAGATCAGCGCAGCCGAGAACGAGGCCAGGAATACCGCCAGCACGACGAAGAAGCCGGGGTTGGTCTGCCACGGCAGCAGGAAGTAGACGATCGCCGCCGTGAACAGCAGGTCGAGCGTCGAGGCGGCGAGCTGGCGCAGCGTCACCGCCGGTCGCGGGTAGTCGAGCCGGAAGGCGCGCACGCGCAGCGGCGGCAGCCCCATCAGCGAGCCGATCAGGTAGAGCGCGACGAGCGCCAGCATCACGGCGCCGATCGCCTGCGCCAGGGGCTCGATCTCCATGAAACGCGGCAGCACGCCGGTGAGGCGCGCCAGCACGTAGGGCTCGAAGATCAGCACGAGCCCTGTGAGCAGCACCACGCCGAGCAGGAAGGTGAAGGTGCACAGCCCCACCAGCACCGCGATCTGGCTCGCTGAGAGCCCGCGCGAGGAATAGGCGCGGTAGCGCACCATCGCCCCCGAGAGCACGGACGCGCCGATGTTGTGCGAGAGCGCGTAGGTGGTGAAGGACGCGAGCGTGATGAAGGTCCAGGAGATGTGCGTCACGCCCAGGTGCAGCAGCGCGATCCGGTCGTACCAGGCGAGCGCCGCGTAGCCCGCGACCGTCGCCCCCGCGGCGGCGGCGAGCTGCCAGGAGCCGATGGCACCCATTGCCGCCAGCACGTCCTCGGGCGAGATCGCCCGCAGCTCCCGCGACAGCACCCAGAACGAGAACGCGACCGCGAGGATGCCGATGATGGGCCACGCGTAGTCGAGCACGCGCTTCATGGCCGGACGGCTCCCGGTCGACGTGCCGCCCTGGGCGGCGTCCGGCCCCTCACAGGCCCTCGGCCTCGAGCCAGGCGACGAGGTGGCGGCCGAGCGTGTCCGCCGAGACGTCGAGCATCGGGAAGTGGCCGGAGGGATCGAGGGTCTCGTGGCGCCCGGCATGATAGAAGGCGGTGCGCAGGGTGCAGGCGCGCCAGACCAGCCGGTCCTGCGCCGCGCCGAAGACGAGCGTCGGCATCCGCGTGAGAAAGGCCGAGAGGATCGGGCCGGGCAGGTTGGCGGCGGAAAGCGCGCGGGGCGCCTCGGGCGTCATCATCGCCGCGTAGCGCCGCGCCCGCGCCGGCGGCAGGCCCTCGGAGAACAGCAGCGTGCGCCCCTCGGCGGCGACAGAGCCCGCCATCGCGCCGGCGTGCGGCGCGGCGGCTCCGAGGAAGGCGTCGAGCCAGACGACGGGCTCGGTGAGCGCGGTGCGCAGGTTGACGGTGGCGAGGCCCTCCGGCGGCAGCGAGCAGACGAGGGCGAGGCCGCGCATCTGCACGCGCCCGATCAGCCGCTGCGCCAGCAGGCCGCCGAGGGAGTGTGCCACGACGACCGGCGCCTGCGGCAGGCGCTCGAGCGTGAAGCGGACGTCGGCGAGGTAGTCCTCCAGCGTGGTCTCGCGCAGCTTGTCGCGACCCTCCGAGCCGCCGTGGCCGCGCAGCGACACCGCGAGCGAGGCGCGCCCGCGCCGGGCGAGGAAGGGCCCGAGCTGCTCCGCCCACATCCAGGCGCCGCCGAAGGCGCCGTGCAGGAGCAGCAGCGGCGCGCCCACCCGCGCGCCGTCCGGCGTCGTCTCGACCACCTCGAGAGCGGGCCCGTCGGCGCGCGGCAGGACGCGCGTCTGGACGGTGTACCCGCCCTGCGGGCCGCCGCGATCGGTATGTGAGGTCTGGCTCGGCATGGCGCGTCGGCCCTCCGCGGGCCCGTGGCTTCGCTGCGCTGCGCACGAGATAGCGCGCCCGCGTCACGGAGTCATCAGGATGTTGGTCCCGCCGCGGCCGATCATGCGAGGCCGGCGAGATCGGCCATCAGCGGCCCGGCGAGCCAGAACACGCCGTGGGTGAAGGCGTGGGCGAGGATCGCGTGCTCCAGCGCGTAGCGCCAATAGAGCCACCCGTAGAGCGTGCCGAGCAGCGCGTTGATCGTCACGGTGCGCACGACGAGGACGAGATTCGGCTCGACCGACGCCGACAGCGCCGGCAGGTGGCCCGCGCCGAACACGATGGCGACGACGAGGACGACGACCCACATCACGCCGGCCCGCCGCACCGCCGCGCGCCCGCGCGCCAGCGCCAGCACGGCCCAGGCGAGACCGGTCATCAGGCCGTAGCGCAGCATCAGCTCCTCGGTGACGCCGCCGTAGAGCAGCGCGGAGAGCCGCGGGATCAGCGCGTGGTCGGCGCCCGGCATGCCGACGAAGGCCCCCGGCGCCGCCATCCGGAAGGCGACGTCGAGAACGAGCGCGAGGAGCGCGAGCGCCGTGGTCAGCGCCAGGGTGCCGACCACGGTGGGGAAGGAGACGAGCGGCAGCGGGTCACCTCGCAGCCGCGCGGTCAGCCAGGAGCGCAGGCCCGCCTTCTCCGAGAGCGCGACGCCGACCGCGACGGCGATCGCGAGCAGCACCGCCGGCTGCGCCACGAGCAGCACGAGCAGCACCCCGTCCGGCACCTGCGGCGCGCCCTCGACCGCCCGCAGGCCGTCGAGCCCGATGCGCGCGGCCATGGCCACGATGCCGAGGAAGCCGAGGGCGAACCAGGCGAGGAAGGGCAGTGCGAATCGCATCGGGCGAACCTGGGGCGGTGACGGGAGGGGCTCAGGCGCCGAGCGGCACGGCCCGGCCGTCACCAACGGCGACGATGTCGGCTCGGTTCGCGAGCTCGTCGAACAGCGCCCTGTCGGCGCCGGTCAGCCAGACCTGCCCGTCGAGCCGCATCAGCTCCTCGTAGAGCGCCGCGCGCCGGCGCGGATCGAGATGGGCGGCCACCTCGTCGAGGAGGACGAGGGGCGCGATCCCGGTCATCGCCGCGGTGAGCCGGGCATGCGCGAGCACGAGGCCGACGAGGAGCGCCTTCTGCTCGCCGGTGGAGGCGAGGCCCGCGGGGATGTCCTTCGGACCGTGGCGTACGGCGAGATCGCTCGCCTGCGGTCCCATCAGCGTGCGCCCCGCCGCTCGGTCGCGGCCGCGGCCCTCGCGCAGAGCCGCGCGGTAGCGATCCTCCGCGTCGACCGCCGGCAGCGCCGCGACGATGTCGTCGATCTCGCCCTCGAGGCCGAGCCGGGCGAAGGGGAAGGGGGAGGCGGGGTCGTGCGTCTCGGCGACGAGCCCGTCGAGGCGGCCCACCGTCTCGCGCCGCGCCGCCGCCACGGCGACGCCGAGCTCGGCTGCCTCGCGCTCGACCGCATCGAGCCAGCGCGGCTCGCCGTTCTCCTCGAGCAGGCGGTTGCGGCTGCGCAGCACCCTCTCCAGCGCCGACACCCGCGCGCCGTGCTCGGCGTCGACCGCGAGCACCAGCCGGTCGAGGAAGCGCCGCCGATCGCCCGCCGGCCCGCGGAACAGCGCGTCGAGATCGGGGGTGAGCCAGACGAGGCGCACGTGCTCGCCGAAGGCGGCGGGGGAGGGGGCCGGCGCGCCGTCGATCCGGCAGATCCGGGCGCGGCCTTCCACGGCGCCGGTCGTCGCCGTGCCCAGGCGATGGCTGCCGTAGACGCCCTCGATCGTCAGCGAGACGGTGAAGCCGGGCGCGCCGTGGCGCGTCATGGCGGCGAAGTCCGCACGCCTGAGGCCCCGCCCCGGCGCGAACAGCGAGATCGCCTCGATCAGGTTGGTCTTGCCCGCGCCGTTCTCGCCGACGAGCGCCACGACCGCGGTGCGCGGCGCCAGGTCGAGCGTCGCCCAGGAGCGGAAATCCTGCAGGAGGAGCCGCGTCACGCGCGGGCCGGCTCCCGTCTCGTCCATCATGCTCGTCTCTCTCCGGCGCCCGCGCCGGAGAGCGGGCGCGGCGCCCTCACACGCGCATCGGCATCAGCACGTAGAGCGCGGGCGCGCCTTCCTTGTCCTGGATCAGCGTCGGCGAGCCGGGGTCGGCGAGCTTGAACAGCGCCGTGTCACCGTCGAGCTGGCTCGTGATGTCGAGCAGGTAGCGGGCGTTGAAGCCGATGTCGAGCGGGCTCGCCTCGTACTCGACCTCCACCTCCTCGGTGGCGGACCCCGAATCCGGGTTGTTCACGGACAGCGTCACCCGCCCGTCGCCGATGGCGAGCTTCACCGCGCGCCCGCGCTCGGACGAGATGGTCGAGACGCGGTCGACCGCCTTGGCGAACTGCTCGCGGTCGACGATCAGCGACTTGTCGTTGCCCGAGGGGATTACCCGCTGGTAGTCGGGGAAGGTGCCGTCGATCAGCTTCGAGGTCAGCACGACGGAGTCGAACGTCACCCGGATCTTGGCCGGCGAGAGCTCGACCCGGATCAGCTCGCCGCCCTCCTCGACCAGCTTGAGGATCTCGGCCACCGCCTTGCGCGGCACGATCACGCCGGGCATGCCGGTCGCGCCTTCGGGGGCGGGCATCTGGGCGCGGGCGAGGCGGTGCCCGTCGGTGGCGACGGCGCGCAGCACGGTCTCGCCCTCGCTCTCGATCGTGTGGAAGTAGATGCCGTTGAGGTAGTAGCGCGTCTCCTCGGTGGAGATCGCGAACTGGGTCTTCTCGACGAGCTTGCGCAGGTCGGCGGGCTTGACGGCGAAGGAGACGCTCATCTCGCCGGCGGCGAGATCGGGGAAGTCGCTCTCCGGCAGCGTCTGCAGCGTGAACTTCGAGCGACCCGAGCGCAGCACCATCTGCCCGGCGTCGCCGGTGGCCTCGAGCGAGACCTGCGCGCCGTCGGGCAGCTTGCGCACGATGTCGTAGATGACGTGCGCCGGCACCGTGGTGGCGCCCGGTTGCGTCACGTCGGCGCGGATCGTCTCGGTCACCTCGATGTCGAGGTCGGTCGCCTTGAGGCCGAGGCCCTCGCTCTCCGCCCGCACCAGCACGTTGGAGAGGATCGGGATCGTCGAGCGCCGCTCGACGACGCGATGGACGTGACCCAGCGCCTTCAGCAGGGAGGCGCGCTCGACGGTGACCTTCATGGCGAAACCCGATTGTCGGCAATGGCGCCCGCGCCGCCCTGGAGCGGCGCGTGCACGAGAAGCAGGGAGCGCAGATTGGCGAAGCCGCCGCGCGAACGCAAGCGCCACGATACCGCGGTGCACAGGCGGGGGCGTCGTCCGCACGAACGAACCACGGCAGGGGACGGCACGCAATCCAATGATGCAGGTCGCCGGCGGCCTTCGTCGGTGATCTCCCCTCTGCGGGACGGAAGACGGATCGGGAGCGGCTGGGTGGCGCACGAGCCGCGACGCCGACGGCACGCGATCGGGAACTCCCCTCTCCCTCGTGGAGAGTGGCGGGGGGGCGTTCAGGATAGAGCTCGCCCGTCATGCCGGCACGCGCCGTCGACGCGCTGCATCGACCGCCGCCCGCGTGGTAGTTGTTCGTGGCGATGACGAAGCGCGCGGACGGGTCGACCGGGCGTCCCTCGTAGGACAGCCCCACGGTCCGCGAGGCGTCCGGGTTCACGGCCTCGCCCTTCGAGTCGGACTTCGCCGGCTGGGTCAGGTCGATCTCGTAGGTGACGCCGTCGATGACGTCGAATTTGTAGCCGGGGAAGCCCGGGTCGATCAGCGCCTGGTCGGCCACGCCCGGCGAAGACGCAGCCCCCGAAATCCACAGCGCCGACCTGCGGGATCGTCGCGGCGTCAGGCCTCCAGCGCGGCGACGAGCGCCCGGGCGCCCGCGGCCAGGAAGGCGGTGTCCGAGCACGCGGCGACGAGATCGAATCCCTTCGCCCGGAAGACGGCGGCGCGCGACGCGTCGTGGGCGTAGACGCCGATGTGCTTTCCGGCGGCGCGCGTGCGGGCGAGCGCGTGGTCGAGTGCGGCGTCCACGGCGGGGGAGGCGGGGGTGACGCCCGCACCGTCCGAGAGCGCCACCGAGAGATCGGCCGGCCCGATGAAGATGCCGTCGAGTCCCTCGACGGCGAGGATGTCGTCGATCGCCTCGAGCGCTGCGCGGGTCTCGATCATCGCGAGGGCCACGGTCTGCGCGTTGGCCTCGCCGAAGTAGGTCGGCGTGTCGAGCCCCGTCAGCGCCAGGGCCGCCGAAGGTCCCCAGGAGCGCGCACCCGACGGCGGGTACTTGGTCTGCGCGACGAAGGCGCGGGCGTCCGCGACCGAGCCGATCATCGGCGCGATGATCCCCGCCGCGCCGGCGTCGAGCAGCCGCGCGGCGGTCGCGTAGCCGCCGACCGGTACGCGCACCAGCGTCGGCTTGCCCCGCGCCGCGACCAGCGGGATCGCGCATGCCGCCTCGCGGAAGTCGACGGCGCCGTGCTGCATGTCGAGGGTGACCGCATCGAAGGCCTCCGCTGCGAGCAGCCCCGCGATCGTGGGCTCGGGCAGGCCGCACCAGGCCGAGAGGGTGGGCATTCCCGCCCGCAGGCGCTCGGCCAGGCGGAACGGCACAGGCGTGGGCGTGTGGTCGGGCACGGAACGGCTCCTTCGGCGTCGGATCGCGAAACTTAGCGCGATCCGACGCCGAAGGAATAGGCGTGCGGCGCCCGGCGGCATGCGCGTCCCCGCGCGGCGTCGTTCGGGCACGCCCGTCTCGCGAAGGTTTGACTTGTCCGCGCGTGGGATCGGGCCGACCGTGCGGCTTGTTCGAGAGGAGACACGCATGCTGATCAAGCGACCCCGCGGCTGGGAGCTGCCCGAGAGCGCCGCCACGCCGGAGAGCGTCTGGCTGAGCCGGCGCAGCCTGATGATGGGGACCGCCGGTCTGATCGGGGCGGCGGCGCTGCCGCGCCTCGCCGGCGCGCAGGAGGCCGACCCGACCGCCGATCTCTACCCCGCGCCGCGCAACGACGCCTTCGCGCTCGACCGGCCGGTGACGGAGGAATCCGTCGCCTCGAGCTACAACAACTTCTACGAGTTCGGCTCCAGCAAGCGCGTCGCCGCCGCGGCGCAGCGGCTCGAGACGCGGCCTTGGACCGTGGTGATCGACGGGCTCGTCGAGGAGGAGCGGACGCCCGACATCGACACGCTCATCCGGTCGATGTCGCTCGAGGAGCGGCGCTACCGGCTGCGCTGCGTCGAGGCCTGGGCGATGGCCGTGCCCCGGGCCGGCGTTCCCCCCTCCGCCCCCGTCGCCCTGGCCCCCCCGCTGCCCGAGGCGCGCTACCTGCGCTTCGAGACCTTTCTCGATCCCGATGTCGCGCGCGGCCAGCGCCAGACCTGGTACAGCTGGCCCTACGTCGAGGGCGTCACGATGGAGGAGGCGACGAACGAGCTGGCCTTCATGGTGACCGGCGTCTACGGCAAGCCGCTCGCCAACCAGTTCGGCGCGCCGCTGCGCCTGGCTCTGCCCTGGAAGTACGGATTCAAGTCGATCAAGTCGATCGTGCGCGTGAGCTTCACCGCGGAGCGGCCTGTGTCGTTCTGGGAGGAGCAGGGCCCGAGCGAGTACGGCTTCTGGGCCAACGTGAACCCCGAGGTGCCGCATCCGCGCTGGAGCCAGGCGACCGAGCGCATGCTCGGCACCGACGAACGGCTCCCGACCCTGCTCTACAACGGCTACGGCGAGTGGGTGGCCGGGCTCTACGCGGGGATGGAGGACGAGCCGCTGTTCATGTGAGGGCGGCGAGCGCCGCGCCCTCGGCGGGCCAAAAAAAGGGCCGCTTCCGACGAGCGGAAGCGGCCTTGAAGGTTGTCGAGCTTCGACTGGGAGTGTCGAAACCCTCCAGAGGGGAACGGCCGAAATGGAAAACCGCCGGGAGGACTAGCGGCTCCATCGTCTTCAGCCACTGCCGATATGAACAGCACGCTGCCTTTTTGCAATGCACACCGATGAAATCCCGCCCTGCGTCCGCTGCATATCTCCTGCGGCAGACGGGCGCAGACCCACCACGTCCGGCAGCGCTCGCCGGCCTCCGGTTGAGCATTCGTCGGCCCTGCACGCCGGAGGCCGCCTCGCGAGGCGCGCGACGGCTCAATAGGCCCAGCGCTGCGCCTTCGAAACCAGGAAGTCGCGGAAGACCTGCACGCGCGCGACCTGGCGCATCTCCTCGGCGTAGACGAGGTACGAATCGAGCGAGGGCATCTCGACGTCGCGCAGGATCTGCTCGAGGCCGTTGTTCTGGTCGGCGACGTAGTCCGGCAGGACCGCGATGCCGGCTCCGCTCTCGACCGCGGTCTTCAAGCCGGAGATGTTGTTGATCACGCAGTGATAGGGGCGAGGATTGCGCACGTCGCGACCGGCGGTGGAAAGCCAATGCACCGCGAGGAGGTAGGACGGCTGGTCGCCGCCGAAGGCGAGGAGGCGGTGGCTGTCGAGGTCCGCCAGCGTCTTCGGCTCGCCGAACTGCTTGATGTAGCTCGTCGAGGCGTAGATGTGGAAATGCACGGTGAAGAGCCGGCGCTGGATCAGGTCGGGCTGCGTCGGCTGGCGCAGGCGCAGCGCGACGTCCGCCTCGCGCATGGCGAGGTCGAGCTCCTCGTTGGAGAGGATGAGCTCCACGCGGATCTCGGGATAGAGGTCGAAGAATTCCGGCAGCCGCTGGGTCAGCCACAGCGAGCCGAGGCCGACGGTGGTGGTCACCTTGAGATCGCCGGAGGGGCGCTCGGCGGTCTCGGTGAGGCGCGCGCGGGTCGTCTCCAGGCGCATCTTCATGTCGCGCGCGGCGCGGAACAAGAGGTCGCCCTGCTCGGTGAGCAGCAGGCCGCGGGCGTGGCGGTGGAACAGCGGCGCCCGCAGGTCGCGCTCGAGCGCGCTGATCTGGCGGCTCACCGCGGACTGGCTGAGCCCGAGATCCTCGCCGGCCCGCGTGAACGACCCCGCCTCCGCGACGGTGAAGAAGATCCTGATCTTGTCCCAATCCAACGCCACGTCCTCCGGCGGCCGCCGCCGACCGTCGGCGCGGGGAACACGGCTGCCCACTTCGGCGGCATTGTCCCGATTCCGCAGCGTCGCCGCAAGGGGAGACCTGCACGAGGCGCATGGGATCGCGGGAAGAGGGGTTCGGCTCGCGCTTCGAGTGCCGGGGTTGTCATCCCGGATGCCGAAGGCAGTCCAGGACCCGGAACCTCCGGAGCGTCGATGAGCGGCGTGAACACGCCGCGGCGCGAGACGCCTGCTTCGGCGTTCCGTGGACTCGCGCGCTATCGCGCACGCTCGTCACACACCCGAGTATCTGGGCTCCGGGTCCGCTTCGCGACCCGGGGGGACTGAGGCGCAACCCGCTCAGATCGCCGCCGCCGGATCGCGCGTCTCGCCCTCGTCCGCTGGCGGCTCGGCGTCGTGCTCGCGCCTGCGGCGACCGCGCAGGCCGTCGCGGCTGAGCCGGCGGCCGCCGTCGATGAGGGCGTCGGCCAGCGCGCGGATCGGGGCGAGCATGCGCTCGGCGTCGCCCATGCGCTCCATCGTGCGCTCGCCGCGCTTCAGCTCGCGGTCGAGCCGCGCCATGGTGCGTGCGAGCTCCGGGCCGTCGTCGTCGTACCAGGTCTCCATCGTGTTGGCGAAGACCAGCACCGCGCCCTGGATCCGCACGGGCCCGAGCGAATCCTCGGTGGGGATCCCCGCCGCCACCAGCATGAAGCGCTGCGAGTTCAGCGCCACCCGGTTGAGCGCGGCGAGCGTCAGCGGGTCGCGGCGCACGGCGACGTTGATGCGCTTCAACGCGGCCTTGTAGGGCGCGAGCGCATCGATGCGGCGCATGTAGACGTCGAACAGCCGCTCGCGGGCGGGCTCGTCGGCGAGCTCCTCCGTGGTGCCCTCGAGCACCTCGATGTCGATCTTGCGGGCGAATGCGGCGAGCACCGCGCCCTTCGAGGGGAAGGCCTCGCGGAAGCGCGCGAGCGTGATGCCCGCCGCCTCGACGATGTCGCCGATCTCGATGTCGTCCCAGGGGCGCTCGGCGGCCAGCGTCATCAGGGCCTCGATGATGGCTTCGCGGTCGGGCTTGGGTGCGGCGTCCGTCATGCTCTTCTCCTCGGGTCCGTCCCGAAGATAACGCACGAGACGCCACGGGGAAGCGTCGCGACGCCGCAAAATCCGGCCGCGGCGTCGCTCACCGGCGCGGCGGGCGCCCGCGATACAGCACGTGCGGCCGCGGCGCGCCGCCCGGGCGGGGCGCGGGCATGTCGAAGTCCCCCGCCGGGTCCCGCACGAGGCCGATCCGGCTCATCACGGCGATGGAGCGCGTGTTCTGCGGCACGGTGAAGCTGACGACCTCGGGCGGCCGCAGCCGCGCGAAGGCGAAGTCCACCGCCGCGCGCGCCGCCTCGGTGGCATAGCCCCGGCCCCAGTGCTCCGCGGCGAGCCGCCAGCCCACCTCGACGGCGGGGGCGACGGGCAGGTCGCCGGGCGCCGGGTTGAGCCCGGTGAAGCCGACGAAGGGCGCGCCGCCCTTCACCTCCACCGCCCACAGCCCCCAGCCACGGGCCGCGAACGCGCGCCGGAACCGCGCCGCCGCCGCATCGCTGTCGAGCCGCCCGAGCACGCTCGGGAAGTGCTCCATCACGCGCGGATCGGCGTTGAGCGCGGCGAACGGCGCGAGATCCGCATCGCGCCACGGCCGCAGCAGGAGGCGCTCGGTCTCGAGCGTGGCGGGGCGGGTGACCGGCCAGGGATCGGGGGCACCGTCGGGGGCCTGCGCGCTCGGTCCCATGCGATCTCCTCGGGCGGAGCGACCGCGCGCGTCAGGCGCGCGCGGTCGTCGTCGGGCCGGTCTTGCCCCGGACGGCGACGTAGATCGCCGGGATGACGAGCACCGTCAACAGGGTGGACGAGATCAGGCCGAAGAGGAGCGAGATCGCCAGCCCCTGGAAGATCGGGTCGAACAGGATCACGCCCGCGCCGATCATCGCCGCGAGCGCGGTGAGGAGGATCGGCTTGAAGCGCACCGCGCCCGCCTCGATCAGCACGTCGACCAGCGTCCGCTCGCCCTGCTCCGCGTGGCGGATGAAGTCGATGAGGAGGATCGAGTTGCGCACGATGATGCCCGCGAGCGCGATGAAGCCGATCATCGAGGTGGCCGAGAACGGCGCGCCGAACAGCCAGTGGCCGAAGACGATGCCGATCAGCGTCAGCGGCACCGGCGTGAGCACCACGAGCGGGGCCTTGAACGAGCCGAACTGCGCGACGACGAGGATGTAGATCGCGAGCAGGGCCACCGCGAAAGCCGCGCCCATGTCGCGGAACGTCACGTAGGTCACCTCCCACTCCCCGTCCCAGAGCAGCACGGGCGTGCTCTCGTCGGTCGGCTGGCCGGCGTAGCGGATCGCGGGCCTGGGCAGGTCGCCCCAGTCCATCGCGTCGAGGCGCGCCTCCACGGCGAGCATGCCGTAGAGCGGGGCCTCGAAGTCGCCGGCGAGCTCGGCCATCACCATCTCGGCCGCCCGTCCGTTGCGGCGGAAGACGTGGAAGGGAGCGCCCTCGGTGACCACCTCGGCCACCTCGCCCAGCCCCCCCCCGCCCCGGTCCCCCGGGCGCCCGTTCGTC
>JBNPEA010000171.1:0-12922 GCA_051117315.1 Salinarimonas sp. | reverse complement strand
CTCCTGCCGCTCGTCGCGAAAGGCGCCATCCTCATCGCCGACCGCGCCTACGACACGAACGCGATCCGCGCGACGGTGACCGAACGCGGCGCCTGGGCGAACATCCCGCCCCGCGCGATCCGAAAGGCCACATTCCCGTTCAGCTCGTGGGTCTACCGACAGCGGAACCTCGTCGAGCGCTTCTTCAACCGCATCAAGCACTTCCGCGGTCTCGCCACCCGCTACGACCGCTCGCCCGACAACTTCCTCGCCGCGCTCAAGCTGGCCGCGATCCGGATTTGGCTTGCTGCGAAATGAGTCCGCATCCTAGTATGACTGATGCCGACCGTCGCAGACCGCCTCGAACACCTCCCCGCCCGCACGCGCATCCTCAATGCGCGATGGGCCTCGCGCCTCGGCGCCCGCCGCGCGATCATCGCGCTGTTCGCGCTCGGCGCCTGCGCGGCGATTCTGCTCGCGAGCGTGACCGCCGCCTCGGACCGCACGCAGACGCGCCTCGACGCCGGGCAGCGGCTCGACAGCGCGGCGCGGCTCGTCGAGGCCCACATGGTCGGGGTGATCGACGCCGCCGAGCAGGTCGCGGCGCGCGCGGCCCATCTCGCGGAGGAGGCCGGGCCGCACACGCTGGTGCCCCGCCGCGACCTGCACGTCGCGCTGCGCGAGATGGCGGCGAGCCTGCCCGGCATCGTCTCCGTCGCCATCGTCGACGCCACGGGCCGGGCGGTGCTCGGCGCCCGCGCCTTCCCGGGCGGCGACATCGACGTCTCGGACCGAGACTACTTCAGGAGCCTGCGTGCCGGCGCCGACGTCCACGTCGGCCACACGATCGTGGGACGACGCGTGCGGGACTACGTCTTCACGGTCGCACGGCGTCTCGAGGCTCGCGACGGCCGCTTCGCCGGGGTCGCCCTCGTCACGCTCGACGCCGGCCAGCTCGCGGGCGCCTACGCCGGCTCCGGGCTCGAACCGTCCGCCTCCTTCGTGGTCCTGCATGCCGACGGCGGCTACATCACGGGTTTCCCGCTGATGCAGGCCGCCGTGGAGCGCAGCTTCGCCGACCGCCCGCTGTTCACGACCCACATTCCCGCCGCCCCCGCCGGCCAGTTCCGCGCGATCGTGCCGATCAGCGGCGACGACAGGCTCGTCTCCTACCGAGCGGCCGAGCGGGCTCCCATCGTCGTGGTGACGTCGCTGGCGTGGGACGCGATCTTCGCGCGCTGGCGCGATCGCACGCTGCGGACCGTGCTGCTGACGGCGGGCGGCCTCGCCTCCGCCGGCGCGCTGCTCTGGCTCGCCCTCGCCGCCCTGGCGCGGGAGGAACGGTCCCGCGGCGCGCTCGCGGCCGCGAACGCCGAGCTCGCCGCCGCGCTCGCGGACAAGGACGTGCTGTTCCGCGAGGTCCACCACCGGGTGACGAACAACCTCCAGATCGTCGGCGGCCTCGTCCAGGCCCAGCTGCTGCGCGCGAAGGATCCCGACGGCAAGGCCGCGCTCGCCGAGCTCGTCGGCCGCGTGCGCGCCATGGCCCTCTTGCACCGGACGCTCTATCGCGGCGACGACGCGGTCGAGGTGGATCTGGGCGGCTACCTCGAGGATCTCGGCGAGGCCATGCGCACGGCCCTCGACCTGGAGGCGCGGGGCATCCGCCTCGTGATCGAGGCCGACCCGCTGCGGCTCGATCTCGATCGCGCCGTGCCGATCGGCCTGGCGATCAGCGAGGCGATCACCAACGCGAGCAAGCACGCCTTCCCAGGCGGCCGCGCCGGCACGATCCGGGTGCGCGCCGGCGTGAGCGACGGGGCGACGGCGGTGGAGATCGCCGACGACGGCATCGGCGGGCAGGCCGGCGACGGCGCGGCGGCCGGCGACGCCGCGCCCGAGGCGGCGGGCATCGGCGGCGCCCTGATCGAGCGCCTCGCCGCCCAGGCCGGCGCCCGCCTCGAGATCCGCCGCGAGCACGGCTACGCGCTGCGGCTGTTGCTGGGCGAGAAGGCGGGCTGAGGGGGCTGGGGCGGACGGACGATGCCTGCTCATCGGCGCGCCCGTGGCAGGCCGATGCCGCGCCCCGCGGATGCCGACGGCCGATCGGGCCGCCGCCGACACGAAAAACCCCGCCTCTCGGCGGGGCTCTTCGTCGTTTCGCGCAAGACGCCGCGCAAGACGTCGTGCGAGGAGCGCGGGTCCAGCCCCGTGGCCGGCGGGCCGGGGATGCGCCGGCGGGGCCGGGGCCGGCGTCTCACCCCGCCATGCGGTCCTCGGCCGGCTCGGGCTCGCGCAGCACGTAGCCGCGGCCCCAGACGGTCTCGATGTAGTTCTTGCCCTGGCTCGCGTTGGCGAGCTTCTTGCGCAGCTTGCAGATGAAGACGTCGATGATCTTCAGCTCGGGCTCGTCCATGCCGCCGTAGAGATGGTTGAGGAACATCTCCTTGGTCAGCGTGGTGCCCTTGCGCAGGGAGAGGAGCTCCAGCATCTGGTACTCCTTGCCCGTCAGGTGCACCCGGGCGCCGGCCACCTCCACCGTCTTGGTGTCGAGGTTGACCACGAGATCGCCGGTGGTGATCACCGACTGGGCGTGGCCCTTCGAGCGGCGCACGATGGCGTGGATGCGCGCGACGAGCTCGTCCTTGTGGAAGGGCTTGGTCAGGTAGTCGTCCGCCCCGAAGCCGAGCCCCCGCACCTTGTCCTCGATGCCGGCGAGGCCGGACAGGATCAGGATCGGGGTCTTGACCTTGGCGACCCGGAGCGTCCGGAGCACCTCGTAGCCGGACATGTCCGGCAGGTTCAGGTCGAGGAGGATGATGTCGTAATCGTACAGCTTGCCGAGATCGACACCCTCCTCGCCGAGATCCGTCGTGTAGACGTTGAAGTTCTCGGACTTCAGCATCAATTCGATGCTCTGCGCCGTCGCGCTGTCGTCCTCGATGAGAAGTACGCGCATCCTTCCATCCCCAGCCTGGTTGCGGAGCCCGACGGGACATCCCGCCCTCCTCCGGCCGTGACCGGAGGTGCTCCCACCATTTGCGACTCGCGACGCTATGCCATGATGGTTAACAAACTGATTCTCCGGCGCAAGGGCTCAGATGCGTCGTCTTCACGAATCCGCGCAAATCCCTGTCCTGCCGATCGATTCAGATCTCCATCCAGCTCACGTCACGCGTGAAGAAACTCTCTCAAGCGACTCTCGCGACTCGCACTGGCGCAAATTCGCCCCTCGGGCTTAATCTCGCCTCATCCAGTCTTAACGAAGCGGGTAAACAGAAGGTTGACGTCCGTGACAGAACCGTCCGATCACCCCTCACATCTCGCGACGGCCCTCAAGGCGCTCGAATCAGTCGAGCCGGTCTCGCTCTACGGCCGGGTCGCCGCGGTGCGCGGGCTGCTGATCGAGATCGCCGGGCCGGTCTCGGCGATGACGCTCGGCGGGCGCCTCGAGATCGAGATCGGCACGGGCACCACCGTCCCCTGCGAGGTGATCGGCTTCTCGGGGGAGCGGGCGCTGGCCATGCCCTTCGGCGTGCTGGAGGGGGTGCGCCGCGGCTGCCCGGCGCACGTGCGCGCGAGCGCGGGGGGCGTGCGCCCCTCCCCCGCCTGGCTCGGCCGCGTCGTCGATGCCCTGGGCCGGCCGATCGACGGCAAGGGGCCGCTGCCGCAGGGCGAGCTGTTCCGGCCCGTCCGCGCCGATCCGCCGCCGGCCCACGCGCGCCGGCGCGTCGGCCCGCCGCTCGATCTCGGGGTGCGCGCGCTCAACACCTTCCTGACCTGCTGCGAGGGGCAGCGGATGGGCATCTTCGCGGGCTCGGGCGTCGGCAAGTCGGTCCTGCTCTCGATGCTCGCCCGCAACGCCGGCTCCGACGTCGCCGTGATCGGGCTCGTCGGCGAGCGCGGGCGCGAGGTGCAGGAGTTCCTGCAGGACGACCTCGGCGAGGAGGGGCTGGCGCGCTCGGTGGTCGTGGTGGCGACGTCGGACGAGCCGGCGCTGATGCGCCGCAACGCCGCGTATCTCACGCTGGCGCTCGCCGAGCACTTCCGCGACGCGGGGCAGTCGGTCCTGTGCATGATCGATTCGATCACGCGCTTCGCCATGGCCCAGCGCGACATCGGCCTCGCCGCCGGCGAGCCGCCCACCGCCAAGGGCTACACGCCCACCGTCTTCGGCGAGCTGCCCCGCCTGCTCGAGCGGGCCGGCCCCGGCACGGGCGCGGGCGTGATCACGGGCCTGTTCACGGTGCTGGTGGAGGGCGACGACCACAACGAGCCCGTGGCCGACGCGGTGCGGGGCATCCTCGACGGCCACGTGGTGATGGAGCGCGCCATCGCCGAGCGGGGGCGCTATCCCGCGATCAACGTGCTCAAGAGCGTCTCGCGCACGATGCCCCGATCCTGCGACCCCGCCTTCTATCCGTACGTCCAGCGCGCCCGGCGGGTGATGGCGACCTACGCCGACATGGAGGAGCTGATCCGGCTCGGCGCCTATCGCCAGGGTTCCTCAGCGGAAGTGGACGAGGCGATCGCGCTCAACCCGGACCTCGAGGGGTTCCTCGGGCAGGGTAAGGAAGAGTCAACCTCCATCGGCGATGGTTACCGTCGCCTCGTGCAGCTCCTCGACGCCGAGCGGGGCTAGTGGTCCCCTGGAGATTGATTTGCGATGAAGTCGCGTGAGACGCTCGTCCGCCTGAAGCGCTTTCAGCTCGACGAGAAGCGCCGCAAGGTCGCGCAGATCGAGGCGATGATGGCGGACTTCGAGCGGATGGCCGTCGAGCTCGACCGGGAGATCGCGGCCGAGGAGCTGAAGGCCGGCATCTCGGACACCGCCCACTTCGCCTACCCGACCTACGCCAAGGCCGCGGCCCAGCGCCGTGACAACCTGCGCTCCTCCGCGGACGACCTGAAGGTCCAGCTCGACGACGCCCAGGCCCAGCTCGCCGAGGCCTTCGAGGACCTCAAGAAGGTCGAGATCCTCGACGATCGCGAGCGCGGCAGCGAGCGGGCCGCCGCCAATTCCCGCGAGCAGGCGGCGCTCGACGCGATCGCCCTGTCCCGCGTGGCGCGCTGAGAGCCTCACGCGTCGCGGCGGCCGGCGATGCGCCTGCCGCGAGAGGAACGCCCCGACCCGCGCGGGCGCTCGCGTCTCAGGCGACCGCGGGGAGCACACGCGTCTCGTAGCCGTGCGCCAGGCGACGCCCGCCGTCGGCGATCTCGATTCGCATCTCGCGCGCCGCACGGACGCCGCCGGACAGGACGGGGAGCGTCCCGCACAGCATCGCCGTGTTCGCCGGCAGCGAGCCGCCCACCGCGACGGGACATGCCGCGATCAGCGCCGGCAGCGGGCGGATCGCGGCGAGCGGGCCTGCCTGATAGGGCACGAACGCGCCGCCGTCGATCTCCCGGACGGAGGAGGCGAGCGTCAGCTGGTCGAGCCGCGGCAGCAGCGGCTCGAGCGGCCACGCCTCGCGCCCGACGGGCTTCGCGCAGATCTGCTTGGAGAGCGCCACCGAGGTCGCCTCGAGCGCACGGTCGGTGTGGTCCGAGCCGACCGCGAGCCACAGCGCCCCGGTCGCATCGCAGATCACCACCGGCTCCACCTCGCCCGACGTCCCCTCCCCGACAACCTCGATCGTCTCCTCCTGGGTGAGGAGGGAGGCCGCGACCCGGTAGTAGAGCGGCACGGTCGAGGGCGGCGGAACGCCGATCGCCGCGAGCTCCGCGATGTGGTGATCGACGGCGGCACGGTCCCGCGCCGTCCAGCCGGCGACGATGGCGGTCTCGATGCGAACGTGGAGCGTGCCGCCGTCCGGCGTCGCGAAGGCGAGCGTGGCGCTCATCGGGTCGTGCCTCACAGGTTGGGGAGGAAGAGGGCGATCGCGGGAAACAGGATCAGCGCGCCCACCATCGCCAGCATGGCGAGGACGTAGGGCACGGCGCCGACGATCACGTCCCCGAAGCGCCCGCCGGGATTGGCGCCGTGGACGACGTAGAGGTTGAGCCCCACCGGCGGCGTGATCAACGCCATCTCGACGAGCACGATGAGCAGGATGCCGAACCAGATCTTCGTGTCCGCGGGCGCCATGCCGAGGTCGAGCCCGACGACGATGGGCACGACGATGGGGATCGTCGCGATCATCAGGGCCATCGTCTCGATGAAGAAGCCGAGCACGATGTACAGGAGCACGATGACGGCGAGCGTGCCGTAGGGGCCCAGCCCGAGCCCCTCGAGCATCGCGGTGAGCTCGCGCCCGAACCCGGCGGCGCCCAGCGTGTAGTTGAGGAAGTAGGCGCCGACGATCACGAACATCACCATGGCCGTGATCTTCACCGTGCCCAGCAGCGCGGCGACCAGGACGGGACGCGTCAGCGTGCGGTTCGCGGCCGCGATGGCGAGCGCCATGGCGACGCCGATGGCCGCGCTCTCGGTGGGCGTCGCCCAGCCGAGATAGATCGAGCCGATCACGACCGCGAACAGCGCGAGCAGCGGAACGAGGTGGCGCAGCCCGCGCAGGCGCTCGCCCCAGCTCGCCCTCCGGCTCGGGCCGCCGAGCCCGGGCCGCAGCCAGCACAGCACGGCGGTGATCAGCATGAACAGCGCCGCCGTGGCGAGGCCGGGCACGAGGCCGGCGAGGAACAGCTTCGGGATAGAGCTCTCGGTGAGGAAGCCGTAGAAATGAGGTTGATCGACGGCGGGATCATGATCCCGAGCGTGCCGCCCGCCGCGATGGCGCCGGCGAAGAGACGCTGGTCGTAGCCCAGAGCCCGCGCCTGCGGCATCGCCACCGTCGCGACCGTGGCGGCGGTGGCCACGGAGGATCCAGACGTCGCCGAGAACATCGTCGCCGTTCCGATGTTGGCGTGGATCAGCCCGCCCGGCAGCCAGGAGAACCACGCGTCGAGCGCCTTGTAGGTCCGCTCCGCGATGCCGGCGCGGACCAGGATCTCGCCGAGCAGGACGAAGAAGGGAATGGCGATCAGCAGGAAGGAATCGGACGCCGAATAGACCACCTGCCCCAGGCCCCGCATCAAGGGGAAGCCGGAGAAGAACCAGTCGACCCCGAAGCCGAGGAGGAAGAGCACCACGCCGACGGGGAGCGAGAGCGCGAGCAGCGCGAGCAGCGCGGATGCGATGGAAACGATCACGGCGTGTCTCCTCCGGCCTCGGCAGCGATGCCGGCGGCGTCCTGCGCCTCGCGCCAGCGGCCCTGCCCGATCAGCGCCGCGGTGGCGAGGACGAGAAGCCCGGCGACCAGCGTCAGCCAGGCCCAGCCGGACAGCCAGATCGCCTGCGGGATCCACAGCGGCGTCTCGAGCGGCGTGTTGGCGCGCGCGCCCCGCGCCAGCGTCGTGCCCAGCACCCGCCAGCCGTAGCCCGTGACCGTCGCGGCGACGCCTGTCAGCGCGGCAAGCGCCACGAGGTCGAACGCGGCGCGCCCCGGAGCGGACAGGCGTCCTGTGACGACGTCGATGCGCACGTGCGCGCGCTCGACGAGCGCGTAGGAGAAGCCCCATGCGGCGACGCCGGCCATGACGTATCCGGAGATCTCGTCCGCGCCGCCGATGCCGCGTCCGGCGACCTGCCGCATCACGATCTCGAGCAGGATGAGCACCATCGCGCCCAGGAGGACCACCCCGCAGACGATGGCGATGGCGCGGTTCGCCCGCGCGAGCAGCGCGATCAGTCGAAGCGGCCAGTGCGAGCGTATGGCATCGGGCATGGGCTCTCCTCGGTGACGACGGGCGGTGCCAATCCGCCTCGTGGGGGACGGTGCGGGCGCCGTGCTTGCGGCGCCCGCACGAAGGGCATGCCGCCTCAGTTCAGCGGGATCTCGACGCCCGTCGCCTGGCCCACGCTCTGGTTCCAGCGCTGCGCCCAGTCCGAGCCCGCGCGCTCGGCCCAGTCGGGCAGCACCGTCTCCCGCAGGGCCGCCATCGCCGTCCGGCGATCCTCCTCGGAGGCCTCGACGACGGTCATGTCCGCCTCGGTCTCCACCGCGCAGTCGCCGCCCGTCAGGCAGGCGACGTCGCGCTCGAGCGCGCCCTGCGCGTCGGCCCAGGCCGGCTCCTCGAAATGCTCCGAGACCTGCGCCACGAGGAAGTCCTGCGTCGCCGACGACAGGCTTTGCCAACGGTCGAGGTTCATGGCGGTGACGACCGGGTCCCAGCCGCCCAGCGGCAGCGTCATCAGGTAGTCCGCGCTCTCCCACCAGCCGGCGCTCAGGCCCGAGCCCGCGCCGGTGATGGCGCAATCGACGATCCCGCGCTCGAGCGCGCCGGGCACCTCGGAGAAGGCGAGATTGATGCCCTCGGCGCCCAGCGCCTGCAGGAACTGCGTCGTCATGCGGCCCGAGCCGCGGACCTTGCGCCCTTCGAGGTCCGAGAGCGAGGAGAGCGCGTCACGGCAGAACACGACCTGCGGCGGATAGGGCGCGATCGCGAGGAGCTTCGCGTTGAAACGATCGCGCATGATGTCCTCGACCATCGGACGCGCCGCGTCGACCGCCCGGCGGGCGGTCTGCGCGTCCGTCGCGATCAGCGGGACGTCGAGGCCCTCCAGCTCCGGTGCGTCCGAGACCGTGTAGTCGGCGACCGTCATGCCCACGTCGAAGACGCCGTCGGCGAGGAGGCGGTAGACGTCGGAGCCGCTGGAGCCGAGCTGGTTGAACGTGGTCATCTCGACAGTGATCCGGCCGCCCGAGGCCTCCGGCAGGTGCTCGGTCCAGAACGGCGCCTCGAATTGCTGGTAGAGCGGCAGGCTCGACCAGGAGCCGACGACCGAGAGGGTCACCTCGTCGATCTCCTGCGCCTTCGCGGCTCCGGCCGCTACGAGGAGGCTCGCCCCGGCGAGGAGGCTCGTCTTCAGGATCTTCATCATGGCTGTGTCGTTCCCTCTGGTTGGCGCCCGCACGGACGCGTCGTGGATCGTCACGGGCCGATGCCCGCCCCTTCCGCGGGCGTGTCCGTGACGAGCATGTGCCCGGGCTCGTGGGTGATCGCGAGCTCGGGCCGGGCCTCGCGGATCGCGACCTGGGGCGTCACCCCGCAGGCCCAGAACACCGGGACGTCGCCCGATGCGAGAACCGGCGGATCGCCGAACTCGGGCGCGTGGAGATCCGCGATGCCGATGGCGGCGGGGTCGCCGATGTGCACCGGCGCCCCGTGGGCGAGAGGCTGGCGCTCGGAGAGGACGATGGCGCGGATCGCGTCTGCCGGCGAGAAGGCGCGCATGGACACGACCATCGGCCCGCCGAAGGGGCCGGCGCGCCGGGTCTGCAGGTTCGTCACGTACATCGGGACGTTTCGGCCCGCCGCGATGTGGCGGACGGGAATGCGCGCCCGGTGGAGGCTCTCCTCGAAGGAGAACGAGCAGCCGATGACGAAGCCGACCAGATCCGCCCGCCAGACGCCCTCCAGGTCCGCGACCCGCTCGAAATCCGGACCGCCGCGGAAGATGCGGTAGGCGCCGACGTCGGTGCGCAGGTCGAGATCGGCACCGAGCGTCGGGACGCGCGGATCGCCGGGCTCCGAGACGCCGATGAGCGGGCACGGCTTCGGGTTCGCGACGCAGAAGGCGAGGAAGTCCTGCGCGAGAGCGCGCGGGAGGATCGCGAGGTTGCCCTGCAGGAAGCCGGGCGCGTGTCCCGTCGTCGGACCGCGGAACGCGCCGGCGCGAATGGCGCGGCGCAGGGCCTGAGGGCTCTCGCCCGCGAAACCATCGAGCGGGTGGTCGGCGGGATGGTCCATGGGCGGCATCGGCTCCCCCCTCGGTGCGTGTCCACCACGAGGGAAGTGTTCCATCCACGCGAAATCGCGTCAATCGATCAAAAACTGATCAAGTTGATCTTCTCATACGATCAAGCTCGAAGTCGCCGACGGCCGTCCGTGCAGCCTCTATCAGCGCCTGCATCGCCGCGCTGCTCTGCCGCGGGAGGTGCGCGAAGGCGAAGGCGAGGTCCGGCAGGCGCGCCGCCGGCGTGGTCCCGACGCGCCGCAGGGTGCCGGCGGCGAGATCCCCGGCCGCCATCGGCGCGGGAAGGAGCCCGATCCCGAAGCCGTCCCGCGCGAGATGGAGCGTCGTCGACAGCGAGGCGCAGGCGTGGAGCAGCGGCGGCGGAAGGCCGTCGATCGGCAGCCTCCGCTCGAGCTCCGCGTAGGGGATCGTGCCGCGCGCGAAGGTGATGATCGGATGCGCGGCGAGCGCGGCGAGGTCGAGCGGCTCGGCCGGCAGCGCCAGGCCCGGCGCGGCGAACCAGTCGAGCCGGCAGGTGTAGAGCGGCGTCGCGCGCGCCGTCTCGGGCGCCAGCGGCTCCATCAGGACCGCGACGTCGATCGCATCGTCGAGGAGCCGACGGGCGAGAATGGGCGAGGTCTCGACCGAGAGCTCGATTCGGATGCGCGGCAGCGCGTCCCGCACGCGGGTGAGCATGCCCGCGAGCCAGGTGTGCACGATCGTCTCGGCGACCCCGATGCGCAGCGTCCCGACGAAGCCGGCTCCCGGCGCGAAGCTCTCAGCGATGGCATCGCGCAACGTCACGAGCCGCCCGGCCTGATCCAGGAAGGCCCGCCCCTGCGGGGTGAGCCGCGCGCCGCGGCGCTTGCGGTCGAAGATCGTGATCGACAGCCGCTCCTCGAGCGCGGAGACCCGCGCCGAGATGGCGGACTGCGTCAGGTTCAGCCGCGTCGCCGCCGCGCGGAACCCGCCGCAGCGCACCACTTCCCGAACGACCTCGGCATCGCGGATGTCGAACATGTCACGCTCGTCTCACCCTTCGATCGGCGGCCACCGCTGCGCCCCGGTGTCGAGCGGATAGAGCCCGACGAGGCGCGGGTCGTCGTGGATCTCGATGGCGCGCTTGAACGGCCGGAAACCCGAGCGCACGTAGAAGGCGACCGCGTCCGGGTGATCGAAGGTGCAGGTGCTGACCGTCAGCCGCCGGATCGGCCGGGCGAAGGCCTGGGCGAGGGCGGCGTCCATCAGCCAGCGGCCGAGCCCGCTGCCGATCGCTTCGGGCACGAGCCCGAGATAGGCGAGCTGCGCCGTCCCGTCGTCGGCGAAGAACACCTCCATCAGCCCGATCGCGTCGCCGTCGCGCACGAGCGTGCGCGACACCAGCCGCTCGTCCGCCAGCGTGCGGGCGAGCGCGACGTCCGACATGACGAGCCGCCCCATCCACAGCCAGCGCGCGCCGATGCGGCGGTAGAGCGCCCGGTACGCCTCGATGTCGCGCGTGGTCTCGACGAGGGTGAGATCCGGTCGCACCGGCGCCCGGGGCGGCGGCGGACGCGTCATCTCCAGCCAGGTGACGAGGTTGGCGAGCTTGCCGGGCGGCAGGTCGGTGTAGCCGTCGATCCGGCAGGGCAGGAACTCGGGCGCGGCGGGGGCGTGCATGGAAGGGCTCCGCGGGATGTCGCGACAGCCGTCCTAGCAGAGCCGAGCGCGTCGCGCAGCCCGCCCGAGTCAGCCCGACAGCTCGCCCGCTCGGCGCTTCGCCGCCGCGACCGTCTCGCGCATCAGGTCCGCGAGGCCGCCCTCGCCGCGCTGGAGCACGGCGAGGCCCGCGGCGGTGGTGCCGCCGGGCGAGGTCACGTTGCGGCGCAGGGTCTCGGCCGGCAGGTCGCTCTCGTCGAGCAGAGCGCCCGCGCCGACCACGGTCTGCCGGGCGAGGCGCATGGCGAGGTCCGGCGCGAGCCCGGCGGCGACGCCCGCCTCGGCGAGGGCCTCGACCAGCGCGAAGACGTAGGCCGGGCCGGAGCCGGAGACGCCGGTGACGGCGTCGATCAGGCTCTCGTCGTCCACCCATTCCACGAGGCCCGAGGCCCGCAGCAGCGTGTCCGCGATGGCGCGTTGCGCCGGGCTCACGGCCGGGCTGGCATGGGCGCCGGTGGCGCCCCGGCCGATCGCGGCGGGCAGGTTCGGCATGGCGCGCACGATGGCGCCCGCCCCCGGCAGGGCGGCGGCGAGGTTCGCGATCGTCTTGCCGGCGAGGACGGAGACGACGAGCGTCCCCGCGTCGACGAGGGGCGCGAGCCCGGGCGCGGCCGCCTCCAGCATCTGCGGCTTGATGGCGAGCACCAGCACCGCGACCGGGCCGCGCGCCCGCGCATCCGGGTTGAGCGCGAGGCCGCGCGCCGCGGCGAGGCCGGCGATCGTCTCGGCCGGCGCGGGATCGTGCACGGACACGGCCTTCGCCGGCAGGCCGGCGGCGAGCCAGCCCTCCAGCATGGCGCCGCCCATCTTGCCGGCGCCGACGAGCGCGAGGCTCTCGGGGAATGCGGTGTCGGTCATGGCTACGCTCCGAAGGGGCTCGGCCTCTCAGGCCTCACCTTCGGTCTCGAACAGCACGCTGTCGAGGGCCTCGCGCGCGCACTTGCCCGCCCAGAGGATGAACTGGAAGGCCTGGTAGTGCCGTTCGCAGGCCTCGACGGCGGCCTGCATCAGCATCTCGCACTGGCCGCGGCGCGGCTCGGCGCCGCCGGTGAGGAGCAGCGCGTGGCGGAACATCACCACGCCCTCGTTCGACCACAGATCGAAGTGCCCGACCCAGAGCTGCTCGTTGATCATCGAGACCAGCTTGAGGATCTCGCCGCGCCGGCGCTCCGGCACGCGCAGGTCGAAGGCGCAGGCGACGTGGAGCGCCTCGACGTCCTCGATCCAGGTGAAGGCCACCTGATAGTCCGCATGCGTTCCGCGGACGGAGACCGACATCTCGTCCGTCTCGGCACGGTCGAAGGCCCAGTCGCACATCGCGGCCACGCGCTCCACCACGTCGAGGGGGTGCTCGGTGCGGTCGCTGTCCAGGAGGAGGAGATCGGTCATGGCGTTCCGATTGGCGCCGCGCGGCGCGAAAGAGGCTCGAAGGCACGCCGAGGACGAGCGAAGACGTGCGAATACACTGCCCGGGAGAGCAGTTGTAGGACTACTCGACGCCGTGGCCCG
>JBNPEA010000079.1:0-12928 GCA_051117315.1 Salinarimonas sp. | reverse complement strand
GGCGGCGCTGCTCGAGGCCGCCGGCACGCTCGGCGCCGCGGCGGCGTTCTGCGCGCTGTCGGCGCTCTCGCGCGCGGCGACGCTCGTTCCCCTGGCGCTGGCCGATCCCGCTCGCGCCGACGGCGCCTCCGCCTCGGTCGGCCGGCTTCCCCGCGCCGCCCTCGTCCAGGCCGGCGCGCTCGGTGCCGCGATCGCGCTCGCGCTGGCGCTCGCCGGAGGGCTGCCGCTCGCCGGCATGATCGCCGCCTGCGTCGCCACGGGCGTCGCGGGATGGGCGCTCACCCGCTGGTCGGTGGCGAAGATCGGCGGCCAGACCGGGGACGTCGCCGGCGCCGCCCAGCAGGCGGCGGAGATCGCCGCCGCCCTCGCCCTCTTGATCGCGCTCGCCCGCTGACGAGATAAGGACGCATGAGCACGCAGCCGAGCCCCGCCGCCAGCCCCGCCTCCTCCCCTTGCATCAAGGTCTGCCTCATCGACGAGGACACCGGCCTGTGCGAGGGCTGCGGGCGAACCCGCGCCGAGATCGCCACCTGGGGCCGGATGCCCGAGGACGAGCGGCGCGCCGTCATGGCCGGGCTCGACCGGCGCATGCGCGCCGCGTTCCTGGGTGAGACGGACGCGGGCGAGACGGACTCGGGCGAGACGGACGCGGGTCGGTCGGCCTCGGGCGGAGCTGCCCCGGGCGAGGCCGGCTGATGCCCGGGGCGATCGGCCTCGCGCTCCTCGCGCTCGGGCTCGCCGCCCTCGTGTGGACGCACGGCGAGCGGCAGGTGATGGGCCTGCCGCCGGAAGAGTTCGCCCGCCTCACCGCGCTCGTCGCGCTGGTGCTTCTCGTCTCCGGATCGATGTTCTCGCGCTACCGCGGGCACGTCGCCGCGATGATCGGCCATCTCGTCTCGTGGGTCGTGATCTTCGTCGCGCTGATCGTGCTCTACACCCACCGCGCCGAGCTCGAATCGGTGGCCCTGCGGGTGATGGCGGAGCTGCGCCCGGGCGCGGCGGTCACCGTCGCCCCCGGAGAGGTGAGCGTGCGCCGCGGCTTCGACGGCGCCTTCGTGGTGCGCGGTACGGCCGACGGCACGCCGCTCGACTTCATCTTCGACACCGGCGCGAACGTGGTCGTAATCACCGCCGACGCGGCCGCGCGCCTGGGCTACGCGGCCGAGGACCTCTCCTACCGCGTGCCGGTTCTGACCGCCAACGGCCGCACCATGGCCGCACCGATCGTGCTCGACACGCTGGCGGTCGGCGACATCGTCGAGCGCCGCGTCCGCGCCCTCGTCGCCCGCCCCGACGCCCTGCCCGGCAACCTGCTCGGCATGACCTTCCTCGACCGGCTCGACTCCTACGAGGTGCGGCGTAACGAGCTGGTGCTGAGGGGACGGGGCTGACCCTCGCCGACGCGGAGCCGGTCCTGATGTCCATGAGATCGCCTTGACATCATGGACATCAGGGCAGAGCCTCATCGGGCTGGCAAGGAAGGGAGCATCATCGTGGCCGAGGTTCGTGAGCGCGCCTACTCGATCGAGACGCTCGACCTGCCGCGGGAGGATGCGCGTGTCATGCCCGCCGGCCATACGCTGATCGTCCACGCCGACAGCCGACGCGATCTCGCACTCGCCCGTCGCGCCATCCAGGCGCTCGACCAGCGAGCAGCGCCCGGGCGGGCCGCGCGTCGTGCGCAGCGCATCGAGCGGCTCGTCGAGGCGCTGATCGAGGACGAGCCCCTCTCCCCCATCGAGGCCGACCTCGAGACCGACAACGCCGCACTGAGGATCCGCTATCTCGAGTCCGTGCCGACGCTCACGGCGGCGGAGCTTCATCGCGAGGCGGGCAGCGGGGCTGCGAACCGCAGTGCACTCGCCGCCGGCTGGAAGAAGGACGGGCGCGTCTTCGCCGTCGCCCACAAAGGTATCGATCGCTTCCCGGCCTTCCAGTTCTCGGGCGGCCGCCCCCGTCCCGTGATCCGTCGCGTGCTTGCGGCGCTGCCCGAGGGGATGATGCCCTGGCAGGTCGCACTCTGGTTCGCTTCCGGCAACGGCTGGCTCGGCGGCGCCGCACCGCAGGATCGCCTCGCCGAGGGCGACGCCGTGGTCGCCGCGGCCGCGCGCATGCGGGAGGGCACGGTCGGGTGAGCGGCGGGGTTCCGTCACCGCCGCCGGACCTCGACCCGCCGAACACGGTCAGCCTGCCCTCGGGCACCCGGCTGCATCGCGTCCACCTGTCGCGTTTCGGTGGCGCCGCGTTCAATCCGTGCCTCGGCCGACCGACCCGTTTCGCACCGATCACAGACGCCGAGGGGCGATGCGTGCCGTCGCTCTATGCGGCCACGAGCCTGCAGGCCGCAATCTTCGAGAGCGTCTTCCACGACGTTCCCGTCGCGGCGCCGTTCAAGACGGTACCGGTGGAGGAGGCGACCGCGCGCAGCCATAGCCTGCTCGTCACGCGACGGCCGCTCCTGCTGGCGGAGCTGCGCGCGCCGGACCTCGCCAAATGGGGCATGGCGCATCGCGAGCTCGTATCGGCGCCTGCATCCGACTACGAGCGCACCGCGCGCTGGGCCGAGGCCCTCCACAATCGCTTTCCCGATCTCGACGGGCTCGTCTGGACATCCAACCGCTGCGATCCGGACAGGGCGACGCTGTTGTTCGGCGACCGCGTCGACGAACTCGCCCTGGAGTGCCTCGCCTCCCGCGACGCCGCCGACGACGAGAGCCTCCTCGCCGCCATCCGTGAGGCCGGCGCGCGCGCGGGCATCGTCCTCACGCTCTGACCCGCAGTCCCCCCCCCGATCACGCCCCCGGCGAAAGCCGGACTTCCCCCGATGGCGAAGGCGAGCTAAGACGCGGCCCTGAAGGGGGGCGCGCGGCGTCCCCGGACGCACCAGCCGAAGAGGTCCTGACGATGGCGAAGATCAAGGTCGACAACCCGGTGGTGGAGCTCGACGGCGACGAGATGACCCGGATCATCTGGACGTTCATCAAGGAGAAGCTGATCCATCCCTATCTCGACATCGACCTCGAGTACTACGACCTCGGCGTGGAGCACCGCGACGCCACCAACGACCAGGTGACGATCGACGCGGCCAACGCCATCAAGAAGCACGGCGTGGGCGTCAAGTGCGCCACCATCACCCCCGACGAGCAGCGCGTCGAGGAGTTCGGCCTCAAGCAGATGTGGCGCTCGCCCAACGGCACGATCCGCAACATCCTCGGCGGCGTGATCTTCCGCGAGCCGATCATCTGCAAGAACGTGCCGCGCCTCGTGCCGGGCTGGACCCAGCCGATCATCGTCGGCCGCCACGCCTACGGCGACCAGTACCGCGCCACCGATTTCAAGGTACCGGGCAAGGGCCGCATGACCATCAAGTTCGAGGGCGAGGACGGCACCGTCATCGAGAAGGAGGTGTTCCAGTTCCCGGGCGCGGGCGTCGCCATGGCGATGTACAATCTCGACGATTCGATCCGCGACTTCGCCCGTGCCTCGCTGAACTACGGCCTGAACCGCAAGTATCCGGTCTACCTGTCGACCAAGAACACCATCCTCAAGGCCTATGACGGGCGCTTCAAGGACCTGTTCCAGGAGGTCTACGAAGCCGAGTTCGCCGATCAGTTCAAGGCGGCGGGCATCACCTACGAGCACCGCCTGATCGACGACATGGTCGCCTCGGCGCTGAAGTGGTCGGGCGGCTACGTCTGGGCCTGCAAGAACTACGACGGCGACGTGCAGTCCGACACGGTGGCCCAGGGCTTCGGCTCGCTCGGCCTGATGACCTCCGTGCTGATGACGCCGGACGGCCAGACGGTGGAGGCCGAGGCCGCCCACGGCACGGTGACGCGCCACTACCGCGAGCACCAGAAGGGCAAGGAGACCTCGACGAACTCCATCGCCTCGATCTTCGCCTGGACCCGGGGCCTCGCACACCGCGCCAAGCTCGACGGCAACGAGGACCTCAAGCGCTTCGCCGACACGCTGGAGACGGTCTGCATCGATACTGTCGAGGCCGGCCACATGACCAAGGACCTCGCCCTCCTGGTCGGGCCCGAGCAGCGCTGGCTGACGACGACAGGCTTCCTCGACAAGGTGGACGAGAACCTGAAGAAGGCGATGGCGGCGAGCTGAGCCGGGCGGTCTCGGCACGCTCCCGAAGCAGGCCCGGCCGGCGACGGCCGGGCTTCGTCCTCGTCGGCGCACGGCTTTTCATCGTTGGCAACCTTGGAGGTGGCGACCTTGGAGGTGGCGACCTTGGAAATGCCACGATCAGGGTATATCTGAGTACTATCGAGTTTTAGGCCGGACGACTTGGCCAGGATGCGCATCACGGTGCGCGGCTGACGACCCTTCTCCAAGACATCGATATCCGTGAGCGGGCGCTCGCGCCCGCTCTAGCCTACATGCATGCCTTGAAAGGACACGTCATGCAGACCGGTACCGTGAAGTGGTTCAACTCGACCAAGGGTTACGGCTTCATCCAGCCCGACGAGGGTGGCAACGACGTCTTCGTGCACATCTCGGCCGTCGAGCGCGCGGGCCTGCGCAGCCTCGACGAGGGCCAGAAGGTCTCCTTCGAGGTCGTCGCCGACCGCCGCACCGGCAAGTCCTCGGCGGACAAGCTCGCGGTGGCGTGAGCCCCGCCGGGGCGCCTTCGCGCGACCCGACACGAAGACGAGAGGGGCGCCGGCCGAGAGGCCGGGCGCCCTTTTTCGTGTCCGGGTCGGTTTCTCGCGATCAGTCCAGTGGCTCGGCGTCCTCCTGGACCGCTTCGGGTGTCCAGCGGACGGTCATGCGAGATCGACGCCGAGCCGGCGCCGTCGCTCGGTGAACTCTGCCTCGACATCCTCGTTGGAGCGCAAGTCGCCCGATCTCATCGACGCGCGGGCGACCTCGACCTTTCGCCGCAGGAACGCATCGTATTCCGGCGTCGGGGCCTCGCGCTCTCCGCGCTTCTCCTCGACGTAGCCGCGTACGAGCGCGCGCAGGATCTCGTCCGGAGGCACGTCGTCGATCGCGGCCGCGCCGAGGAAGGCGTCCCGCAGCTCCGGATCGAGCTCGACCGTCAGGCTGGTCACGTCGGCCAGCTCGACCTCCTCGCGCGTCCCGGCCAGGATACCCTGCCCCGGGCGCCTGGACCAGCGCCCCGGGGCGCTGACGTCACCGCCGGCGCGGGCCGCCGGGGCGCGAGCCGCCCGGGCGGGGCCCGACGGGCCCGCGGTCGTCCTTGTGGCGGAATACCAGGCGCCCCTTGTCGAGGTCGTAGGGCGACATCTCGACGGTGACGCGGTCGCCGGCAATCGTCTTGATGCGGAACTTGCGCATCTTGCCGGCGGTGTAGGCGATCACCTCGTGGCCGTTCTCGAGCTCGACCCGGAACTTCGCATCGGGGAGAACCTCGGTCACGACGCCCTCGAAGGTAATCAGCTCCTCTTTCGCCATACGGTCATCCTCTGATCAGCAAAAACAACCGCCGCGCCCCGTGGCTGGCGGTGCCGAATTGCGCTCTGGCATTAAACCCGCGGCCGCGCCACGTCAAACGCCGGCGGGCCTTCGACCCGGGCGGACGCACGGCCGCGCGCCGTTCGGGGGCGCGCGTACATGCGGCAGATGGGACGTCGGGAACCGCCGCGCAAGGCCGGGGGCGTATATCACCCTCCCCGGCTTGATCGACAGCGCAAGGTTCTGCAATCTGTGCGGACGACTCGGGGCGACGCACGCCAAAAAGTTCATCTCGGAGCTAGAGGCCGCGGTCCCGAGCTTCTACGAGCGGGTCGGCCAGCACCTCAAGGGCTGGCAGCCCCGCGCGCCGCGCCTCCGCGAGGATCGAGCAGAGGCCGAGAGCGTGAGTGTGGAGGCCCTCGCCGAGGCGCTCGAGGAGAACGACGACTCGGGCGCCGGCTGGCTCGTGCCGGTGGAGGAGTGAAGCGACTGCGCCTGGTCGGCGGTGCTGATGCGCCGCGTGCCGTGTCGATTGGCGTGACCGTCGGCTAAGCCACGCAGGACGGCGTGCCAGATCTGCTGGATCAGCCCCTGGGCGTTTGCCTACCATATCGGGATCGAACGCCTGTAGATCGGGATGAGATGATGACGACGCGCGCGACGGTCACCGCATCGGGCCGCCTGAGCCTGCCCGCGGAACTTCGACGGCGCCACGGGCTGGCGAACGGTGGAGAGGTCGTCATCCAGGAGACCGAGGATGCGATCGTGCTGAGAACCGTGGACCAGGTCCTGGCGGAAGCGCGCGCAATCGCCCGCTCCATAATCGGTCGCGGCGGCGAGGGCGTGGATGCCTTCCTCGCCGAGCGGCGAGAGGACGCGACCCGGGAATGACGCGGGCGGTCCTCGATGCGTCGGCCGTCATCGCGCTGCTACTCGACGAGCCCGGCACCGACGTGGTGCGCGCCACTCTCGAGGGCTCTATCATGGCGGCTCCGAACCTCGCAGAGGTCGTCGGTCATTTCGCGGCCCGGGGCGGTGGCGGCGACGAGATTGAGCTCATCTTCGGCCTCCTCCCCATCGCGATCGCCCCCGCAGACCGCGAATTGTGCGTCGCGGCGGGCCTCCTTCGTGCGACGACGCATGACGCTGGGCTTTGGCTCGGCGATCACTATTGCCTCACTCTCGCCTCGCGACTGACGCTTCCGGTCCTCACTGCCGATCGCGCGTGGACGGCAGTGGGACCGCGCATCGGCGTAGAGGTCAGGCTCATCCGTTAGAACAGGTGGAGCCGACATGACGACGGCGGCTCCGGGGGAGCCGCCGTCGTCGATCTCATCCAGCCGTCCGGCCGAGGGCTCACTCGCCGCCGCCGAGCGTGTGCACGTAGACGGCCAGCGCCTTCACGGTCGCCTGGTCGAGGCGCTCGCCGAAATGCGGCATCATCCCGCCGCGGCCGTTGACCAGGCCCTCGAGGATGACCTCGCGGTCCGAGCCGTAGAGCCAGATGCCGTCGGTGAGGTTCGGCGCGCCGAGGTCCTGGAGGCCCTCGCCGGCCTCGCCGTGGCAGGCGGAGCAGTTGGTGACGAACAGCTCCTCGCCGGCGGCCGGATCGAAGCCCGCGGGGGTCTCGAGGCCCGCGATGTGGCGCACGTAGTCGGAGAGCACGATCGCGTCCTCGCGGCCGAACCAGCCCTCGCGTACGAAGGCGGGCATGTCGCCGAAGCGCGTGTCGAGCGGGGTCGAGCGGATGCCGTAGGTGATGGTGTGCTGGATCGCGTCGAGCGAGCCGCCCCACAGCCAGTCGTCGTCGACGAGGTTCGGAAAGCCCGTCGCGCCGCCGCCGCCGGCCCCGTGGCAGGCCGAGCAATTGTCGCCGAAGGCGGCACGCCCGTAGGCCTGGGCGAAGGCGAGGAGCTGCGGGTTCTCCTCGATGGAGGCGAGCTCGACGTCCCGGAGGGCGGCGATGTCGCCGCCGCGGGAGGCGTCGAGCCGCTCGAGGTCCTGCACCACCGCCGAGCGCGAATTCCAGCCGAGAATGCCCCCCGTCGCCGTGCTGACGAGCGGGATCGCCGGGTAGAGCAGCACGTAGATCGCCGAGAAGGCGATGGTGACGTAGAACAGCCACAGCCACCAGCGCGGGAGCGGATTGTTCAGCTCCGTGATGCCGTCCCATTCGTGCCCGGTTGTCGAGACCCCGGTCACCTTGTCGATGTCCTGCTTCTTCTGGGCCATGGCCTCAATCCTCTTCGAGCGGCGTCCGCGCGGCCTTGTCGAAGGTCGAGCGGTTGGACGGCATGAGCGCGTAGGCGACGACGAGCAGGAACCCGAAGATGAAGATCAGGAGCCCGCCGGTCTGCGCGAAGGAGGCGAGGAGCGTGTAGGTTTCCATGCTCTGCTCCTCAGCGCACGTTCGCCTGGCCGTCGTAGGTCGAGAAATCGACCAGCGTGCCCAGCGTCTGCAGGTAGGCGACGAGCGCATCGCCCTCGGTGATGGACCCGTCCGTCCGGCCGGAGAAGGAGCGGGCCTGCGCCTTGGGATAGCGCTCGAGCAGGCTCGCCTGGTCGGGATCGTCCATGGTCGCCTGGATGATCACGTCCGTACGGGCGTTGGCGATCATCTCCTCGGTGTAGGGCACGCCCATCGCCGCCTGGACCGCGAGGTCCGTGCCGATCGTATCGAACGCGAGCGGCGTCTCGAACAGGAAGGGATAGCCCGGCATGATCGAGGCCGGCACGAGCGAGCGCGGATCGACGAGGTGCGCCACGTGCCAGGCGTCGGAGTACTTACCGCCGACGCGCGCCAGGTCCGGGCCGGTGCGCTTCGAGCCCCATTGGAAGGGCTTGTCGTACATCGACTCCGCCGCGAGCGAGTAGTGGCCGTAGCGCTCCACCTCGTCGCGCAGCGGGCGCACCATCTGGCTGTGGCAGTTGTAGCAACCCTCGCGGATGTAGATGTTGCGCCCGGCGAGCTCGAGGGGGCTGTAGGGACGCATCCCCTCCACCTCCTCGATCGTGTTCTTGAGGTAGAACAGCGGGGCGATCTCGACGATGCCGCCGATGGCGACGACGCCGATGATGCCGGCCACCAGGACCACCGAGTTCTTCTCGAAGACTGCGTGCTTGTTCCAGAGAGACATTTCTCGCCGCTCCCCTTACTCGGCCGCGACGAGCGGCGACTTCGGCTCGGCCTCGGCGGCCGGCTTCACCGCACGAACGGTCATGACGAGGTTGTAGACCATGATCAGCGCACCGGCGAGGAACAGGAGCCCGCCCAGGCCACGGATCACGTAGTAGGGATGCATCGCCTCGGTGGTCTCGATGAACGAGTACTCGAGGAAGCCCAGCGCCGTGTACGCGCGCCACATCAGGCCCTGCATGATGCCGGCGACCCACATCGAGGAAATGTACAGCACGATGCCGAGCGTCGAGATCCAGAAGTGCCAGTTGACGAGCTTGAGAGAGTACAGCCGCTCGCGGTTCCACAGCCAGGGCACGAGGCAGTAGATCGCGCCGAAGGAGATGTAGGCGACCCAGCCGAGCGCGCCCGAGTGCACGTGGCCGACGGTCCAGTCGGTGTAGTGCGAGAGCGAGTTCACGACCTTGATCGACATCATCGGACCCTCGAAGGTCGACATGCCGTAGAAGGCGATGGAAACCACCATCAGGCGCAGGACCGGATCGGTGCGCAGCTTGTCCCAGGCGCCCGAGAGCGTCATCAGGCCGTTGATCATGCCGCCCCAGGAGGGCATCCACAGCATGATCGAGAAGACCATGCCGAGCGTCTGCGTCCAGTCCGGCAGTGCCGTGTAGTGCAGGTGGTGCGGGCCGGCCCAGATGTAGAGGAAGATCAGCGCCCAGAAGTGGATGATCGACAGGCGGTAGGAATAGACCGGCCGCTCGGCCCGCTTCGGGACGAAGTAGTACATGATCGCCAGGAAGCCGGCGGTGAGGAAGAAGCCGACCGCGTTGTGGCCGTACCACCACTGCACCATCGCGTCCTGCACGCCCGACCAGACCTGGTAGGACTTGGCCGAGAACAGCGACACCGGGATCACGGCGTTGTTGCCGAGATGCAGGATCGCGATCGTGACGATGAAGGCGAGATAGAACCAGTTCGCCACGTAGATGTGCGGCTCCTTGCGCTTCCTCAGCGTGAGCATGAAGAGCGCCAGATAGGCCACCCAGACCACCGTCAGGAACAGGTCGGCGTACCACTCCGGCTCGGCGTACTCCTTCGACTGGGTGATGCCGAGCAGGTAGCCCGTGCCGGCGATCAGGATGAAGAAGTTGTAGCCCAGCACCACGAACCAGGGCAGCAGGTCGCCGGCGAGCCGCGCGCGGCTCGTGCGCTGCACGACGTAGAGCGAGGTCGCGATCAGCACGTTGCCGCCGAAGGCGAAGATCACCGCCGAGGTGTGCAGCGGGCGCATGCGGCCGAAGTTCAGGAAGGCCAGATCGAAGTTCAGCGCCGGGTAGGCGAGCTGGAACGCGATCAGGACGCCCACCGTGAACCCGGCGATCCCCCAGACCATGGCCGCCACGGTGGCGAACTTGACGGGGCCCATGTTGTAGTTGGGCTTGCCGTCGATCTCCTGGGGCGGCAGCGTCGCGGGGCGATCGTTGTAGCGGTTCATGATCGCGAACACCGCCGCGACGGAGGCCGCCGCGAACAGGTAGGCGTGGAAGGCGTAGGCCGCCTCCCAGGCTTTGGCGGCGACGACGATGGACAGGAGCGCGAGCGCCGCGAAGGCGAGCGCGCTTCCCCCTTCGCCGAGCGTCATCCTCTTGCCCGGAGCGACCGGCGGTGCGCCGATTGAGGCCATGGAATTCCCCTGGGTGATGCTGCCGTGACTGACATGCGCCCGGACTCGGCAGTCCGGGCCTTGCCGGCACCATTGTTGGAACCGCCCCCTTCCGGCCTTGATCTCGGTCAAAGAGGCGTCATTCTCGGGGAGAAATGCACCGGGAAAGGGAACCCATTCCGTGACGATACGGACGATCGCGGCGCTGGCCGCCCTCCTCGCCCCTGCCCTGGCCTCTGCACTGGCTCCCGCCCTCGCTCCCTCGGCGGCCCACGCGCAGGCGCGCATCGCCGTCGTCGCGCCGCAGAGCGGGCCTCTCGCCGCGTTCGGCGCCATGCTCGAGACCGGCGCGACGCGGGCGGCGGACGCGATCAACGCGCGCGGCGGCATCCGCGGCGAGCCGCTGGAGATCCTGGTGCGCGACGACGTCGGCGACCCGGCCCGCGCCCGCACGGTGGCCGGCGCGCTCGTCGCCGACGTCCCTGACCTCGTCGCCGTGATCGGCCACGTCACCGCCGGCCCCTCGCTGGAGGCGGCGCCGCTCTACGCCGAGGCCGGCATCCCGATGATCACGCCCGCGGTCGGCGAGCCGCGGCTGACGGAGGACGCCGCCTGGAACGTGCTGCGCCTCGCACCGTCCGATTCGGCGCAGGGGCCGATAGCGGCCCGTCACGTCGCGAGCGTCGATCCGGACGCTCGGGTGGCGATCGTCCACGACAAGACCGGCTTCGGCAAAGGCGCTGCCGACGCGTTCCGCGCCACCCTCGACGAGGCCGGGATCGTCGACGTCTTCTACGAGGGCCTCGACGCGGGCGAGCCGAACTATCGTGGGCTCGCCGGGCGGATCGCGGCGCGCGACCCGGGCTATGTCTATTTCGGCGGGCTCGCGCCGGAGGCCGCGATCCTGCTGCGGGACCTGCGGGCGGCGGGCGCGCGGGCGGTGCTGGTGGCGACCGACGCCATCGTCTCGCCGGTCTTCGCGAGCCTCGAGCCGGCGATCGCCGCCGGGACGCTGATGACGGCCGCGCCGGACACGACCGGGAACGCGGCCGCGACGACGATCGCCGGCGGCATCCTCTCGCAGGCCGCAGTGCGGCAGGGCGAGGCGAGCGGCAGCGTCGACGACGCATCCGCGCAGGTGGCCGCACCGCCGAGCGTCATGCCGATCCTCGCAGCCGAGGACGTGATCGAGACCCTCCACCCGGTGGCGCTGCGCGCCTACGCCGCCGTCGAGGCGATCGCCGCGGCGGCAAACGCCGTCGGCCCGTCCGAGGGCGAGGCCATCGCCGCGCGGCTGCGCGAGGCGCCGGTCGACACCGTGCTCGGGCCCGTGCGGTTCGACGCGCGGGGCGACGCGGTGCTGCCGATGCTCGCCGTGCACGAATGGCGGGCGGGGCCGCTCGGCGGGCTGGACTACCTGGGCAACGTGGTCCAGCCGGGGGGCTGACGTCGCCGACGCCGGTCCCCCTCGCCGAGTGCGCTTGATCACTGGCATGGCGGCAATGGACGGCGCCCGCGGCAGCGCTCGGTATCGACGCGCGACCGTCATCGCGGAGCGTATCGGCCGCGGCGACAAAATACTTGATTGTCGTCGTCCAGCACGCGACGGTAGCGTCGCAGGCGCTTCGTTCCGGAGTGCCCATTCCGCAACGCAGTTCCGGGGGGCTCGATCATGTCCGATGCCGAAATGAAAGAGCTGGAGAAGCACAAGGATCATCAATACCACCACATCGTCTGCGACGAGTTCCGTGAGATCAAGTTCGCGCTTTCGGACCGTGGTCGAAAGCGCAAGGAGGCGTTCTCATTTCTCGGGGTCTCGTCGTCGCGGACGATCGCGGAAGGCTTGAAGGCCGTCGACGCGTCGCCCTTCCAGACCGTCTTCGTGGTCTCGGAGAAGACGGGCGAGGTCCTGTTCGCGCTCTCCAAGAACGAGGACTACGTCAGCGCTGCCCGTAAGAAGAAGCCCAAGCCGCAGCCGCCCACCACACCGCCCACCAGCGGCTGCTGCCGGCGGTGCGGCTACATGGGCGGCACGGGCTGCGACGACCTGGCGGACGGGAGCTGCATCTGCTTCGGCGCAGATCGCGGTGTCGGCGGGGACCTGAACGACCCGCTGGAGGTTCTGGCGCCCTGATCCGCGGGCCGAGGATCGCAGTCGATCAGACCCAGTCGCCCGGAGCGGTGCGGCTCGTCAGGCGCGAGCCGCGACCTGCGCCTCGAGCGGCAGGCAGACCTTGGTCAGCCAGTCGACGGGCGGGGTCGCGCGCGGATCGTTGAGGTATTCCTCGAAGGGCGGCGCGTCGGCGGGCTCGCGTCCGCTCTGCGGAAGCCAGCCCTTGTAGAGACCGCGGTAGACCGCCTCCAGCTCCGCGTACGGACCCTTGTGGACGATCGCCGCCACTTCGCCGCCGGGGATCTCGACGATCTCGATCTCGCCCTCGGCCGCGAAGCCGGGGGGCACCGTCATGCCGGCATAGGAGCGCAGCTGCGCCCGCGGGACGCTCTCGGGGTCGTCGAGATAGACGCCGATGGAGCGGGTCTGCGGACCGATGAGGCCGCGCGGACCCGCCCAGGCGTAGAGGCGGTCGAAGGCGCCGCCGATCTCGGCGGAGGCGCCGCGCTGCGGCAGCGCCGCGAGGAGGAACGGCGGGGTGGGCTCGATGACGCCGTCGGGCCTGGTCCTGTCCACCATG
>JBNPEA010000057.1:0-12982 GCA_051117315.1 Salinarimonas sp. | reverse complement strand
GGGTGTTCGCGCCGTGGGAGGGCGGCCAGCCGCACAACGAGGCGGAGTCGACGTCCTTCGACGTGTGCGCCGCGGGGGCGCAGGTGCTCTTGAACGCGCTGCTGGAATACGACGCGCGGTTCGCGTGAGGGGTCAGACGATGGCGTAGCCGATGGCCTTGGCGGCTGCGAAAAGCGGCGCGCGCAGGGCCGGGTCTGCCAGCGCTCGGTGGAATTCGGGCGCCTTCGGGAGCGCATCCCGGGCGCGTTCATAGAGCGCGACCGCGTCGGCGTTTCCGCCCATCGAGGACGAATAGAGCAGGCCGTCGATCTTCGGATAGGCCTCGTAGATCCGGCCGCTCCAGCGACGAGCCCGCGCCTTCGGCCCGCTCGCGATGGCCGAGGAGGCGCCCGCCCGTGTCGGCCACAGGCCGCGCAGGTCGAGGAGCGCCAGTTCCCGCGCGGTGCGGAACGTCGCGAACCAGGGCGCGCGGTCGTGGAGATCGATGCTCCGCGTGGCTTGGAATACTTCCGCGGCGCAGACGGCGAGGGCGCCCGGCTCGCCGGCGCCGGCGGCATAGAGGATGCCCCGGTCCTGGAGCGTGACGGCGCCGTTCGGCCCGGGGAGGTGGTGATCGAAGCGCGACGGCCCTGGTCCCCAGAACCGGAAGGTGTCCCACGCCCCAGGATGTGCGCCGCCGCGGAAGAACAGGCGCGCCAAGGCTGTTCCGGGCGCGAGATGGACGACGTCGGAGCCGATCGCGATCAGCTCCGCCACCGGCGGCGGCTCGGGGAACTTGGCCATGTGGCCGCGTCACAGCTCCGCCGCGAGGCGGCGCACCGCGTCCGGGTCGCGGCCCGACGACAGCCATGCGATCGGGGTCATCGCCGCGCCGGTCTCGTCCTCGAGATCAGGCTGCGGCGTGGTGAAGAAACCGACGATCGTGACCGGCCGAAGATCGCTGCGGATCGCCTTCAGGACCAACCGCAAGCCCGGAAGCTCACCCGCCTCCGTGATCTGGAACAGGGGAATGCGCCAGGCGCGGCCGTCCTCGGATCGGACGCCGAGCAGCGTGCGCTCCTGCAGGCGCTGCCGCAGCCGGCTCGGAGCCACGCCGAAGCGACGTGCGGCCTCGGCGAGCGGCAGCGCCGTGGCGACGATCACCGCGTGACGGGCCACGCCGTCGAGGAAGGGCTGCGGGTCGGGCGCGTGATCGGCGGTGGAGACGCCGACGGACTCCAGCGCGGCGCGCTCGCCCGCGGTCAGCGGCTCCGGGCGCGTTGGCGGCAGGAGGTCTCCCGCATGCGCATCGAGATAGGCCTCCACGCTCCGGGCGAGCCGCGCCTCGTCGACATGGTGGCGCGCCAGCGTCGTGCGCAGGGTGGCGAGACCGCCGGAGGCCTCTTGCTCTGCGGTCCTCGCCATGCCCGATCCTCACTGTCACGTATCAGCTAGCGTGAACGTGCACCGTTAGGGATCGTTAGTCAAGGTTCGCGACCGCCTCGCCGATTCCGGCCCGTGAAGAAAGAAAAAAGGGACCTCCGGTTGGGAGGCCCCTGTTCATTCGTCCAGCCGATCTCGGCCGCGTCGCTCACGCCTGGGCGAGGTGCCCCTCCTCCACCGCGCGCATGTGTGGCTCGCGCTCGCTCTTGATGTGGTAGACGGCCTCGCCGTCGCGCTCGCCCGGGACGATGCGGATGATCTCGTAGGTGAGGGCCATCTGGTTGGGATGGATCCGGATCATCTGCCGCTCGTCCTCGACGAGCCGCACCTTGTCTCCCAGCGAGAATCGCGCCTGGTCCAACATGGTCGTGCCTCCTTGTGTGTCCGGGAGACAACGCCCGAGCTTCTGAGGAGTTCGGAGCGTGGCGGGAAGATTCCTCGGGATGGGAAGATTAGCGGTGGTGTGAGGCGCCATTTCCGCGGCACTCGCCCCCACCCGTCGGCCTCCGGCCGACTCCCTCCCCGTGGGGAGGGGGCGGGCGCGCGCTACTCCGCCGCCTGCCGCGTCGCCCGTCTCTTCGCCGGCTTCTTCTCCGGCGCGGCCTTCTCCGCAGGCGCCTTCGCCGCAGCCTTCTTGCCAGCCCCCTTGGCTCCCGTGCTTTTCGCCCCCTCGCCCTTCGCCGGCGCGGCCTTCGTCGCCGTCTTCCCCGCCGTCCCGGCCGCGTCCGCCGTGACGCCCACCGTCTTCATCGGCCGGCGCGCCAGCACGTCGGCCAGGAAGCGGCCGGTGTGGCTGCCCTCGGCGCGGGCGATCTCCTCGGGCGTGCCCTCGGCGACGATGCGGCCGCCGCCGTCGCCGCCCTCCGGGCCGAGGTCGATCACCCAGTCGGCGGTCTTGATCACCTCGAGATTGTGCTCGATGACGACGACCGTGTTGCCCTGGTCGGCGAGCTCGTGCAGCACCTCGAGCAGCTTCGCGACGTCGTGGAAGTGCAGGCCCGTGGTCGGCTCGTCGAGGATGTAGAGCGTGCGGCCCGTGGCGCGCTTGGAGAGCTCCTTCGACAGCTTCACGCGCTGCGCCTCGCCGCCCGACAGCGTGGTGGCCTGCTGGCCGACCTTGACGTAGCCCAGCCCGACGCGCGCCAGCGTCTCCATCTTCTCGCGGATGGACGGCACCGCCTTGAACAGCTCGCGCGCCTCCTCCACCGTCATGTCGAGCACGTCGGCGATGGAGCGGCCGCGATACTTCACCTCCAGCGTCTCGCGGCCGTAGCGCTTGCCCTTGCAGACGTCGCAGGTGACGTAGACGTCCGGCAGGAAGTGCATCTCGATCTTGATGACGCCGTCGCCCTGGCAGGCCTCGCAGCGCCCGCCCTTGACGTTGAAGGAGAAGCGCCCCGGCTGGTAGCCCCGCGCCTTCGCGTCCGGCAGCTGCGCGAACCACTCGCGGATCGGGGTGAAAGCGCCGGTGTAGGTCGCCGGGTTCGAGCGTGGCGTACGCCCGATGGGCGATTGGTCGATGTCGATCACCTTGTCGAGGTGCTCGAGCCCCTCCAGCCGGTCGTGCGGCGCGGGATGCTCCATCGCGCCGTTGAGCTTCCTCGCCACGGACTTGTAGAGCGTGTCGATGACGAGCGTCGACTTGCCGCCGCCGGAAACGCCGGTGACGCAGGTGAAGGTGCCGAGCGGGATGGCGACGTCGACGGTCTTCAGGTTGTTGCCCCGGGCGCCGACGACCGAGAGCGTGCGGCCCTTCTGCCCCTTGCGGCGCATCTTGGGTGTCGCCACGGCCATCTCGCCGGTGAGGTACTTGCCGGTGAGCGAGGCGGGGCTCGCCATCACCTGCGCGGGCGTGCCCTTGGCGATGATCTCGCCGCCGTGGATGCCCGCGCCCGGGCCGACGTCGACGACGTAGTCCGCCTGCAGGATGGCGTCCTCGTCGTGCTCCACCACGATGACGGTGTTGCCGAGGTCGCGCAGACGCTTCAAGGTGCCGAGCAGCCGCTCGTTGTCGCGCTGGTGCAGGCCGATCGAGGGTTCGTCCAGCACGTAGAGCACGCCGGTCAACCCCGAGCCGATCTGCGAGGCCAGCCGGATGCGCTGGCTCTCGCCGCCCGACAGCGTGCCCGAGGCCCGCGACAGGGTGAGGTACTCGAGCCCCACGTCGAGCAGGAAGGTGAGCCGGTCGCGGATCTCCTTCAGGATGCGCCCGGCGATCTCCGTCTGCTTCTCGTTGAGCCGCGGTGGCAGGTCCTCGAACCAGGCGCCGGCGTCGCGCACGGAGAGCCGCGTCACGTCGCCGATGTCGCATTCGGCGATCTTCACGGCGAGCGCCTCGGGCTTGAGCCGCTTGCCGCCGCAGGCGGCGCAGGGCGTCTCGGACATGTAGCGCGAGATCTCCTCGCGCGCCCAGTCGCTCTCGGTCTCCTTGTAGCGCCGCTCCAGGTTGGGGATGACGCCCTCGAACGGCTTCCTCACCTCGTAGGCGCGCAGGCCGTCGTCGTAGGCCATCTTCACGGGCTCGCCGCCGGAGCCGTGCAGGATGACGGCGCGCGCCGTCTCGGGCAGATCCCGCCAGGCGACGTTGGTCTTGAAGCCGAAGTGCTTGGCGAGTGCGTCGAGCGTCTGGCCGTAATAGGGCGAGGTGGATTTCGCCCACGGTGCGATCGCCCCGCGCTTCAGGGTCGCGCTCTCGTCCGGCACGATCAGGTCCGGATCGATGCGCATCTCGTGGCCGATGCCGTCGCAGGTGGGGCAGGCGCCGAAGGGATTGTTGAAGGAGAAGAGCCTGGGCTCGATCTCGGGAATGGTGAAGCCGGAGACCGGGCAGGCGAACTTCTGCGAGAACACGAGCCGCCTGGGCGCGCCGGTCTCGTCCTTCTCGTCGGCCCACTCGACGACGGCGATGCCGTCGGCGAGCTCGAGCGCGGTCTCCAGGCTCTCCGAGAGCCGCGCACCGATGTCCGCGCGCACCACGAGCCGGTCCACCACGACGTCGATGTCGTGCTTGTACTTCTTGTCCAGCGTCGGCGCGTCGGCGATCTCGTAGTACGCCCCGTCGATCTTGACCCGCTGGAAGCCCTTCTTCTGCCACTCGGCGAGCTCCTTGCGGTACTCGCCCTTGCGCCCGCGCACCACCGGCGCGAGCAGGTAGAGCCGGGTCTTCTCCGGCAGCGCCAGCACCTTGTCGACCATCTGCGAGATCGTCTGGCTCTCGATCGGCAGCCCGGTCGCGGGGGAGTAGGGCACGCCGACGCGCGCCCAGAGCAGGCGCATGTAGTCGTAGATCTCGGTGACCGTCGCCACCGTCGAGCGCGGGTTCTTCGAGGTGGTCTTCTGCTCGATGGAGATCGCCGGGGAGAGCCCGTCGATCTGGTCGACGTCGGGCTTCTGCATCATCTCGAGGAACTGGCGGGCGTAGGCCGAGAGGCTCTCGACGTAGCGCCGCTGGCCCTCCGCGTAGATCGTGTCGAAGGCGAGCGAGCTCTTGCCCGAGCCCGACAGCCCCGTGAGCACGACGAGCCTGTCGCGCGGAATCATCAGGTCGACGTTCTTGAGATTGTGCTCGCGCGCCCCGCGGACGGAGATGACGCGGGCGGTGGGATCGCCGGCGCGGGCGCGGTCGAACAGATCGTCGAGATCGGACATGCGGATGAGGCTCGTCGATTGGGAGCGGGCGAGGGGGGTGCGACCCCGCGGACCGCGACGATATAGTGCGTCGACGCGCGTGCGCCATCGCCCGCGCGGTCGCGGTGCCATGCGAATCGCGCACGAGACGCCGCACTCCCCGGCGGGCCGTGTCACGACTAGAACAAAAGCGATACGCATGCAAGGCGTGAACCCGCCGCGGCAGGGCCGCCTGGGGTCGAAAAAGAACGATCTCGTTTCGTGGACCCCGGGGCGCGTTCGGATGTTGAGGGTCCGTCGCCCAGCGTCCTCGCCGGCCGACCCGATTTCAGGAGATCCCCCACATGAACACGATTCTCGCCCGCGGCGCCGCCGCAGCCTTCGCCGTGTCGCTCGTCGCCGCCCCCGCCTTCGCGCAGGAGCAGACCATCGTCGCGCTGGCGTCGGCCGACGAGAACCTCTCGACCCTCGTCACCGCCGTGCAGGAGGCGAACCTCGTCGACACGCTCTCCGGGGACGGCCCCTTCACCGTCTTCGCGCCGACCAACGCGGCCTTCGAGGCCCTGCCCGAGGGTGCGCTCGACAGCCTTCTCGCCGACCAGGCGCAGCTGAGCTCGACGCTGATGTACCACGTCGTCGCCGGCGAGGTGATGGCCGCCGACCTGATGAACCAGATCGAGGCCGGCGGCGGCGAGGCCGAGATCGAGACCGCCGGCGGCGAGACGCTCACCGCCAACGTAGAGGGCGGCGAGGTGATGCTCACCGACAAGCAGGGCAATACCGTCACGGTGACCCAGGCCGACATCGACGCCTCGAACGGTGTCGTGCACGTGATCGACGGCGTGCTGATGCCCGCCATGTGAGCGAACGCTCGCTTCGGCGTCGGCGCCGGAGCGGAGACCTGCGGACGGCCGCGGAGGGCGATCCTCCGCGGCCGTTTCTCGTCGGAAAGCGTGGCGCGGCGGCAACAGCGGCGGCGTGCGGCCACGGGTCGCCTCTCAGATCCGTGACTTGCCTTAATTCGGCCGGTTGATCATCGTTCGTAAACCGAAGACGCAGCACCCTTGCGGGGCCGCGTCGGCCGTTTCGCGCCGGCACGCGCCCCGCTCCGCACGAGAGACGACACAGCCCGATGATCAACCGCCGCGCTCTCCTCGCCAACGGCTCGCTCGCCCTCGCCTCCCTCCTCGCCTCCCGTGGGGCCTCCGCCCAGGGGCTGCAATACGCCCAGTACCAGGCCGAGTGGGCGCAGAACTACGACGCGGCGACCCGCACGCGGGTGGAGCGTATCGACACGCCGATCCTGTCGCCGCAGACGTTGGCGGCGACCGAGGAGATGATCTCGCGCTACGCCGACGTCGTCGCCCGCGGCGGCTGGGGCCGTGTGGCGGACGAGCGGCTCGGTCTCGGCGTGCGCTCGCCGTCCGTCGTGACCCTGCGCCGGCGCCTGATCCTGTCGGGCGACCTCGATCCCGCAGCCGGCTCCGCGGACGCCTACGACAGCTTCGTCGAGGCGGCGGTGCGCCGCGTCCAGAACCGCCACGGCCTGACGCCGACGGGCGCGCTCAACTCCGCCACCATCGTCTCGCTGAACGTGCCGGCGGACGTGCGCCTGCAGCAGCTCGAGCTCAACGTGGTGCGCCTGCGCGCCTATTCCGGCAGCCTCGGCGACCGCTACGTGATCGTGAACATGCCCTCGGCCACCGTCGAGGCGGTGGAGAACGGCGTCGTCGCCAGCCGCCACGCCGCCGGCGTCGGCAAGATCGACCGGCAGTCGCCGATCTTCAACTCCCGCATCACCGAGATCAACTTCAACCCGTTCTGGACGGTGCCGGCCTCGATCATCCGCCGCGACCTGATCCCCCTGATGCAGGAGAATCCCTCCTACCTGACGGACAACCGCATCCGCATCTTCACCCATCAGGGCCAGGAGGTCGCGCCCGAGGCGGTGGACTGGTTCTCCGACGAGGGCACGCGCTACGTCTTCCGCCAGGACCCCGGCGGCGAGTTCAACTCGCTCGGCTTCGTGCGCATCAACATGCCCAACACCGAGCAGGTCTACATGCACGACACGCCGGCCCGCGGCATCTTCGGGGACGACTTCCGCTTCGTCTCCTCGGGCTGCGTGCGCATCCAGAGCGTGCGCGAGCTGGTGGTCTGGCTGCTCGTGCAGGAGCAGGGCTGGGATCGCGCCCGCATCGACGAGACCTTCCGCTCCGGCGAGCGGGTCGACGTGCGCCTGGCCCGGCCGGTGAACAATTACTGGACCTACATCACCGCCTGGGCGACGCCGGACGGCACGGTCCAGTTCCGCGACGACATCTACGAGCGCGACGGCATCGCCGGTGTCCCGATCGCCCGCGCGCCGGGCTCCGAGGACGGCTGAGGGGCCCCGTTCCCCGCGTGCCGCGCCCGTGCTAACACGAGGCCATGCCGCAGCCCGTCCTGCCCGAGCCACTCTCCGTCATCCTCGCGGACCTCGCCGTCGACCCGCCCACGGGTTCCGGCAGCCTGCGGGCGCGGCTCGTGCCCGCCCTGCGCGCGGCCATCGACGAAGGCCTCGCCCGCGAGGACGAGCGCCTCGTCGCCGAGCGTAACGGGCTCGCCTGCGCCGCGCGCATCTGCGCCCTGATGGACGCCGTCGTGCGCACGGTCTTCGAGGCCGTGACGCGCCATCTCTACCCGCTCGAGAACCCCTCGCGGGCCGAGCGGCTCGCCGTCGTCGCCACCGGCGGCTACGGCCGCGGCACGCTGGCGCCCGGCTCGGACGTCGACCTGCTGTTCCTGCTCCCCTACAAGCAGACCGCCTGGGGCGAGAGCGTCGTCGAGGCGATGCTCTACGTGCTGTGGGACCTCAAGCTGAAGGTCGGCCACGCCACCCGCTCCGTCGACGAGTGCGTGCGCGAGGCGCGCGCCGACATGACGATCCGTACGGCGCTGCTCGAGACGCGCCTCCTGCTCGGCGAGGAGCCGCTCTACGACGAGCTCACCCGGCGCTTCGACGCCGAGGTGGTGGAGGGCACGGCGGCGGAGTTCGTCGAGGCCAAGCTGAAGGAGCGCGACCGCCGCACCGGCCGCGCCGGCGCCTCGCGCTACCTGGTCGAGCCCAACGTCAAGGACGGCAAGGGCGGCCTGCGCGACCTCAACACGCTGTTCTGGATCGGCAAGTACGTCTACCGCGTGCGCGACCCCAAGGAGCTCGTCGCCGCGGGGCTGTTCACGCACCAGGAGTTCCGCCTGTTCGCGCGCTGCGAGGAGTTCCTGTGGCGGGTGCGCTGCCACATGCACTTCGTCACCGGCCGCGCCGAGGAGCGCCTGACCTTCGACCTCCAGCCGAAGGTCGCCGCGCGGATCGACTACTCCGATCGCGTCGCCCTCTCGCAGGTCGAGCGCTTCATGAAGGCCTACTTCCTGCGCGCCAAGGAGGTCGGCGACCTCACCGCCATCGTCTGCGCCGCGCTGGAGGCGCGCCACGCCAAGCCCAAGCCCATGCTCGACCGGGTGATCGGCTCCTTCCGCCGCTCCAAGGCGAAACGGCTGCAATCGGGCGATTTCGTCGTCGAGAACGAGCGCATCACGGTGAAGGACGCGAGCGTCTTCACCCGCGATCCGGTCAACCTCGTCGCCCTGTTCTGGCACGCCGACCGCAACGACGTGGCGATCCACCCGGACGCGAGCCGCCTCGCCACCCGCTCGCTGAAGCTGATCGGCGCCGAGGTGCGCCGGGACCCGCGGGCGAACAAGCTCTTCCTCGAGATCCTGACGTCCAAGAACGCCCCCGAGAGCGTGCTGCGGCGCATGAACGAGGCGGGCGTGCTCGGCCGCTTCGTGCCGGACTTCGGGCGCATCGTCGCGATGATGCAGTTCAACATGTACCACCACTACACGGTGGACGAGCACCTGATCCGCTCCATCGGCCGCCTCGCCGACCTGGAGTCCGGGCGGCTCGACGCCGACCACCCGCTCTCGCACCGGATCATCCACACGATCCAGCACCGGCGCGCGCTCTACGTCGCGCTGTTCCTGCACGACGTCGCCAAGGGCCGGGAGGAGGACCACTCGATCGCCGGCGCGCGCAGCGCCCGCAAGCTCGGCCCGCGGCTCGGGCTGACGCCGGCGGAGGTCGAGACCGTGGCCTGGCTCGTCGAGCATCACCTCCTGATGTCGACCGTCGCCCAGAGCCGCGACCTCTCGGACCCGCGCACGATCCAGGACTTCGCCGGGATCGTGCAGACGATGGAGCGGCTCAAGCTCCTCCTGCTCCTGACCGTCTGCGACATCGGCGCCGTCGGCCCCGGGGTCTGGACGGGCTGGAAGGGCGAGCTGCTGCGCACGCTCTACTACGAGACCGAGATGGTGCTCGGCGGCGGGGCGGCGGAAGTCGAGCGCCCGCAGCGCATCCGCATGGCGGTCGAGCGCCTGCGCGCCGAGCTGCGGGACTGGCCGGACGCGGAGTTCGAGGCCTATGCCGCACGCCATTATCCGTCCTACTGGCTCAAGGTCGACCTGCGCTACCGCGTGAAGCACGCGAACTTCATCCGCGACGCCGAGCGCCGGGGCGAGACCCCGGCGGTCGCCTACGAGACCGACGCGTTCCGCGGCGTGACCGAGTTCACGGTGCTCTCGCCGGACCACCCCCGGCTCCTCGCGATCCTCACCGGTGCCTGCGCGGCGGCGGGCGGCAACATCGTCGACGCGGCGATCTTCACCACCGCCGACGGCATGGCGCTCGACACGATCTTCGTCTCGCGCGCCTTCGAGCACGACGAGGACGAGCTGCGCCGGGCCGAGCGCGTGGCCCGCTCGATCGAGCGGGCGCTCAAGGGCGAGGTCAGGATCTCGGACCTCGTCGACGGGCGCCGCCAGCCGCGCGAGCGGGTGCGCGTGTTCGACGTCGTGCCGGAGGTGATCATCGACAACGCGCTCTCCTCGCGCCACACGGTGCTCGAGGTCACCGGCCTCGACCGGCCGGGGCTGCTCTACGACCTGACGACGGCGCTGGGAAAGCTCAACCTCAACATCGCCTCTGCCCACATCGCGACCTTCGGCGAGAAGGTGGTGGACGTGTTCTACGTGACCGATCTCACCGGCGGGAAGGTCGTCCAGGCCGCGCGCCAGAGCGCCATCCGCAAGGCGGTGATGGACGTGCTCGCGCGGGATCGCGCCGCGCGCGGCAAGGAAGCGGTTCTCACCCGCGCTTGATTCAGAGCCGCCGTGGCCTGATATGAGGGCTGCTGCGCCCATCGGTCGACGAAACGAAGCGGATTCCCATGACCAACAAGACATCCCGTTCCGAGAACACCGAGACCGCGCCCGCCGAGGGTGCCCACGACGAGCTCGCCCGCGTCGACGCGACCGCGGCGGCGGCGCACCCGCTCGACGCGGCGGCGGCCGCCCATGCGGTCGAGGGAACGCCGGAGGCGCGCATCGTAGAGCTCGAGGCCGAGCGCGACGCGCTCAAGGACAAGCTCCTGCGCGCGCTGGCGGATCTCGAGAACGTCCGGCGCCGGGCCGAGCGCGACACGGCGGACGCGCGCACCTACGCCAAGACCAACTTCGCCCGCGACATGCTCTCCGTCGCCGACAACGTCCGGCGCGCGCTCGAGAGCCTGGGCGAGGCCCGCGAGGGCCTGGAGGGACCGGCGAAGACGCTCGTCGAGGGCATCGAGCTCACCGAGCGCGACCTACTGCACACGCTCGAGCGCCACGGCGTCAAGAAGCTCGACCCCCAGGGCGACAAGTTCGACCCCAACCTGCACCAGGCCATGTTCGAGGTCCCCGACGAGAGCGTGCCCTCGGGCACCGTCGTCCAGGTGGTCCAGACCGGCTATGTCATCGGCGAGCGCTGCCTGCGCCCGGCCATGGTCGGCGTCTCCAAGGGCGGCCCGAAGGCGACGGCCGCCGAGGGCTGAGGTCCGAGGGCGCTGTCACCCCGGGTCGCGAAGCGGGCCCGGGGCCCAGATCCGCCGAGGGTTTTCTCAGCGTGCGCGGGAGCGCGCGCGTCCACGAACGCTGCCGGAAACCACCCCCGCCACGGCACTGGCGCGCCGCTCGACGGACGCCTGTGGTTCTGGGTCCCGGACTTGCTTCGCAATCCGGGATGACAGGGGACCCGCACGCCTAGCGTTCTCACGCCGCCGCGTCCTCCCCCCGCGTCGCATCGCGCGTCAGGGTGGGGGAGAGGGCCTGCATGGCCTGATGCTGCGTGAGGAAGACGCGGCCCGTCAGGTGCTCCAGGAAATGGCTGCGGGCGAGGCGGTCCATGACCGGACCCTTCACCTCCGACAGGTGGAGCGCGATGCCCTGGGCCTCCAGCCGGTGCATGATCAGCTCGAGGCTCTCGAGCGCGCTCATGTCGATCTCGTTGATCGCCGCGCATTGCAGGACGACGTGCTCCAGCGCCGGGCGCGCGGCCACCTGCTCCAGCACGAATTCCTCGGTGGCGCGGGCGTTGGCGAAGTTGAGGCTCTCGTCGATGCGCATGGAGAGCACCCGCTCGTCGGTGACGACGCGGTGGCGCAGGATGTTGCGGAAGTGCTCCGTGCCGGGCACCTGGCCGACGATGGCGATGTGCGGGCGCGAGGTGCGCCAGAGCAGCAGCGCGATCGAGAGCGCGACGCCGGTGACGATCCCGGCCTCGACCCCGAAGCCCAGCGTCACGAGGATGGTCGCGAGCATCGGCGCGAAGTCGTGCCGCGAGTAGGTCCAGGCCCGCTTGAGCGCGCCGAGGTCGACGAGGCTGAGCACGGCGACGATGATCGTTCCGGCGAGGGTGGCGATCGGCAGGTAGTGCAGGAGCGGCGTCAGGAACAGTGAGGCGAGCGCGATGCCGATCGCCGTGTAGGCGCCCGCCGCGGGGGTCTCGGCGCCGGCGTCGAAGTTGACGACCGAGCGGGCGAAGCCGCCGGTCACCGGGTAGCCGCCCGAGAAGGCTGAGGCGACGTTCGCCGCGCCGAGCCCGATCAGCTCCTGGTTCGGCACGATCGACTGGCGGCGCTTGGCCGCGAGCGTCTGCGCCACCGAGACGGACTCGACGAAGCCGATCACCGAGATCAGCAGCGCAGGCGCCAGCAACGACAGGAACAGGCTCGTCTCCACCATCGGCAGCGACAAGGGCGGCAGGCCCGCCGGGATCGCGCCGACGATGGCGACGCCCTTCTCCTGGAGCCCGAGGCCGACCACGGCGAGGATCGAGAGCGCCACCGCGATCACCGGTCCCGCGCGGGCGACGAGGCCGGCGGCGTAGTCGGACAGGCCCATCCGGCGCAGGAGCGGCTTCAGGCCCGAGCGGACCCAGAACAGGAAGCCCGTCGCGAGAACGCCGATCGCGAGCGTCCACGGGTTCGTCTGCGGCAGCGCCGAGACGAGCGAGGCCCCGACCTCGACCAGCGTATGCCCGCCGGCCTGGACGCCGAGGATGTGCTTGAGCTGGGACGCCGCGATGATCAGCCCCGAGGCCGTGATGAAGCCCGAGATCACCGGATGCGAGAGCAGGTTGGCGATGAAGCCGAGCCGGAAGACGCCGAGCAGCAGCAGCATCACGCCCGACATCAGCGCCAGCGCCGCCGCGGCGACCACGTATTCCGCGCTCCCGGGCGTCGCCACCTCGGAGACCGCCGCCGCCGTGAGCAGCGAGACGACGGCGACCGGCCCCACCGCCAGCGCCCGGCTGGTGCCGAAGATCGCGTAGAGCACCAGCGGCAGGATCGAGGCGTAGAGCCCGACCACCGGCGGCAGGCCGGCGAGCAGCGCATAGGCCAGCGATTGCGGGATCAGCATGATCGTCACGATCACGGCCGCCATCAGGTCGCTGGTGAAGGTCCGCGCATCGTAGCGCCGCCCCCAGTCGAGGATCGGCAGGTAGCGGGACAGGCCATTGGGGGTCATCGGGTACTCGTTCGGGGGCTCTTGCGGGGGGCTGGTCCGGTGTCTC
>JBNPEA010000073.1:0-58645 GCA_051117315.1 Salinarimonas sp. | reverse complement strand
CCGGGACGCGCACCCACGTGCCGCCGCAAGGCCGGCAGCGTCTTGTCGAGCGACCCCTCGGTGGGTGAGGTGGAGATCGACGGCGCGCGGCTGTTCACCGGCTTCATCCGCGATCTCACCACGGGCCAGCGCATGGAGCAGGAGCTGCGCCAGGCCCAGAAGATGGAGGCCGTGGGCCAGCTCACGGGCGGGCTCGCCCACGACTTCAACAATCTCCTCACCGTCATCCTCGGCAACCTCGAGATGCTCGAGATGCGCGTGGCGGACGCACGCCAGCTGGAGCTGGTGCGCGAGGCGCGCGAGACCGCCGAGCTCGGCGCGCAGCTGACCGAGCGGCTCCTCGCCTTCGGCCGGCGCCAGCAGCTCCAGCCCAGGCTGATCGCCCCGCGCGCGCTGCTCGAGGATATCGCGCCGCTGCTGCGCCGGACGTTGGGGGAGACGATCGAGGTCGAGCTGCGCACCGAGCCGGGCCTTTGGCGCACGCTCGTCGACCCTGGCCAGCTGCAGAACGCCCTCCTGAACCTGGCGCTCAATGCCCGCGACGCGATGCCGAAGGGCGGCCGGCTCACCATCGCGGCCGAGAACGTCGAGGTCGACCCGGACTACGTCCGCGTCAATCCGGAGGTGCGCCAGGGCCGCTACGTCCTCGTCGCGGTGACCGACACCGGCGTCGGCATGCCCCGCTCCGTGGTGGAGCGCGCCTTCGAGCCCTTCTTCACGACCAAGGAGGTCGGGGCCGGCTCCGGGCTCGGCCTTTCGATGGTCTACGGCTTCGTCAAGCAGTCGCAGGGGCATGCGCAGATCTACAGCGAGCCCGGCCACGGCACGACCGTGCGCATGTACCTGCCCTGCGCGGAGGAGGCGATCGAGGACGAGGCGCCCGCCGGCTCCCAACTCGACGCCTATCGCGCCCAGGGCGAGACGATCCTCGTCGTCGAGGACCAGCCGCGCGTGCGGCGATTGGCGGCGGCGCGCCTGCGCGAGCTCGGCTATGTCGTGCACGAGGCCGCGAACGGCCCCGCCGCCCTCGACCTCCTCGCCGCCCATGCGCAGGTCGACCTCGTGTTCACCGACGTGATCATGCCCGGCGGCATGACCGGCGGCGACCTCGCGGCGCGCGCGCGGATGCTGCGGCCGGACCTCAAGGTGATCTTCACGTCGGGCTACGCCGAGCCGGATCTCGTCCGCGACGGGCTCGCCGAGGGTGGTGTCTGGCTGAAGAAACCATATACTGCCATAGAGTTCGGTCGCGTCCTACGGCGGACGCTGACCGGCGCCGACCCATCGCCGTGACAGCGCTCCCGTGACGACGACCACGCGCTCCCACACCCTCGCTGTCGACGGCATCCTCTCCGCGTTGGATGGGATCGCCTACGCGACGGACGACGAGGGCACGATCATCGCGATCGGCGGCCGCAATTGGGACGCAGCGCTCGCGCGCAACGGCGGCAGGCCGGAGTTCCGCTCGCGGGAGGTGATCGGCCGCAACCTGTTCGAGTTCATCGACGGAGAGGCGGTGGTCGGGCGCTATCGCGAGTGGATGCGCAGCCTCCGCCACGAACGCGACGGTGTCGCCTTCGCCTTCCGCTGCGACGCGCCGGGAGAGCGGCGCGAGCTGCGCATGGCGATCACCCGCATGGAGCTCGACGGGGGCCGCCTCGGGTGCCTGTTCCACTCGACCGCGCTGTCGAGCGCGCATCGTCCGCCGATCGACCTCTTCGACGTCGACGCGCAGATCACCGCACGGCGCGAGGCGCTGGCGAAGCCGCACGTGACACTCTGCTCCTTCTGCCACGCGGTCGACGCGGGCGCGCGCGAGCTCGCCTCCTGGGTGACGCCGGAGGCGTACTATGCCGCCGGCGGGCGATCAGACGTCCGGATCAGCCACGGTATCTGCCCCGGCTGCGCCACCACGCTTCCCGGCTGAGGATGCCGGCTCGCGCGCCACGCGCCCGGCGAAGACGTACCCGACCCCGCGCACCGACTTGATCAGCTCCGGCTGCTTCGGGCACACCTCGATCTTCTTGCGCAGGCGCGCCACCTGCGCGTCGATGGTGCGGTCGTAGGCCGCCCATTCGCGCCCGCGCGTCAGGTCCATCAGCCGGTCGCGATCCAGCACGCGCCCGGCATGGCCCAGGAACACCGACAGCAGCTCGTACTCGCCACCGGTGAGCCGCACCTCCTCGCCGGAGGGCGCGACGAGCCGGCGCCGCTCGGGCTCGAGCGTCCATCCGTCGAACCGCACGAGGGCGCACTCCGGCCGCTCCTGAGGGGCGGGGCGCGGAGCGAGGCGCCGCAGCACGGTCTTGATCCGCGCCAGCACCTCGCGCAGATGGAAGGGCTTGGCGATGTAGTCGTCCGCGCCGACCTCGAGGCCGACGACCCGGTCGACGACGTCGCCGCGCCCGGTCACCATGATGATCCCCACGTCCGTGCGCTGGCGCAGCTCGCGCGCGAGCAGCAGGCCGTCGTCGCGCGGCAGGATGAGGTCGAGCAGGACGAGGTCGACCGCTTCGGTCTCCATCAGGGCCCACATGGCCGCGCCGCTGTCCACGGCGCTCACCCGATATCCCTCGTCGGCGAGATAGCGCGACAGCATCTGCCGGATGCCGGGATCGTCGTCGACGACGAGAATGTGGTGCACTGCACTCATCGATGCTCGGACCTGCCCGGGACGGAGCTTAGCAGCAAGCGATCGCCTGCGGCACCCTGGACGTCTCGACGAGGGCGCTCGTTACACTTCGTCACGAAACGCCACCGACCCGCATGAACGTATGGGGACCCGATTGGGCGATAGTGAGATCGTTCACCCCACATTCAGGGAAGGTAGCGCTTCATGCCGAACGACCTCGATCAGCAGAGCTTCCCTGACGCCCGGAAGACGTCCGGATGCTCCGGCCCGGCCGCCCGCGCCGCCGACGACGCGCTGCGTGCGGACCTGCTCGCGACCACGCCGCACCTGCGCGCCTATGCCGTGTCCCTCTGCGGCAGCCCGGACCGGGCCGACGACCTCGTCCAGGATACGCTGCTGCGCGCGCTCTCCAAGCTCGACCGCTTCGAGCCGGGCACCAACCTGCGCGCCTGGCTGTTCACCATCCTGCGCAACCTGTTCTTCTCCGAGCACCGCAAGCGCCGCCACGAGGTCGAGGACGTCGACGGCGTCTACAGCGAGCGCTTGACGACGCTGCCGGCGCAGCAGGCGCGGCTCGACTTCGAGGACTTCCGGACGGCCCTGGCGCGGCTGTGCCCCGAGCAGCGCGAGGCTCTGATCCTGGTGGGGGCCGAGGGCCTGACCTACGAGGAGGCCGCGGGGATCTGCGGGGTGGCCGTCGGCACGGTCAAGAGCCGCGTCCACCGCGCTCGCCTGCGCCTGGCGGAGTACCTCTGCCTTACCCGGATGGATGATTTCGGGCCCGACCGCACGCTTCGCGCGGCGCTCCTGATGGCTGCCTGATCCTCCGCCCCGTCCTCGCACGTGGACCGCATCATGATCGTCCCGTTCCCCGGCGCCGCGCCGTCCGCGCGCGCGGTGCGCTACAACCTCTTCCGGCACGCGCCGGATCTCTACCTGTGCTGCGCGGTTCCCGAGGACAGGGCCGTTCCCCGCTTCATCGACGACGCCTGGCGCTTCGAGGGCCGGATCGTGGACGGGATCGTCACGCCGGACGGCTTCGACGGCGCGGCCGCCCGCCTCGGCGAACGCCTCGTCGGCTTCCACCTGTTCATGGCCTGCCGCCGCGGCGGCCTGGGAGCCGCACTGCACAGGTGAGCCGCCGCCACCCTCGATCCACACGCCATCCCGCCTGCCGCCGCCGACTGGCTAGCGGTCGTGGGCGACGCCGTCGTCGTCACCGACGAGAGCGGCCGCATCGCACGCCGCGCGCATCCGTGTTAAGCCGGCCGAAAGGCGCGCGACCGTTACATGCGCCGCGAGGCTCCCCTGCGTGAGCCCGCGCGGCGGCGGCCGCCCGGAGGACGAGATGGCGCGCATCACACCCCTGATCATGGCCGGCGGCGCGGGAACGCGGCTGTGGCCGGCGTCACGCACGGCGGCGCCCAAGCAGTTCATCCAGCTGCTCGGCGCCCGCTCGACCTTCCAGGACACCATCCTGCGCGTGGCGGACCCGGACCTGTTCGGCCCGCCCGTCGTGATCACGAACCACGACTACCGTCACATGGTGGCCGACCAGCTCGCCGCCATCGGCGTCGAGGGGGACATCCTGCTCGAGCCGATGCGGCGCGATTCCGGACCCGCCATCGCCGCCGGCGCGGCCTTCCTCGCGGCGCGCGAGCCGGACGGGCTGATGCTGGTCCTCGCCGCCGACCACGTCGTGCGCGACGTCGCCGCCTTCCGCGGCGCGGCACGTGCCGCGGCGGCGGCCGCCCGCGAGGGCGCCATCGTCACCTTCGGCATCCGCCCCGACCGGCCGGAGACCGGCTACGGCTACATCAAGCCCGGCGCGGCGACCGGCACAGCGGGCGTGCAGGCGCTCGAGGCCTTCGTCGAGAAGCCGGACGCGGCGCGCGCGGCCGACTACGTCGCCTCCGGCTATCTCTGGAACTCGGGCAACTTCCTCTTCCGCGCCGACACGCTGCTCGACGAGTATGCCCGATTCGACTCGCAGAGCGTCGAGGCCGCCCGCGCGGCGGTGGCGGGGGCTGCGCGCGACCTCGGCTTCACCGTGCTCGACGCCGATGCGTTCGCGCGCACGACGGCGCTGTCGATCGACTACGCCGTGATGGAGAAGACCGACCGCGCCCGGGTCGCGCCGGTGTCGATGGGCTGGTCGGACGTCGGCTCCTGGCACGCGGTCTGGGAGCTCTCGGAGCACGACGAGGCCGGCAACGCCGCCCATCTCGGCGAGCGCGGCGAGGCGGTGTTCCTGGACGCGCGCGACAACTACGTGCGCGCCGAGGACCTCGTCTGCCTCGTGGGCGTCTCGAGCCTCGCCGTGATCCAGACCCGCGACGCGACCCTCGTGTTCGACCGCGCGAAGCCCGAGAGCGTCAAGGCTCTGGTGCGCGAGCTTGAGCGGCGCGGCCGGGCCGAGGTGCACGACCACACGCAGGTGTTCCGCCCCTGGGGCTCCTACCAGGGCGTCGACCGCGGCGAGCGCTTCCAGGTCAAGCGCATCGTGGTCAAGCCCGGCGGGCGGCTGTCGCTGCAGAAGCATTTCCACCGCGCCGAGCACTGGATCGTGGTGCGCGGCACCGCCCTCGTCACCGTGGGCGAGACCAAGACCCTCGTGCACGAGAACGAATCGACCTTCATCCCGCTGGGCGCCGTGCATCGCCTGGAGAACCCCGGCAAGATCCCGCTCGAACTGATCGAGGTCCAGTCCGGCTCCTATCTCGGCGAGGACGACATCGTCCGGCTGGAAGACGTCTACAACAGGACCTGACGCGCCCCATGCTTCCGACCCCGCAGCCGGCGCTCGCGCCGAACACCTACGCCTACGAGACGACGCCCCTGGTCAAGCCCACCGGCTTTCGTGAGTACGACGCGCGCTGGCTGTTCGGCACCGAGCTGAACCTGATGGGCGTGCAGGCGCTCGGCCTCGGGATCGCGCAGCTCGTCCGCGAGCGAGGCGTCGCGCCCGAGATCGTGGTGGGCCACGACTTCCGCTCCTATTCGGCCTCGATCAAGCTGGCGCTCGTCGCCGGGCTGATGGCGGGGGGCATGCGGGTGAAGGACGTCGGGCTCGCGCTCTCGCCGATGGCCTACTTCGCCCAGTTCGCGCTCGACTGCCCCTGCGTCGCGATGGTCACGGCCTCGCACAACGACAACGGCTGGACCGGCGTGAAGATGGGGCTCGACCGCCCCCTCACCTTCGGTCCCGACGAGATGAGCCGCCTGAAGGAGATCGTGCTGGCGGGCGCCGCCCCGGCGCGGCCCGGCGGCGGCTACGAGTACGTGGAGGGGTTCGCGCAGGCCTATCTCGACGACCTCGCGGGCGGGCGCTCCCTCGGGCGAAAGCTCAAGGTCGTCGCCGCCTGCGGCAACGGCACGGCGGGCGCCTTCGCGCCGCTTCTGCTCGAGCGGCTCGGCTGCGAGGTGATCCCGCTCGACTGCGAGCTCGACCACAGCTTCCCGCGCTACAACCCCAACCCCGAGGACATGGAGATGCTCCATGCGCTGGCCGACGCCGTGCGCGAGAGCGGCGCCGACGTGGGGCTGGGCTTCGACGGGGACGGCGACCGCTGCGGCGTCGTCGACGAGACCGGCGCTGAGATCTTCGCCGACAAGATCGGGGTGATGCTCGCGCGCGACCTCGCGGGCCTGCACCCGAACGCCCGCTTCGTGGTGGACGTGAAGTCGACGGGCCTGTTCATGACGGACCCGGAGCTCGCGCGCCTCGGCGCCACGACGGACTACTGGAAGACCGGCCACAGCTACATCAAGGCCCGCGTGAAGCAGCTCGATGCGCTCGCCGGCTTCGAGAAGTCCGGCCACTTCTTCTTCGGCGCACCGATCGGGCGGGGCTACGACGACGGGCTCGTCACCGCCATCGCGGTGCTGGAGATGCTCGACCGCAATCCCGACCGGACGATGAGCGACCTCTACGCGGCACTGCCGAAGACGTGGGGCTCGCCGACGATGTCGCCGCACTGCCCCGACGAGGTGAAGTACGACGTCGTCGCCCGGGTGACCGCCCGCATCGAGGCGATGCGGGCGCAGGGCACGCCCATCGCCGGCGCGTCGATCGCCGACGTGGTGACGGTGAACGGCGTGCGTGTCACGCTCGCCGACGGCACCTGGGGCCTGGTGCGCGCCTCCTCCAACAAGCCGGAGCTGGTGGTCGTGGTGGAGAGCCCGGTCTCGCAGGCGCGCCTGAAGGAGATGTTCACGGCCGTCGACGCGATCCTGCGCGAGAGCCCCGAGGTCGGGGCCTACAACCAGACCATCTGAGGCGGACGAGGCGCGGTTCGCGGCGCGCGAAGGCGCTTTGACCGGCGCCGCGAAACCGGCTAGAGCCGCGCCATGGTGAATCCCGCTCCCGCCCCCGTCGTCGCCGCCGGGTCCGTGCGCTTCGGCAACGCCCTGCCGCTCGCGCTGATCGCCGGCCCCTGCGCCATGGAGAGCCGCGCGCACGCCCTCGAGACGGCGGCGGCCTTGAAGGAGATCTGCGGCCGGCTCGGCCTCGGGCTCGTCTACAAGTCCTCCTTCGACAAGGCGAACCGCACCTCCGCCGGCTCCGCGCGCGGCATGGGCATCGACGCGGCGCTGCCGGTCTTCGCCGAGATCCGCGAGAGCCTGGGCCTGCCCACCCTCACCGACGTGCACGAGGCGACGCAGTGCGCCGCCGTCGCCGAGGCCGTCGACATCCTCCAGATCCCCGCCTTCCTCTGCCGGCAGACCGACCTCCTCGTCGCGGCCGCGAAGACCGGGCGCGTCGTCAACGTCAAGAAGGGCCAGTTCCTGGCACCCTGGGACATGGCGAACGTGATCGACAAGGTCGTGGGCGCCGGGAACCCGAACGTGCTCGCCACCGAGCGCGGAGCCTCCTTCGGCTACAACACCCTCGTCTCGGACATGCGCGCCCTGCCGATCATGGCGGCGACCGGCGCGCCGGTGATCTTCGACGCCACCCATTCCGTGCAGCAGCCCGGCGGCCAGGGCGCGACGTCGGGCGGCCAGCGCGAGTTCGTGCCGGTGCTCGCCCGCGCCGCCGTGGCGGTCGGCGTCGCCGGCGTCTTCATCGAGACCCACGAGGCGCCCGAGCGCGCGCCGTCCGACGGGCCGAACATGGTGCCGCTGTCGCAGATGGAGGCGCTCCTCGCCGAGCTGGTGGCCTTCGACGCGCTCGCCAAGCGGCGCGTCGCCGGCGAAGGCGCCGCGCGATGAGCGCCGCCCCCGTCTCCGCCCCCGTCTCCGCCCCCGTCTCCGCCCCCTTGCCCGCCTCGGCGCCGCCGGTGGCCGACCTTCTCGCCCCGGCGCTGCGCACCATCGCGGTGGAGCGCGAGGGCCTTGCGGCGCTGGAGGAGGCCCTGGGGAACGGGCTCGGCGAGGCCTTCGCGGCGGCGGTGACGACGATCAAGGACCGGCCCGGACGGGTCATCGTCTCCGGGATGGGCAAGTCCGGCCACGTCGGCCGCAAGATCGCGGCGACGCTCGCCTCCACCGGCACCCCCGCCTACTTCGTCCATCCCGGCGAGGCGAGCCACGGCGATCTCGGCATGATCCTGCGCGAGGACGCGATCCTCGCCCTCTCCTGGTCGGGCGAGACGGGCGAGCTCTCCGACCTGATCGCCTACGCCAAGCGCCACGGCGTGCCGCTCGTCGCCTTCACGGCGAACGGCGACTCGACGCTGGGCCGCGCCGCCGACATCTGCCTCGCGCTCCCCAGGGCGAAGGAGGCTTGCCCGAACGGGCTCGCGCCCACCACGTCGACCACGATGCAGCTGGCGCTCGGCGATGCGCTCGCGGTCGCGCTGCTCGAGGCGCGCGGCTTCACGGCGCAGGATTTCCGGCTCTATCACCCCGGCGGCAAGCTCGGGGCGCTCTTGAAGACCACCAAGGACATCATGCATCGCGGCGATCGCCTGCCGCTGGTGGCGACGGGCACGCCGATGAGCGCGGCGCTCGCCGTGCAGAGCGACAAGAGCTTCGGCTGCGCCATCGTGACCGACGCCGACGGCCGGCTGCTCGGCATCGTCACGGACGGAGACGTACGCCGCCACATGGCCAACGACCTGCTCTCGCGCACCGTCGACGAGGTGATGACGAAGCGCCCGCTCACCATCGGTCCGGACATGCTCCTCGGCGAGGCGCTGGAGCTGGTGGAGAGCCGCAAGGTCTCCGCGCTCGTGGTGGTGAGCGACGGCCGGCCCGTGGGGCTGGTGCACGTGCTCGACCTGCTGCGGACGGGGGCGGCGTAGAGGAGTTAAATATTTTCGAAGCAAAGAGTATCACAGTGGGCGAAATTGTCAGCGTCGTGGAGAAACGTCTCCATGAATTGGGGGTCTCAGCTCAAGAACGAGTTCGTGACGCATTGCGCTCAGAGTCTTTTTCGGCAGCATTTAGCGAAAAGATGCTAGGCACGTAGACGTCCAAAAGCCAGGGGTGTGAGGCTTACCAGACCCGCGAAATCCGCTTGCCCGCAGCTTCGAAGCCGTCGAAGGCCCGGTCCGCGGAGACGATGACGACATCCAGCTCGAGCGCGGTCGCGGCGAGGATGCGATCGAATGGGTCCCTGTGCTCCCACGCGAGGCATGTAGCTCTCGAGGCGATCTGCGCAGTGATCGGGACCGATGTGCCGCCCTGTCGTGCCAACAACGAAGGCAGCGACTCGACGTACGGGACCATCTCGGGCCATTTCCCGAGACGTGCCTTCTGGCCGATCTCGAAGAAGCTGATCGCGCTAACGTAGACGACGCTCGCCGCCTCGATCATGCGACGCGCTGACGAGCGGAGCGCAGGATTATCGCCGAGGGCCCACACCGAGGCATGAGTGTCGAGAAGAATCAACGCTACTTCCCGTCTTCCCACGCGCTCAGCTCCTCCTCGCTCATCGGCTCGAGGAAGTCCGGCCCGGGTCCGACCTCCGACGGCAGGACGCCGAAGGTAAAGGGCTTGCGGACGATCGGGACGAGTTCGACGACAGGATTCCGGCCACGGCGGATCACGACGCGCTCCCCGGAGAGCGCCGCCTCGATGAGCCGCGAAAGCTGCGTCTTCGCCTCGTGTACGCTGACTTCCATGCCGCCTCCTGACTAAGCCAACCTAGTCAACCTCGGGCCGACGCGCGATCCCGCGATCGCCCCCCCTCACCGTACGTCCGTCACCGCCCGTCGCCCCGGCGCGAGCCGCTCCGCGGCGGCGAGAGGGGCGACGAGGCCGTGACCCCAGCCCGGGTCGCGACCCGCCGGGCCGAGGTCGATCGCCGCTTCGGTGAGCGCCGCGCGCACCGCGTCCGCGCCGGCCAGCGGGTCGCGCTCCAGGAGGAGCGCGGCGGCGGACGAGACGTAGGCGGCGGCGAGCGAGGTGCCGGAGCCCAGCGCATAGCGCCCGCCCGCGGCCGGCGCGAGCAGGTCGACGCCCGGCGCCGCGAGCGCGACATAGCCGCCGCGGTTGGCCCGGTCGTAGAGCCCGTCCGCCTCGTCCGTGGCGGTCACCGCGATCACCCGCGGGTGCGAGCCGGGGAAGGCGGGGGGCGCCTGCGGGCCGTTGTTGCCCGCCGCCGCGACGAGGACGACGCCGGCTTCCGCCAGCACGTCGAGCCCCTGGGCGAGGAGCGGGTCGGCGCCGCCGGCGAAGCTCATGTTGATCACCCGTGCGCCCTCCGTGGCCGCGAGGTCGAGGGCCCGCAGGAGGCGGTAGCTCGTGCTCGCCGGGCGGCCGTCCTCGGGATCGGCGTCGAAGGCGGCGATGGCGATCACCTCGGCGGCGGGCGCCGCGCCGCGCAGCATGCCGGCCCCGGCGATGAGCCCGACGATCTGGGTGCCGTGGTCCATCGCCGGCGCCGCGCCGTCCTCCAGCACGCTCGCGGCGCGCACCGCTGCCGAGGCGAGCTCGGGATGGGCGAGGTCGGCGGGCGTGTCGATCACCGCGATGCGCACGCCCTCCCCCGCGGGCGCCGGCGCGGCGTCGAGGCCGAGCCGCGCGAGGGCGTACTGCACCGTGCCGCCGGCCTGGGTGCGGTAGATCCGGTTCGGGCCGGCGAGCGTCACCCGTCCGTCGGCGGCGAGGCCGGCGAGAACCGCCTCGACGGAGCGGCCGTCGTCGATACGCAGGCGCACCAGCCGGGCGCCGACCAGGGCGAGGTCGACGCTCTCGAGCACCACGAGGTCGTTGGCGTCGGCGAGCGCCGTGACATCGGCGGCGCCGAGGCCCGGTGCGAGTGCCGCCACGACGACGCGGGCCTCCGTCTCCTGCGGGTCGAAGGCGCCGCCGGCGCTGGGCTCCGGAGCGGCGAGGGAGCCGATCCGCGGCGGCGGCGGCGGCGCGCCCTCGCCCAGGATGTCGCGCGGCGGCGGCCGCGGGATCTCGGCGGCGCGCGGCGCCTGCGCCGGCGTCCGGGACCGCGGGGTGGCGGTCGGCGTCGCGCTCGGCTCGGCACGGGGCGCCCGTCGCGGGCTCGGCTCGTCCCGGACGACGGCGGGGCGCGCGGGCTGCTGCCGCTCGGTCGGGCGCACGCGCTGCGGATCGTCCCGGATCGGATCGGGCAGAACGACCGGCGGCACGATCCGCGGAACCACCGGCCGCGGCGTGACGACGACGGGCGGCGGGATCACGGGCGGCGGCGGGATCACCGGCGGCGGAGCGGCCGGTGGGGGAACAATGGGCGGGGGCGGCGTCGGCGGCAGCGCGATCTGGCCCATCGCACCGGAACTCGCCGCGAGCCCCGCCAGCAGCAGCACGAGGACGGCGAGCGGCGCGCGCAGCCTCGGGGTCATGGTCATGCCCCCGGCCCGGCGAAGCGCACGACATCGGTGGCCGCCCGCAGGCGCGCCAGCGTCGCCTCCGGATCGGCACCCTCGGCGAGCGCGATCGCGTAGAGCCCCCCGGCGCGCGGGCCATCGACGATCCGCGCGTCGAGCGTGTCGAGCAGGGTGTTGATGCCCTGCGCCGTCGCCTCGGGCGCGAACATGACGAGGAGCTGTGCCTGCGCCGCCGCCGTGACGCCCTCCCCCGTCGCCGTGCGGAAGGTCGGCTCCGGCGGCGCCCCGACGAGCGCCCCGATCACGCCGGCCTGCGCGACCGCGAGCAGGACGAGGGCGGCGATCGCCGCACCCCTCATGGGAGGCGAGAGCGCCTCGACGAGCCCGGCGAGGCTCGCGAGCGCACGGGAAACGAGGCCGGCCCGCGCCGGGGCCTCGGCCGGCCGCCCCCGCGGCGCCTCGCGCCGGGCCTGCGCCAGGATCGCGTCGATCGAGCCGGCGCTCGGCGCCGGCATGGAGCGGGCGAGCAGCGCGACGCCCTCGCGCTCCTCGGCGATGGCGGCGAGGTGGCCGTCCTGCTCCGGGTTCTCGGCCAGGAAGCGCTCCACGCGCATGCGGTCCGCCTCGTCGAGCGTGCCGGCGGCGTACCACGGCAGCAGCAGCGCCGGGTCGTCGGCGTCCATGCCGTCCTCGGGACGGTCGGTCGGACGATCGCTGGTCATGGCCATCCCCTGTCGATGCCGGCATCGGCGAAGAGCCGCGCGAGCTGCTTGCGTGCGTAGAACATCCGCGTCTTGACGGTGTTCTCCGGCACGCCGAGGACCGCCGCCGCCTCGGCGACGGACTGCTCCTGATAATAGACGAGGTCCACGATCTCCCTGTGGACCGGCGAGAGGGACGCGATCACCCGGCGCATGAGGGCCCCCTTGTCGCGCTTGGCGAGCTCGACCTCGGGGTCGTCCGCGTCGTCGGGTAGGCGCGCGGCGGCCTCCTCGTCGAGGCTCTCCTCGGAGCGCTTGCGCAGGCGGTCGATCGCCTTGTTGCGGGCGACCGAGAGCAGCCAGGTGGCGACGGCGGAACCGCCGCGGAACCGCCCGGCGCTCTTCCAGATCTCGACGAACGCCTCATTGGTCACCTCCTCCGCGACCGCCTCGTTGCGCACGAGACGCAGGACGAACCGGAAGACCTTCGTCGCGTGGCGCGCATGCAGGGCGCGCAGGGCGCGCTCTTCGCCCCGTACCATCGCGGCGAGATCGGCGAGATCGGCTTCGTCCGTCATCGTCGTCGTCTTCCTGGTCCTTCGACGGACGGCGGCCGCGGAAGGTTCATCGCCAGGATACACGATGGGGGACGCGGGAGACCGCTCGCGACTTCGATCCTCTGTGCCAGACGCGCCGAAGACTGTGGCACGAGGGCCGCACCGGCCCATTACCCCGAGGGTACGCACGCCATGTCCACCAGCCGCGATCACGCCCCCCGCCGCCTCTTCGCCGGAAGCACCACCGCCGGCGTCGCGCTCGGCGCGCTCATGCAGGCCGCGCTGGCCGCCGCGCCCGCGCAGGCCTTCCAGCAGAACTTCGCGCCGCAGATGCAGGTCCCCCAGGTCCAGCCGACGCCGAATGTCCCGCCGCCGGTGATCACCGCACCGCAGGTGCGGCCCCAGGTGCGGCCCGAGGTGCGCATCCCGCGCATCACGCTCCCGCAGGTCGTCATCGAGACCGGCGTGCGCGAGCGCCTGCGCGCCCCGGCCGCCTCGGCCAGCGCAGAGCGGGAGGACGCCCCGCAGACGGCGCGGGAGGCAGCGCGGCAGACCGCGACGACCCGGGCGCGGCTCCCCCGCGCCGCATCCGTCGCCGAGCATCGCCGCCCGGCCCGCGCGTCCGCCGCGCACGACCTCGCCGCCGCGCCCCTACCGCCGTCGCGGCCGCACCTCGTTGCCGTCGCGCCGCCGGCGCGTCCGGCCGATCTCGATCGCGCGCTCGCCGAGGCGGCGCAGGCGCGGCACATGGCCGAGGCCCGCGAGGCGGCGGAGGCGGCGCTCGTCGCCCCGGTGGCGGTGGAGGCCGCGGATCTCGGGGGCTTCGGCGACCCGCTCGCCCGCGACAGCGGGCCGGACGGCCCGAGCGCGGCGGAGCGCGCGGCGGCACGGCGCTGGGACGCCATGCGCGGACGCGACACGGGCATCGACGCGCTCGGCCTCGTCACCGATCTCGGCCTGCCGTCGAACCGCCGGGAGGGCTCCGAGCCGCCCGGCCTGCGCCCCGACCCGACCCGCCTGCCCACCGACGGCTTCGCCGCGCAGGACGGCGGCTCGGACGTGGTGTCGCGCACGCAGCGCACGGAGGGCGATACGGTCGTGACCAAGACGGTGTACGAGGGCGGTGCCGTCGACGTGACGAAGGCGACGGTCGACGGCGACGGCGCGATGCTGCAGACGGTCCGCACCGACGGCGCCGGCGACATGGTCTACGACTTCGTCCAGATCCAGAGCCGCGGTGGCGCGATGCGGGAGACCACCCGCTTTCCCGACGGCACGCGCTACGTGCGAGACCGCAACGCCCGCGGCGAGGTGATCCGCGACGAGACCATCCCGCCCTTCGACCGGCTCCTCACCGGCGAGGAGCAGGGCGGCGGCGGCTGGTGCCCGCCCTCCGGCTTCGGCTGCTCGGCGCCGCTCGGGGCCGCAGAGGCCCTCGCCGGCGCCGGGACCCGCGTCCTGCCCCTGCGGGAGGTCGACCCGACCGGTGCGGGCCCGCGGCTGCGGCTCGACCCGATGTCGGTCCTCGGCAACCCGAATCCGGACGCCTACGCCCGCGGCTCCGGCGGCGGACCGTCGGCCCGCGCCTTCGACGGCGGCAAGCTCGTCAACCCCGGGGATCCCGACTGACCATCCCGTCGCGGTCGTGCTGTGGCCCCGCCGCAACGGCGGGGCCATTTCCCGTTCACGACCCGCCTGCGCGCTTCGCGCCGGCGCCGACCGCGGCTAGGCTCACGACTTCGCACGATGCCGGGATGGCCGCGATGATTCGCCGATCGATCGCCCTCGCAGCATGGCTCGTCCTCGCCTCGTCGGCGGCGCTCGCCCAGGGCCAGGGCGGCGGACAGGGCGGTGGCGGCGGACAGGGCGGTGGCGGCGGCCAGACCGGTGGTGGCGGCCAGACCGGCGGTGGCGGCCAGACCGCCGGTGGGCAGCAGGCGCCGGCGCCCGTGCCGATCCTCACCGGCGGCCGGACCGCGTCCCTGCTCCGGGCCGGTCAGGTCGGCAGCGTCGATCTCCTCGGCATCCGCATTCCCGACATCGTCGGCGACAGGCTCGGCCCCGGCTTGAGCTCGCCGGAGCCGCTCGCGGCCGCCCCGGACGTCGGCGGCCTCCCGCCGGCCGCCTGGGCCTCGCTCGCGACACCGGCGATCCCGTCGTGGAACGCCTGGGTCGCGCCCCGCGCCACCTGGGCCGAGCGCTCCCATCCCACCTTCGGCTACGACGGCCTGCAGGTCGGGGTGACGGCCGGCGTCGACCGCCGGGTCGGCGAGCGCGCCGTGATCGGCGTGCTCGGCCTCTACGAGACCTCCGACTTCGACACCGCCGGCCCGGGCTTCCTCGAGTCGCGGATGGGCGGCGCGGGGCTCTACGCCGGTGCCGCGCTCACGGACGTTCTTGTCGCGGACGCCTCCGCCTTCTGGCAGGCCGGCGAGAGCGATGTCGGCAACGCCTTCGCGCGCGGCAGCTTCGACACCGAGCGTTGGGCCGCGGCCGCGAACCTCACCGCCTACCTGAACGCCGGCCTCTGGCAGGTCGCCCCCACGCTCGGCGTGGTCTGGGTCTCCGACCGGCAGGGCGCCTATGTCGACAGCCTCGGCACGCTCTCCCCGGGGCTCACGATCGAGACCACCACGCTGCGGGGCGGTGCCGAGGTCTCGCGCACCTTCGCCACGGCGTCCGGCGCGACGGTCACGCCCTTCGCCGCGGTTGCGGCGACGTGGGACGTCTCGCGGGTCCAGAGCCCGACACCGACGCCCCCCACCGACGATCTGCCGGAGGGCGACGTTTCGCTGCGGGCGGGGATGCGCGCGGCGCCGACACAGGCGGTCTCCCTCTCGCTCGAGGTCGACGTCTCGGGCCTGGCGCGGCCGGACTACTCGGTCGTGACCGTGTCGGGGCGTCTCGGCGTGCGCTTCTGATCGACGCACGCGACGCCCGGCCGCCGATGGCGACCGGGCGTGTGCAGCGGATCGGTGTTGGACGGTCAGCGGCGGCCGGACTGGCCGTCGGCGCCCGCGGGCGAGCCGGGATCGCCAGCGGGGGTGCCGGGATCGTTCGCCGGGGTGCCGGGATCGTTCGCCGGGGTGCCGCCGTCGGCCGGCGTGCCGGAACCGCCGTTCGGCTCTTCCCGGCCGCCGGGGTCTTCGCCGCCGTAGGTGGTGTCGAGATAGGTCAGGGCGTGCCGCGGCGGCTCACCGCGCGGGCCGCCGTCCTGCTCGACGAGCTTCGCCTCGCAGGAGTTGGTCTCGTGAATGACGCAGCGATGCGCGGCGTCGACATCGCGGATCTGATTGCAAACCGGGGCGACGCGGGTGAAGCAGTCGTGGCGGAGCATCTGAGCGTCGGCCGCACCGGCGAGCGCGACGAGGGCACCGAGGCCGGCGGCGAACGTGGCGGCGGTCCGCAGCATGACGGGGCGAGTGGGGAGACGGCGCATGAGGTCTTCCTTCCTGGAGGTCGTGCGGGCAGCACGCCCGCTCGCCTCCTTCGTCGGAAGACCCCGGCCTCCGGTTCGACGGCGCCGCGAAAAAAGAAAAGAGCCGGCCCCGCGGGGCCGGCTCTCGGATCGATCGCGCCTGTGCGCGGGACCTCAGAACTTGTAGCTGAGGCGCGCGCGCACGACGCCGAACTCGACGTTGTCGTCGTTCGACTCGCTCGACGCCGGGACCGCGGCGGCGCCGATGAAGCCGGCCGTGCCGTTGGCGTCGATATCCCGGTCGAGATTCACGTAGAGGCCCTCGAGGCCCAGGATCAGGTTGTCGGTGAAGGCATAATCCACGCCCGCGCCCAACGTCCAGCCGAAGCCCACGTCGTCGTCCTCGAAGAGGACGCGATCGCCGGTCGCCGTCTCGAAGCGTGCCGCATCGCCGCCACCATAGGCGAGGCCGCCGGTGGCGTAGAGCAGCGTCCGGTCGAAGGCGTAGCCCGCGCGGAGGCGCACCGTCCCGAACCAGTCGACGCCGGAGATGCCGCGACGCAGCGGCTGGAAGCCTGCGGTCGCCGGCGTGACGGAGATCGGGGCCGCGGCATCGTCGTCGCCGAGCCCGACGAACTGGATATCCGCCTCCGCGCCCAGAACGAACCTGTTCACGAACTGATAGTTGTACCCCAGGAAGCCGCCGCCGGTGAACGATGCGTCTTCGCTGTTGTCCCCGTAGCGGATCACGGTGCCCGCGGGAACGGCGGTGCCGTTCGGCCCGACGACGACCGTGCTGTCGCGATCGTCGCCCGCGTTGAAGCCGACGCCGGCGTTCACGCCGGCGTAGAAGCCGGTCCAGGAGAAGACGGGCTGCGCCACGAAGACCGGGGCCGGAGCCTCGACGCGCGAGGGGAGATCCGCTGCGAGAGCCCCGCCGGCGAGCGCGAAGGACGCCACGCTCGCGAGAAGGATGGTTCTTGTCATGAGTGCACCTCTTTGGATGAGCCTCCACCCTAACGCATATTTCGGCGAAGATGCTGTTGCTTTCATGCATCAGATCGACAGAGCTTATTGCCAAGCTACACGAATGTTATTCGTGATGTGGCGAAAGTTTGTTCTGATCTGGGATCTCTTGATGGAACTAAATCGATCTACTTACATACGTTACCCGAGAATGCCCTATCGGCACGAAGGCTCGGACGCCCGCTCCCGCGCGAGCCGTTTGGTCGCGTCCTTCGGATTGGCTATCGTGTTGCCGGAACGCATGCGATTCGGCCGCCGCCGCGGCGCGCGCAGCGACCGGGAGGTCCGTCGTGAAGGTCGTCATACTCGCCGGCGGGCTCGGCACGCGCCTCTCGGAGGAGACGGTCAACGTCCCCAAGCCGATGGTCGAGATCGGTGGCATGCCGATCCTGTGGCACATCATGAAGATCTACGCCGCTCAGGGGTTCGACGAGTTCGTCGTCGCGCTCGGCTACAAGGGCGAGGCGATCAAGCGCTTCTTCTACGACTACGACCGGCTGCGCGGCTCGCTGACGATCGACCTCGCCGGCGGCGGCCTGAAGCCTCACGCCGGGCGTCCGGAGACCTGGCGCGTGCACCTGATGGAAACCGGGCTCGAGACGCTCACGGCCGGGCGCCTGAAGCGGCTCGCACCCTTCATCGGCGACGAGCCCTTCATTCTGACCTACGGCGACGGCGTCTCGAACATCGACCTCGCCGCGCTGCTCGCCTTCCACCGCTCCCACGGCCGCCTCGGCACGATCACGGCGGTGCGCCCGCCGGCGCGCTTCGGCGGCCTCGATTTCGGGGAGGACGGCGAGATCCGCGAGTTCATCGAGAAGCCGCAGATCGGCGAGGGCTGGATCAACGGCGGCTTCATGGTCCTCGAGCCCGAGATCCTCGCGCGCATCCCCGGCGACGACGCGGCGCTGGAGGGCGACGTGCTCGAACCGCTCTCGCGCGAGCGCGCACTGATGGCCTATCGCCACGAAGGCTATTGGCAGTGCATGGACACGCTGCGCGACCGGCGGACCCTGAACGACATGTGGGAGAGCGGAGCGGCGCCGTGGCGGATCTGGGAATGAGCCCGCGCGCGCGCTTCTGGCGCGACCGGCGCGTCCTCGTCACCGGCGCCTCCGGGCTCGTCGGCTCGCACCTGACGGCCGAGCTCGTCGCGCTCGGCTGCGACGTCGTGGCGCTGGTGCGCGACTGGGTTCCGCAGAGCCCGCTCCTGTCCGAGGACTGGGCGCGGGCCGTCACCGTCGTGCGGGGCGACGTCTGCGACCAGCCGGCGATGGAGCGCATCCTCGGCGAGCACGAGATCGCGAGCGTGATCCACCTCGCCGCCCAGACCATCGTGCCGATCGCCAACCGCAACCCGGTCTCCACCTTCGAGACCAACGTCGCCGGCACCTGGCGCCTGCTCGAGGCGGCGCGGCGCTCGCCGAAGGTGAGCGAGATCGTCGTCGCCTCCTCCGACAAGGCCTACGGCCAGGCCGCGGTGCTGCCCTACACGGAGGAGACGCCGCTCGCCGGGCTCTACCCCTACGACGCGTCGAAGTCCTGCGCGGACCTGATCGCGCAATCCTACGCGGCGACGTACGGCACGCCCGTCGCCATCACCCGCTGCGGCAACTTCTTCGGCGGGGGGGACCTCAACTGGAGCCGGATCGTGCCCGGGACGATCCGCTCGCTCCTCGCCGGCGAGCGCCCGGTGATCCGCTCCGACGGCACGCTGGTGCGCGACTACATCTACGTCGGCGACGCGGTCGAGGCCTACATGACGCTGACCGAGCGCCTCGCCGGGAACCGGGCGCTCGCGGGGCGCGCCTTCAACTTCTCCACCGAGATCCCGCTGTCCGCCCGCGCGCTCGTCGACCTGATCCGCACGCGGATGGGCAACGAGCTGGAGCCGATCGTGCTCGGCGAGGCGACACACGAGATCGCCGAGCAGTATCTCGACGCCTCGCGCGCCCGCGCCGAGCTCGGGTGGCTCCCCCGCTACGGGCTCGAGGAGGGGCTCGACCGCACCATCGCCTGGTACCGCGAGAGGCTCGCCCGATGAGCGACGCGCCGGCCATGACCCGCATCGCGGGCTGCCGCTCCTGCGGCGGGACGCATCTGGCGCCGGTGCTGGCGCTCGGCGAGACGCCGCTCGCCAACGCCCTCGTCCCGCCGGACCGGCTCGAGGAGCCCGAGCCGCGCTATCCGTTGGAGCTGGTCTTCTGCCGGGAGTGCACGCTCCTCCAGCTCACGGTCTCCGTGCGACCGGACCTGATGTTCTCGACCTACCCGTACTTCTCCTCTGTCTCGGACAGCTTCACCGCCGCCGCCCACGCGCTGGCGGCACGGCTCGTCGCCGAGCGCGGGCTCGGGCCGGGCTCGCAGGTGCTCGAGGTCGCGAGCAACGACGGCTACCTGCTGCGCGGCTACCAGGCGCTCGGCGTGCCGGTGCTCGGCATCGACCCGGCGGCGAACGTCGCCCAGGCGGCGATCGACGCGGGCGTGCCGACCCGCATCGCCTTCTTCGGGCGCGATCTCGCCGAGAGCCTCGCGGCGGAGGGCATCGCGGCGGACGTGATCCACGCCAACAACGTGCTCGCCCACGTGCCGGACCTGAACGGCGTCGTCGCCGGCATGAAGCGGCTCCTGAAGCCCGGCGGCACCTGCGTGATCGAGGTGCCCTACGCCCGGGACTTCATCGAGAAGTGCGAGTTCGACACGATCTACCACGAGCATCTGTGCTACTTCTCCGGGAGCGCGCTCGCGGCGCTGTTCGCCCGCCACGAGCTGGTGCTCGCCGACGTCGAGACGACGCCCTTCCACGGTGGCACGCTGCGCGCCTTCGCGGCCCACGCGGGCACGGCGCCGAGCGCGGCGGCGCAGGCGCTCCTGGACGAGGAGCGGCGGCTCGGCATGACGCGCGAGCCCTACTACGCCGACTTCGCCGCGCGCGTGGAACGACTGACCGCCACGCTCTCCCGCGTGCTACGCGACCTGAAGGCGGGCGGCGCCCGCATCGCCGCCTACGGCGCATCCGCCAAGGGCGCGACGCTCCTGAACTATGCCGGTCTCGGCCGAGACGTGATCGACTTCATCGCGGATCGTGCACCGGCGAAGCTGGGCCTGCACGGGCCGGGCACGAAGCTGCCGATCGTGCCGCCGGAGCGGCTGCTCGAGGCGATGCCCGACTACACGCTGCTGCTGACCTGGAACTTCGCCGAGGAGATCCTCGCCCAGCAGGCCGCCTACCGGGCGGCGGGCGGGCGCTTCGTGATCCCGGTGCCGGAGGTGCGGATCGTCTGATGCGCATCGAGGAGACGCCGCTTCCCGGAGCCTTCGTGATGACGCCCGAGCCGATCGCGGACGTGCGGGGCTTCTTCGCGCGCACCGTCGACCGCGACGCCTTCGCCGCGCACGGGCTGAGCGCGGACTTCGTGCAGGCGAGCGTCTCCTTCAACGCCCGCGCCGGGACGCTGCGGGGCCTGCACTACCAGCGCGACCCGAACGGCGAGGACAAGCTGATCCGCGTCACCATGGGCGCGATCCACGACGTGATCGTGGATGTGCGGGAGGGCTCGCCGACGCGCGGGCGCTGGCACGCGCTGCGCCTCGACGCGGCCTCGCGCCGGGCGCTCTACGTGCCCAAGGGCGTCGCCCACGGCTTCGTCACCCTCGTCGACGAGACCGAGGTCCTCTACCAGATGACGACGCCCTACGTGGCCGAGGCCGCCACGGGGCTGCGCTGGGACGACCCGCTGCTGGCCATCGACTGGCCGGTGACGGAGCCCATCCTGTCCGAGCGCGATGCGGCGTGGCCGCTCCTGGACGCGAAGGACCTCGCGCCGTGAGCGGCCGCGGCACCCTCCTCCTCACCGGCGCGACGGGCTTCATCGGCCGTCCCCTCGCCGCGCGCCTGGCGCGGTCCGGCTGGCGGGTGGTCGGGACGTCCTCGCGGGCCGAGCCGCCGGCGGTCGCAGGCGTTGCGGCCTTCGAGCACGCCGACCTGACCGACGCCGCCGCCTGCCGCGCGCTGATCGCCCGCACGCACCCGGACGCCCTCGTCCATTGCGCCTGGACGACGACGCCCGGCCGCTTCTGGACCGACCCGGCGAACCTCGCCTTCCTCGAGGCCGGCGTCGCCCTGCTCGACGCCTTCGGCGCCGCCGGCGGGCGTCGGGCGGTGGGGCTCGGCACCTGCGCCGAGTACGAGGCCGGCGCCGGGCGCCTCGACGAGGCGACGACACCGATCCGCCCCGCGACGCCCTACGGCGCCGCCAAGGCCGCCCTCCACCAGGCCGGCCGGGCGGCGGCGGCGACGCATGGCTTCTCCTGCGCCTGGGCGCGGCTGTTCACGCCCTACGGCCCGGGCGAGCCGCCGGGCAAGCTCGTCGGCGCGCTCGCCCGCGCGCTCGTCGCCGGCGAACGGGTCGCCATGACCGAGGGCGTGCAGGAGCGCGACTTCCTGTATGTCGACGACGCCGCGCACGCCGTGGCGGCGCTGCTCGAGAGCGAGGCGGCGGGTCCCGTCAACGTCGGCTCCGGGGAGGCCGTGCGGCTGCGCGATCTCGCCGCGCGGATCGCCGCCCTCGCCGGCGGCGCCGGCCGGATCGACCTCGGCGCCCGGCCGCGGCCGCCGCACGATCCCGACAGCCTGGTCGCCGCCGTGGAGCGGTTGTCGCGGGAGGTGGGGTTTCACCCCGCCGTCCCGCTGGAGGAGGGGCTCGCGCGTACGCTCGCGGCCCTGCGCGCACAGACGAAGCCCGACGAGGCCAGGCCCGAGGAGGCCCGCTCATGAGGATCACCATCGACACCGACGCCCGCACCCTCGCCGTCGAGGAGGACGGCGCGGCGCGCACCCTCGACCTGTGGGGCAAGGAAGCCTTCGAGCTGATCTCCGACGTATGGCTGCGCACGAGCTGGAACGCCAAGTACCCCTACACCTTCACCTGGCTCGACCGGCCGATCATCCAGCATCCGGAGGACATGGTGCGGATGCAGGAGGCGATCTGCACCCTCAAGCCCGACGTGATCGTCGAGACCGGCGTCGCGCACGGCGGCTCGCTCGTGTTCTCGGCGGGGCTGATGAAGGCGATGGGCTTCGGGCGGCTGGTCGTCGGCGTCGACATCGAGATCCGTCCGCACAACCGCACGGCCATCGAGGCTCACCCGCTCGCGCCGATGATCGCCCTGGTCGAGGGTGATTCGGCCGCGCCCGAGATCGTGGACGCGGTGCGCGCGCTGATCCGCCCGGGCGAGCGCGTGATGGTGATCCTCGATTCGAACCACACCAGGGCCCACGTCGCCCGCGAGCTCGAAGCCTACGCCCCGCTGGTGACGCCGGACAGCTTCATCGTCGCCACCGACGGCATCATGCGCGACGTCGCCGACGCGCCGCGCGGCAAGCCGGAATGGGTCGACGACAACCCTGCCGCCGCGGCGGAGGCGTTCGCCGCCGCCCGCCCGGACTTCACCCTCGCCTCGCCCGCCTGGCGCTTCAACGAGAGCGACCTCGACCGCCCGATCACGGGCTGGCCCAGCGCCTGGCTGAAGAAGGTGGGGTGACGTCCCGCCCCTCGGGGCGGGAACGGCTCGCGCAGCGAGCCAGGGGCGGGGCGCCCCGGTGCGACGTCGGCCGTTTCGGCACGCGCCGAAGCGCGATCGGCACGCGTCCCCCCTAGCCTTCCGCATCGAGATAGTTTATATGTGAACTATCCACGGCACGCACCCGTCCGAACGTGCGTTCGCCCGATGCGAGGAGAGAGCCCCATGCCGGTCTACAAGGCCCCAGTCGCGGACACGTCCTTCATCCTCAACGACGTCCTGAAGCTCGCGAGCCATGCGGACCTGCCGGGCTTCGCCGACGCGACGCCCGATACCGTGGCGGCGATCCTCGAGGAGGGCGCGAAGCTCACCGAGACGTCGTGGGCGCCGACCAACCTCGCCGGCGACCGGGCCGGCTGCACCCGCCATCCGGACGGCAGCGTCACGACGCCCGAGGCGTTCAAGCAGGCCTACGAGGCCTACGTCCAGGGCGGCTGGCTCGGCCTCTCGGCGCCGGAGGAGTTCGGCGGCCAGGGCCTGCCGATGACGCTCAACACCGTGATGCAGGAGTTCACCTCCTCGGCCAACCTCGCGCTCGCCATGTATCCCGGGCTGACCATGGGCGCGGTCGCGGCGCTGATCGAGCACGGCTCGCCCGAGCAGAAGGCCACCTATCTGCCCAGGATGATCGAGGGCGTCTGGTCGGGCACGATGAACCTGACCGAGCCGCATTGCGGCACCGATCTCGGCCTGATCAAGACCAAGGCCGTGCCGAACGGCGACGGATCCTACGCGCTCACCGGCACGAAGATCTTCATCTCCTCGGGCGAGCACGACCTCACCGAGAACATCGTCCACCTGGTGCTCGCCCGCATCGAGGGCGCGCCGGCGGGCACGAAGGGCATCTCGCTCTTCGTCGTGCCGAAGGTTCTCGTGAACGACGACGGCTCGCTCGGCGCGCGCAACGGCGTCTCCTGCGGCTCGATCGAGCACAAGATGGGCATCCACGCCAATTCCACCTGCGTGATGAACTACGACGGCGCCACGGGCTGGCTCGTCGGCGAGGAGAATCGCGGGCTCGCCGCGATGTTCGTGATGATGAACGAGGCGCGCCTCGCGGTCGGCGTCCAGGGCCTCGCCGTCGCCGAGGTCGCCTACCAGAACGCGGTGGCCTACGCGAAGGACCGGCTCCAGGGCCGCTCGCTCACCGGCCCGAAGAACCCCGACGGCCCGGCCGACCCGATCATCGTGCATCCGGACGTGCGGCGCACGCTGATGACGATCCGGGCGATCAACGAGGCGGCGCGCGCGCTGATCCTGCGCACCGCGCTCGAGAGCGACATCGCCCACCGCGCGTCCGACGCCGCCGCCCGCCAGAAGGCGCTCGACTTCCTCGGCCTGATGACGCCCGTCGTGAAGGGCGTGTTCACCGATCTCGGCTTCGACAACGCGGTGAAGGCCCAGCAGATGTTCGGCGGGCACGGCTACGTCGAGGAATGGGGCATGTCGCAGTTCGTGCGCGACGCCCGCATCACCATGATCTACGAGGGCGCCAACGGCATCCAGGCGATGGACCTCGTGGGCCGCAAGCTCGGCAAGGACGGCGGCCGCGCGGTGATGGCGTTCTTCGGCGAGGTCCAGGGCTTCTGCCAGGAGAACCAGGGCGACGAGCGCATGCAGCCCTATGTCGGGCCGCTCGCGGAGGGCCTCGGGCACCTGCAGCAGGCGACCATGTGGTTCATGAACAACGCCATGGCCAAGCCCGACAACGCGGGTGCCGGCGCCACCGACTACATGCACCTCTTCGGCCTCGTGGCCATGGGGTACATGTGGGGCCTGATGGCCAAGGCGGCGCTCGCGCGTGAAGGCGAGCCCGGCATGGAGCGCATGATGGCCGAGAAGCTCGTCGTCGGCCGCTTCTACATGGAGCGCCTGATGCCAGAGACCGCCGCCCAGGTGGCGCGCATCTCGGCCGGCTCGGACACGACCATGGCGCTGCCTGCCGAGGCGTTCTGAGCGAGCGGCGACGCGCAAAATACGAACTTCATAGGGAGGCAACGATGACCGAGGCCTACATCTACGATCACGTCCGCACGCCCCGCGGGCGCGGCAAGCCGGACGGGTCGCTGCACGAGGTGCCGGCGATCGATCTCGCCGTCACCACGCTCCAGGCGATCCGCGATCGCAACCACCTGCCGCCGGTGTTGATCGAGGACGTGGTGCTCGGCTGCGTCGATCCTGTCGGCGAGGCCGGCGGCGACATCGCCCGCGCCGCCGCGCTCAAGGCCGGCTTCGGCAAGGAGGTGCCGGGCGTCCAGATCAACCGCTTCTGCGCCTCGGGCCTCGACGCCGTGAACCTCGCCGCCGCCCAGGTGATGAGCGGCATGAAGGAGATGGCGATCGGCGGCGGCGTCGAATCGATGTCGCGCATCGGCATGGGCGCCTCCGGCGGCGCCTGGCCGGTGGACCCGAAGCTCGCCATCGACGCGCATTTCCTGCCCCAGGGCATCTCGGCCGACCTGATCGCCACCAAGTACGGCTTCACCCGCGACGACGTCGACGCCTTCGCGGTGGAGAGCCAGAAGCGCGCGGCGCGGGCCTGGGACGAGGGCCGCTTCGCAAAGTCCGTCGTGCCGGTGAAGGACGTGAACGGCCTCACCATCCTGGCGAAGGACGAGCACATGCGGCCCTCCACCGACATGCAGTCGCTGGGCGGGCTGAAGGCGGCGTTCGAGCAGATGGGCGACATGGCGGGCTTCGACGCCGTGGCGATCGCCGCCCATCCCGACGTCGAGGCGGTGCGCCACGTCCACCACGCCGGCAACTCGTCGGGCATCGTCGACGGCGCGGCCGCCGTGCTCGTCGGCTCGAGGAAGGCCGGCGAGATGGCGAGCCTCACGCCGCGTGCGCGCATCAAGGCTTTCGCCTCGATCGGCTCGGACCTCGCGCTGATGCTGACGGGGCCGGTCGACGTGACCGAGCTCGTGCTGAAGAAGGCCGGCATGACCAAGGCCGACATCGACCTGTTCGAGATCAACGAGGCGTTCTCGTCGGTGGTGCTGCGCTACATCCAGGCCTTCGACCTCGATCCGGCCGTGGTCAACGTCAACGGCGGCGCCATCGCCATGGGCCACCCGCTCGGCGCGACCGGCGCCATGGTGCTCGGCACCGTGCTCGACGAGCTCGAGCGCCAGGGCAAGCAGACGGCGCTCGTGACCCTGTGCGTCGCCGCCGGCATGGGCACCGCCGCCATCATCGAGCGCGTGTAAGAACCCCTCTCCCGTTTGGGAGAGGGGCAGGGGTGAGGGACCGCCGCGGCCGATTTCGTCGGCGCCGGCCCTCGACCCGGAGACCTTCTCTCCGAGGGAGATCCCTCACCCCCGGCCCCTCTCCCGAACGGGAGAGGGGAGACCCGAGGAGATCGTCATGGACCTCACCAACTTCCGCTTCGAGACCGACGCCGACGGCATCGCGCTGCTCACCTGGGACATGCCCGAGCGCTCGATGAACGTCATCACGCTCGCCGTGATGGACGAGCTCGCCCGCGTGATCGAGCACGTGGCCGCAACCGACGCCATCAAGGGCTGCGTGATCGCCTCGGGCAAGAAGGACTTCTCCGGTGGCGCCGATCTCGGCATGCTCCAGGGCCTGCGCGCGATGCACGGCGAGTTGGCCCGCGAGAAGGGCGAGGAGGAGGCGATGCGCGTCTTCTTCGAGGAATCCCGCCGTCTGTCGCTGCTCTACCGCCGGCTCGAGACCTGCGGCAAGCCCTTCGTCGCGGCGATCCACGGCACCTGCCTCGGCGGCGCGTTCGAGCTGGCGCTGGCCTGCCACCAGCGCATCGTGTGCGATCACGACCGCACGAAGGTCGGGCTTCCCGAGATCAAGGTCGGGCTCTTCCCCGGCGCCGGCGGCACCCAGCGCGTGGCGCGGCTGATGCAGACCGGCGACGCGCTGCAGATGCTGTTCAAGGGACAGCAGATCAAGGGCCTCATGGCCCGCAACATGGGCCTCGTCCACCAGGTCGTGCCGCACGAGCAGCTGATCGACACGGCCAAGGCCTTCATCCGCGACGGCGGCTCGGCGGTGGCGCCGTGGGACCAGAAGGGCTTCAAGCTGCCTTCCAACAAGGTCTACTCGCCCGCCGGCATGCAGATCTGGCCCGCGGCGAACGCCATCTACCGCCGCGAGACGAACGACAACTACCCCGCCGCCAAGGCCATCCTGCAGTCGGTCTACGAGGGCCTGCAGCTGCCGATGGACCTCGCGCTCAAGGTCGAGTCCCGCTGGTTCGCCCACATCCTGCGCTCTAAGGAGGCGGCGGCGATGATCCGCACGCTCTTCGTCTCCATGGGCGAGCTCAACAAGGGTGCGCGCCGCCCGGCCTCGGTGGGCGAGACGTCGTTGAAGACGATCGGCGTCGTCGGCGCGGGCTTCATGGGCGCGGGCGTCGCCTACGTCGCGGCGAACGCCGGGTTCGAGGTGGTGCTCGTCGACCGCGACATGGAGAGCGCGGAGAAGGGCAAGGCCTACTCGCACAAGCTGATGACCGACCAGGTCATGAAGGGCCGCGCCAAGACCGCCGACCGCGACGCGCTGCTCGCGCGCATCACCGCGTCCGATGACTACGCGGCGCTGTCCGGCTGCGATCTCGTCGTCGAGGCCGTGTTCGAGGACCCGAAGGTCAAGGCCGAGGTGATCGCCAAGGTCGAGGCCGCCGTCGGCGACACCGCGGTCTTCGGCTCCAACACCTCGACGCTGCCGATCTCGGGGCTGGCGAAGGCCTCCGCGCGGCCGGAGCGGTTCGTCGGCATCCACTTCTTCTCGCCGGTCGAGAAGATGATGCTCGTCGAGATCATCCTGGGCGAGAAGACCGGCGACGAGGCGCTCGCGGTCGCCCTCGACTTCGTGCGCGCCATCAAGAAGACGCCCATCGTCGTCAACGACGCCCGCGGCTTCTTCGCCAACCGCTGCGTGGGCGCCTACATCCTCGAAGGGCACAAGATGCTCGTCGAGGGCGTGCCGCCGGCGATGATCGAGAACGCCGGCAAGGCAGCCGGCATGCCGGTCGGGCCGCTGTCGCTCAACGACGAGGTGGCGCTCGATCTCGCGCTGAAGATCGTCAAGGCCACGGAGGCGCAGCTCGGCGCCGGCGCTGTCGACGCCGACCAGAAGGCGCTCCTCGTCGCCATGGTCGAGGGCGAGGGCCGGCTCGGGCGCAAGAACCGACAGGGCTTCTACGACTACCCCGAGGGCGGCAAGAAGCGGCTCTGGCCTGGACTCGCCGCCATGGCGAAGGCCCCGCGCGAGGGCGAGACGATCGACTTCGCCGAGCTGCAGGAGCGCCTCCTCGTCGCCCAGGCGCTGGAGGCGGCCCGCACCGTGGAGGAAGGCGTGATCGTCGACCCCCGCGAGGCCGACGTCGGCTCGATCCTCGGCTTCGGCTTCGCGCCGTTCACCGGGGGCGCCCTGTCCTACATCGACTTCATGGGCGCGAAGGCCTTCGTCGAGACGGCGGACCGCCTCGCCAATGTCCACGGCGCCCGCTTCGCTGTACCCGCTCTGCTGCGGCAGATGGCCGACGCGGGCGAGACGTTCTACGGGCGGATGAGGCCGAAGACGGCCGCGTGAGCTGAGCTTGCCTGATCGATACGGGTCCAGGGCCTCCCCTCGCGGGAGGCCCTCTTCTTGCCGGCCCCCTCACGTCGCCCGCGGCTGCGGCCCGATCAGCCGGCGGGCGGCGGCGACGAGGCCGCGCGCCGGCAGGCCGGGGCGGCCGACGGCGCTCGGGGCGAGGAACCATTCGTTGCGCGCGGGCGCGGGCGCGAGACGGCGCCGCGCCAGCAGCGCCGCGAGCGCCGGCGCCTCGGCGGCCGACGCGGCGGTCAGCCAGGCGTAATCGCGCACGAGGATCGCCGCCGCGACCGGCGCGCCGTCGCGCCGGGCGATCGCCACCCGGCACGTGCGCTCGCGGGCGGCGCGCCGGGTCGCGGTGCGCACGAGGTTGGCCTGCCCCGGGTCCTGGACGAGGGCCGGGCGCCGGCGCGCGGCCGCGGTCTCGGCGTCGAGCGCGAGGAAGACCTCCACCGCGTCGCGGATCTCGACCGGGGTGCGCGCTGTGGCGAAGGCGAGGTCGTCCGTCGGCGCGGCCGAAGCGGCGACGTCCTCCGCCGCCTCCCGCAGCGGCGCAACGGGAATCGCGGAGAGCCCGGCGCCGCGCATGAGGTGGGCGAGCGCCGAGCCGAGCGGCACGTCCGCGAGGACGAGGGGCGTTCCGCGGCCGCGCGCGAAGCGCAGCATCGCCTCGAGCACCGGCCCGGCGGCTTCCACGTCGAGGAGCGGCGTCGCCGCGGGCAGGAGATCGACCCGCCAGGGCACGAGCCGCCGCGCACCCAGACCGCTGCGCGCCGGCATCGCGGGCGCGACGCCGACGAGGGTCTCGCCGCTCCAGACGAGGAGCGTCTGGAGATGCCGGCCCTCCGGCAGGTGCCGCGCCGCTGCCGCCAGCAGGGCGTGCTCGCAGAAGGGGCTCGCGACCAGCGCCCGGCGGGCGAGCGCCGCCCAGGGAGCGGCGATGGCGTCGAGATCCAGCGCGCCGCGCAGCTCGATGCCGTAGCCGCCGACGTCGCTGCGGGGGATCGCAGACATCTCGGGCTTGCGGCGGGTGCCGCCGCGGGACGAGAGGCCGGGGTTGGACGCGGACGCGAACATGACGCTGATTCTCCTGGCTGGCTCGACGTGTCCCGATCCGGGACGGCGGGTCGCTCGAAAGCGTCTCGCCCCGTTCATGCTTCAGAAACCATGCCAGAGATGGCGGCCTACGCCGCTCCGAGCCGCCTGCGGCCTGGGCGCCGCGGCTGGACCCGCGCCGCCCGCCGCGATAGGACGGCGCGTGCCGAACGCTTCCCCCCGCTCCGTCCGCCTCGTCGTCCATGCCGCGCTCTTCGTGACGGGCGCGGTGACGCTCGCCCTCGAGCTGATCGCCGCGCGGCTGCTCACCCCCTATGTCGGCGGCGGGCTCGTGGTCTGGACCGCGATCCTGTCGGTGACGCTTCTGGCGCTGGCGCTCGGGTATCATCTCGGCTCGCGCTGGTCGGCGCGCGAGCCGGCGCGGCTCTTCGCCCGCATCCCTGCGCTGGCGGCGATCGTGCTCGGGCTCACCGGCGCGCTCGCGCCGATGCTGCTGCCGCAGCTCGCGGTCGGGGGCGCGCTGACGGGAGCCTTCGTCGGCGTGATCGCGGTGCTCGCGCCGGCGCTCGTGCTGCTCAGCGCCATGGGCCCGCTGGCGATCGCGCTCGTCTCCACCGGCACGGGCGATTCCGGCGCGGGCGAGGTCTTTGCCATCAGCACCGTCGGCTCGGTGGCGGGCGTCTTCCTCGCGGCCTTCGCCCTCCTGCCCTTCATGGCGCCGCCGGCGACGCTGGCGGTGCTGGCGGGCGCGCTCGTCACCGTCGCGCTCGTCGGCGCGTGGGCGCTCGGCGCGCTACGCGCCGTGGCGATCCTCGTTCCGGGGGCCGTGGCCGCGATCGCGCTCGCGGGCGCCGCGCTCCTCGCCGCGCCCGCGGCAGTACCTTCGGCCCCTACACCGTGACGCGCGTGGCGACGGAGCGCAGCGCGTACGCGACCGTGATCGTCGCGGACGTGACGAAGCCCGGGCGTCCGGGCGCGGTGCGGCTCTACCTGGAGGAGAACCAGGTGCAGAGCGCGGCCGGCGGCGACCTGCCCGGCACGCCGCTCCACTATGCGGCGATCGCGCAGGCGTTGATCGAGGAGACCGTGTCGCCGGGCGGGCGCGTGCTGGTGCTCGGCCTCGCCGGCGGCGTGATCGCGAGCGACATCGCCCGTGCCGGCTTCGCGGTGACGGCGGTCGACGTCAACCCCGCCGCGGCCGACGTCGCCCGGCGCTGGTTCGACCTCGCGCCGGACATCGACCTGGAGGTCGCCGACGCGCGCCGTTTCCTGGAGACCTGCGAGCAGCCCTACGACGCGATCTTCGTCGACGTTTTCTCGGGCCTCGAGATCCCCGAGCACCTCGTCACCCGCGAGACCTTCGCCGCGGCGGCCGCGTGCCTCGCACCGGGGGGCGCCCTCGTCGTCAACGCCGTTGTCCCGCCCCTCGACACCCGCCCGACCCGTCGCCTGCTCGCCGCGATCGCGGCGGCGACGGGCGGGCCGATCGCCGTCTACGAGGACGTGGCCGGAGCCGACGGGCGGCTCAACCGCGTCCTTCTCGCCGGGCCGATGGCCCACGCCCCGCCGACGCTCGTCGTCGCGGACTATCCGACCGACCTGTTCGCCCGCACGCGCCGCCGCCTCGTGCCGGAAGGTGTCGGCCGCGCCGAGCTCGCCGGCACGGCCCCGCTCAGCGACTGGAGCAACGACTTCGCCCTGGCGATCGCCCGCGCCACGCCGGCGCCGTCCGTCTTCCCGATCCCGGCGTCGTGGTATTGACGCAACGTTCGCGATCGGGGCGCGGCATCGGGGACCACTCGCGGCTCTCGAGCAGGGAACGTTCCAGCCCCTCGACGACCCGTTCGGCACGGAGGTCGTCGCCCAAGTCATGGGAACGAGACGACACGCATCCATCAGGACGGGACAGGGGAGAAACTGGTGGAGCTGAGGGGATTCGAACCCCTGACCTCTGCAGTGCGATTGCAGCGCTCTCCCAACTGAGCTACAGCCCCGACCTGTCGGGCCGGACGATCGGGCGGCGCTTGGGGGCGCCGCCGTCCGGGTGCGCGGTTGATAGAGGCGTCCGTCGCCGCTGTCAACGCGATTCGCGCAGGCATCCGCGCGGGCGCCCGAGCGGCGATTCGGCCGGCGTTCCGGCGCCGATCTCGGCGCTGGCGGGCGGCGCCGATCCCGCGCGGAGCGGCCGGACGGCAGGGCTCGACAGCCGCCGGAGCCGCCGGCATTGTTTCGCGCGGCGAAGCCCGCTAAACGAAGCGCTGCGGCCCGCGAGGGGCCGCCGGACCCGCAGCCAGGACCACCTCATGATCGCGCTCTTCCAAACGATCGACCTCGTACTCGGCCTCGTGACCTGGCTGATCATCGGGTCGGCGATCCTCAGCTGGCTGATCGCCTTCGGCGTCGTCAACACGAACAACGACGTCGTGCGCGCGATCTACGACGTGCTCAGCCGCCTGACGGAGCCGCTGCTGCGGCCGATCCGCAACATCCTGCCGAACCTCGGCGGCATCGACATCTCCCCGATCGTCCTTCTGCTCCTGATCTTCTTCCTGCGCAGCTTCCTGATGAACGACGTCGCGCCCGCCGTGATCTGAGCCGCGGCGCGGCCGCGCGATCGATGACTGCCGAGCGATCCGCAGGGCCGGCTATCGCGCGCCCGTGGGCGTCTGCGCGCTGGGCTCTTCCGAGAAAGCAACGCTGCGGTCGCGATGGGCGGCGTAGATGGGCATTTTCGCTGCGAGCCCATGTGGCACGATAGCCACGCTTGCGCGCATGAGCTGTCGGTCCCGGAGCGATATTCGCGGCGGAACGCCGCAGGGCGATTTCCCAGATTCCACGATCCTGTACTCAGCTCAGGCCATTCCTCCACTTGAAATTGTATAGCTCTAGGAACAACATCGAAACGCTGCCAGGGCCCGGAGAACCGAAGCCGCGCAGGCCAGCTGGCCATTCGCGCACGAGACTCGCGCGTATTACGCCACTTGCCAGGTGACAGGGGCGACCATTGGCTCAATGTAGACACCAACAGAGTGCAGAGCGGTCCAGTGTAATTATCGCATCGCAACACTCGAAAATCGACTACAGGGGATCTAATATTGGAATTATTTCAACGGTGATCATGAATCGAACATGTCGATCACGAAATTAAACGATAGGAGCAATTAAGCGGCTTTTGATCGGACCCGAGGCATAGTGTAGTTGACGCGGGGCCATGAACTCGTTGCCGAACTTCTTGATGGTGATCTCCCGTGCGGCTCGAGCCCGCGCCCAGCGCGGCCTCGATGGCCGATCCATAGGCCGTGGATGCGCGCCGCTGCAGCCGACAGGCCGACGCGCAGCGAATGACGCGAGCGCAGCGTTCCGCCTGCCGATGCGGAGGCCCGCCACGACGCCACGCTGAATGCCGGGCCGAGGCCGCGCACTACTCAAAGCAATCGGTCTCCGGCAAATCAGGGACGGTTCAGCGGTGTCGGCGTTCGTCCCGGTCGCGCGCCAGCCTCCCGTGGCGGCGCACTTCGGCGAGCACGTCGCCGAAGGTTTCGAGCCCGCGCGCTTCGAGCATCGGGAGGAGCTTGAGGAACGCATCCGCCGTCGCGATCGTGTCGCCCATCGCCGTGTGCCGCGCCTCTTCCGGGAGGTCTATGCCGAGCCGTGCGGCGAGCGCATCGAGCGAGTGCATGTCCGATCGACCATAGACCACTACCGACAGGAGCAGAGTGTCCAGCACGGGATGGTCGAAGCGCACCCCCATGCTCGTCTCGTGTCTGCGGAGGAATTCCAGGTCGAACGGCGCGTTGTGCGCGACCAGGACCGCACCCCGGGCGAAATCGTGGAAGCTCCTGCCCACCTCCGCAATGGTGGGCGCGCCCTTGACCATGTCGTCGGTGATGCCGTGCACGTCGGTCGAGACCTGCGGGATCGGCCGTCCGGGATCGACGAGCGTCTCGAGCACCTCGCCCCGCACCCGCCGGCCGTTGACGATGCGCAACGCGGCGATCTGCACGATCTCGTCGGTCGAGGGAGACAGGCCCGTGGTCTCGGTGTCGAAGACGACGTAAGCCAGGTCCCGGAGCCGGCTCTCCAGCACGCTCGCGCTGCGCTCCTTCGAGAGCAGATCGAAATCGTAGACCACGTCGCGTTCGGTCGGCGCCGGGCGGCGCGTCTCGCGGCGGGCCGTGGGAATGGGCACGCGCACGGCGCAGATGCCCTCCGCGAGACTCTCGGTCCGAGCCCGCGTCGCATGGGCGTCGAGCACGGCGCGCGCGGTCAAGTCCGGCGCATCCGCGCCGAGGGTTTCCCCGAGCCACGCGTCGAATGCGGCGAGCGGCAGCGGCGGGCCTCGCCAAACGAGATCCAGGACGGCGCCGGCACCGTCCTCCTCGCTCAGGCGCAGCGTGAAGCTTCGCGCATGCCTCCCGGCCGCGAGGTGCTGCCCCAGCGAGCGGAACAAGAGCGCCAGCTCGAATCCGTCGCAACGCAGCATCAGATCCGGCGCCTCGGCGACGAATTCCAGCCCCGAGGCACCGAATTGGGCGCCGATGCCGTCCATCAGGTCGCTGGCGCGGACCTCCGTCAGCGGATGCCAATCCAGGTGGCCGCCTTCGTCGTAGCGCCGACCGAGCTCGGCGATGGTTCGGGTCAGCGTCCGGATTGCCGCGACGCGAGCCGCGGCCGAGGCGGGCGCCTGCGCCGACCCGGCTTCCTGCTCGAGGATGCCCGCTTCGGCCTCCAGGTCGGCGGCGGGGCCGCGCAGCCGGTCGAAGATCTCGGCCAGGAGCGCCTCGCGCGCAGTGTGGGTGGCATGCTCGGCGGTGACGTCGCGCAGCGTCAGCACGAAGCCGGGCCGGCGGCCGGATCCGGTGCGGGCCAGCACCCGCATCCGGCCCGACAACAGGCGCCCGCTGGCGGTGGTCGTGCAGATCAGATCCGAGGTCGCCTCCGGGTCGTCGAGCCGGCCGAGCCGCTCGTAGGCATGCCGAACCGGACCATCGCGAAGGTAGTCGAAGAGGTTGCGGCCGAGCCCAGGCGCCGCGCGGGCTTCCAAGGTGCTCACCGCCTGGCTGTTGTAGAAGACGAGCTGGTAATCGGGCGTGCACAGGAGCACGGCCACCGGAGCATCGGCGAGGAGCGTCTCGAGCAGCGCCTTCTCGGACGACAGCCGCGAGGTCTCGCGCGCAACCGTTCCGGCCAGAGCCGAGCGGGTCGTCGACAGCGACCGGGTGATTTCGGTGGCGGCGAGCGCCAGGTCTCCGAGATAGCGCGCGGCCTCCCGCTCGGGACCGATGTCGTCGCTCACATCCGCGTGGGCGCGGGTGCGGATTGCGTTGGCCAGTCCCTCGATGGCGCGGACGACGTGGGTGTCGAACAGGTGCCACGTGCCTGCCACGAGAACGAGGATCAGGAACCCCGCGAACAGCCAGCCCTGCACCTTCGATTCGAACAGGCCCGGCACCTCCCCGAGCCCCACCGCGTCCGAGCGCATGAGCGCGGTCCATCCACCGAAGACCATCGCCGCGATGGCGCCGATTGCGATGAGCGCGAAGAACAAGAGTATCCGAACGCGCAGGCCGAGACCCCCGAGCAGGCGTGCGTGCGCCCTCTCGGCCATGCCGGCACCCTCGCTGTCCGCGAACCGCGGGACGGCGGTCCCGGGCCGCGTCGCGCGGAGCGTCTCGGCCTTCCTCGCGGTCTCCTCCATCGGTCCTTCTCCACAAGACACCGCCGCGAAGGGTGCGTGGGTCGCGCCGGTTTCCCCTCGGCTGTCCTTTCGGCGCGCAGACGAACGGACGACGAAGCCTCGCCTGGATCGGTCCTGTTCCGCAATGCTCGTACGATCTCGGCAATGACGGTGCAGATCGCCGGCGTTCGTGACTTCGCCAGGATCCGGTTCGTGCAGTCGGTCGCCCGGCTCACGGCCCGAGACACGGCACTATAGCAGACAGTCGCGCCGGCCGTCGGCGCCCTCCGCGCCGACGCGCAGGGCGGAATTTCCACTTCACCCCTTCGGGTCCGAAGGTATAGTTTCACGGACGATTGATCAATACTCGGATTCAGGCACTATTGACTCAGCTGGAAACACCGCTTCGACGTGTTGAATTCGGAGATCCAAATTACAATGCTGATCGGTGTAAGAGGCGACCATGGATAACCAGGAAAATCCTGGTTTTAAAACTCCGTGAGGAGGAGGAAAATACGATGTCAGCCGGTGAAATCAAAGTCCAGGGGTCCAAAGGGCAATCGCCCGGGACCGACTACACGTCTTTGTCCAATGTCGGGTACGACGAAAAGAAGACGAACGGCAAGCTGCGGTCCGCCATCACGCTCCTGGTGATTTTCTGCACGGTGTATTTCGTCGCCGCGATGATCGCCACGCCGGAATTCGCGAGCATCGCGCGTATCGAGATCGCCGGCCTGCCTATGGCGTTCTACACCGGCATCCTGGTCTTCGCGGTCGGCATCGTCGTCACGCGCATGTGCCTCAACCTCGACAAGGGTGAGTGATCATGGAGAACCCCATAGCCTTCTCCATCCTGGTCATCTCTCTGATGGGGGTGGTCTACGTCAGCTGGTGGAGCAAGAAATTCACCAGCACCACCACCGACTTCTACGTCGCCGGCGGCAAGATCTCGCCGCGCCTGAACGGCTGGGCGATGTTCGGCGACTATTGCAGCGCCGCGAGCTTCCTCGGCGTCGCGGGCGCGATCGCGCTCACGGGAATCGACAGCTGGTGGGTCGCCATCGGCTTCTTCGGAGCCTGGATCTTCGTGCTCGTCATCCTGGCGGGTCCGCTCAAGAGCGCGGGCAAGTTCACGGTCGGCGACGTGCTGGTCAGCCGCTTCGGCGGCAGCAGCCTCAAGTTCCTGGCCATGTGCACGACGATCGTCATCGGCACGCTCTATCTCGTGCCGCAGATCGTGGGCGCCGGCCACCCGTTCCAGCTGCTGCTCGGCCTCGAATACAATGTCACGGTCGTCATCGCGGCCGTGATCATGGGACTGATGGTCGTTCTCGGCGGCATGATGGGCACGACCTACAATCAGGCGATCCAGGGCGTGATCCTGCTCGCCGCGATGCTGATCCTGCTCGTGCTGGCCGCCGTCGTGCACTTCAACGCCAACCCGATCGGCATGATCACGCAGGCCATGCAGACGGTCCCGCCGACCTCGGCCGTCACGGTGATGTCGCAGCTCGAGCCGCTCGCCGACGGGCAGGAGCGGGGCGCGCTCGTCCTCATTCAAGCCATCCGCGACGGGTTCCAGGACCTGCCGAGCGCCATGACGCCCGGCGTATCGGTGGCGGACGCCGTGAGCCAGTTCAGCCTCGTGCTGGGTCTGCTCCTGGGCGTCGCCGGCCTACCGCACATCCTGATCCGCTTCTACACGGTCAAGGACGCGCGGGACGCCAAGAAGGGTGCCGAGCTGACCATCATCGGCCTCGCGGTGTTCTACATCGCGGTCCTGTTCGTCGGCTATGCCACGATGACCATCCTGTATCCCTCCCTGCTCGAGATGCTGGAAGCGGGCCAGCGCGGCCGCGCGACCAACATGGCGATCCCGCTGATCGGGATGGAGCTGGGCGGCGAGGTGGTTCTGGGCGTGATCGCCGCCGGCGCCATGGCGGCGATGCTCTCCACCTCGGTGGGCCTCCTGATCTCGATGAGCACCAGCCTCTCGCACGACGTCTATTCCGGCGTGCTGCGGCCCAACAGCACCGATCGCGAGCGGGTCGTGTTCGCGAAGGTGGGTGCCGCCGTGCTCACCGCGATCGCGCTGTTCGCCTCGATCTGGCTCAAGGACCAGAACGTGGCGGTCCTCGTCGCGATGTGCTTCGGCATCGCGTCGAGCACCTTCGCACCGGTGCTGATCCTGTCGGTGTGGTGGAAGGGCCTGACCAAGGAAGGCGTGATCGCGGGTCTCGTCGTCGGCCTCGTCGTGTCGCTGACCTTTACCTTCGCGCGCTTCTCGGGCGTCCCCGAGGTCTTCGGGATCCGCGTTCTCGGCAACCCGGCGCTCTACGGCGTGATCTCGTCCGTGGCCGCCATCATCGTGGTCAGCCTGGCCACCAAGACCCGCGGCCGGGTCGAGGAGTTCATGGCGATCGCGCACCGCGGCTGATCTCCGGATCCCGCCATCGAGACCGGAAAACCCGCCGAAAGGCGGGTTTTCCACGTTCAGATCAGGTTGACCGGGTAGGCCTGCGCGAGCGCCCCCTGCATCGTGCCGATGAGCTTCATCGCATCACGCAGGTGGCTGCGCTCGAAATTGGACATCTCCTCCTCCGGGGCGAGGAAGTTGTCGGCATCGTGCCCCTCCGACACGAGGCGAGCCTGATGCTGCAGGCGCAGCCCGCAGAGGAACTCGAACGCGTCGATCAGATCCCGCGCCTGCCCTTCCGTCACGACGCCGCTCTGCGCCGCGGCTTCCAGCCGCTCGCGGGTATTCACCGCGGGCGAGCCGGCGGCATACGCGTAACATCGCGCGAGATCGGTAATCGGCACGGTCGCGTGCATCTTCAGATCGATCGTGCCGTCGTGCTCGCCGCCCTTGATGAGCGCGAGACGGCCGAGCCAGTTCAAGGGCGGCTGGCGCACCAGCGCGTTACCCGCGAGAGCCGCTAGAAAAGCCTTGTTGTCCTTGGCGCGCCCGACCACTTCGGCGCGCAGCGCGTCGATCGGCTCGGGCCGGCCGTAGACGAAGCGCTGATCGAGGAACACCCCGGTCAGCATCAGCGCCTCCGGCTCGGGCAGCTCGATCCAGCGCTCGAAATAATGCCTCCAGCGGCTCAGTGGCTGGCGCCACGCGTCGGTCATGGCCATCATCCCGCCTGGACAATGAACGTAGCCGCACGCGGCGAGCCCGTCGCAGACCCGGTGCGAGAGCTCGCGGAAAAAATCGCCGTGCAGAGCTTCGTCGTAATCGTCGGACACGATCAAGCAATTGTCCTGGTCCGATTTGGCGGTCTGCTCGTTGCGCCCCTGCGAGCCAGCGGCGACCCATGCGTAATCCACGGGCGCCGGCCCCAGATCGGCCTCGGCCAGCTGCAACAGGCGCGTGGTCAAGGCATCCGTCAGGGCGCTGACGATGTGGCCGGTCGCATGGGCGCTGGCATGGGCGGCGGCGAGCCTCTGCTGCAGCGTCTTGATGCGGGTGCTCGCCTGCACGAGGCCTTCGAGCCGCGTCTGCTCGAAGATCGCGCCTGCCAGGAGAACCGCCGAGTCGCTCTCGTGCTCGGCGATGTCGGAGCTCGTGATCATCCCCACGATGGTGCGCCCGTCGAGCACCGGCACATGATGGACGTGATGGCGGGCCATCACCAGGAGCGCGTGGAAGGCGGAGCGGTCGACACCGATGGTCCTGAGCCCGCGTGTGGCGATGTCGGAGACGGGCCGGTCGATGTCGAGGCGCTCGGCCACGACCCGGTCGCGCAGGTCGCGGTCGGTGACGAGACCGACCAGCGCGCCTCCCTGCACCAGCAGGACCGAGGAGATGCGCTCCTTGCGCATCACCCGGGCCGCCTCGACGATCGGCGTCTCCGGGGCGACCGTCACCGGGGCCCGCTCGATCAGGCTGCGCACCGGCGTGGCGATCAGGTTGGCATGGCCGTCGGGACGGCTCGCCTGCGGCATGTTCGTCATCGTCGGGCTGCTCGGGATCGGTCTTCTGCCAGTCTAGCGCCTCCTGCGGCCGGCTGACCAGACCGCACGAAGAGGAAGCGTCGCGGAACGCCTGCGACGTCGACCGGTGAGCCGCACCGAGCCGAGAACGGAGACGCCGTAACCCTTCGTCGGTACCGCGCGGCGGGCAAAGGTCTCGGTGCGGGTCGAGGCGAGCAGCGCCTGGGTCGGCGGCGCGAGATGGCCGCGCCGTCGCATCACGAGGTCGAAGCATTCGTCGGCGACGAGGTCGTCATGATCACGGAGCTTCATCCGATCGGCGCCGGACGCCGCCGATCCACACTCGAAGACGAGCGGAATGGCGCACGAGCCGCGCTGGCGCGCTTGATGAGCGTCCACGCGCAGCCGCGCGTGCTGGACACGTCCGCCGTCGAGCGGTTCGCGAGGGTGCTGCGGGAGCCTATCGTCGATGGCGAGATGCCGCCCCGGAAAGCGTGATTGCAAGCGATCATCGACCGAGTCGAGGTCGACGTCGATGCGATCCGGATCGTTGGGGATCGGGCTGCTCTGGAACCGGCCGTCGCATCCAAGGGAACCGAACCACCGTTCGCGGTTCTGAATGGAAATGGCGCTCCCTAGGGGACGAGACGCCAGATTCGAAAGCTCTTGTTTTTCAGCAACTTACAGCCGGCTTAGAGACAGTGTTATACGAAATGTGCTGCAGGGTCAAGCACCAGCGCTTTACACCTTAAGGATGCATCTCTTGGAGAGGCATGCGGTGACCCGACGCTGCGCCTTGAGCTTAGGCTTGAGTCCAGACAAAAAAACGATCTTCGATCCAGCATAGAATCTCACGAGAAATTTGTTGAAGCGTAGATTATTATCGTCTTACCTCACCGCAATCGAAACGCGGAGGCTATGCGCATGAACCTATTTCACGAAACTGGACCGGGCCAAGCCGAGTCTATCATTGCGAGTCGCACAATATCATCGATCACGAAACCTTACCCAGCAGAGTTTTTAACAAGATTTGATCACCCTGGATTTTATTTGATGGGAGGATTCAAAGGTAGAGGTGTGGTACTCACCTTTAAATGGAGAGGCGAAATACTAGACATACCCGAAATCTTGGCCGGACAATGCAAAGCTAATATTCTTTATAATATTTATTTTTCTGCCGATTTTGTCGATGGTAAGTGGAAGGGTAATAGATATTGGTGTTCTCGCTTGTACCCTGTGACTCAAAATGGACTCATTCTTGTTGATGTTAATCGGCGGAACAAACGGTTTGCGGAAGGAGACTACTCAGCTATTCATCATACAGATATGATCTCGAACGACAAATTAAAGCTCCTGAAGCGCCGCATAGGAACTGGATTGCAAGTGCAAGCCGTCGATAAGGCACCACTCTACGAAATTTACCCCGGCCCAGAACGTTCATTGCTTCAGAGACTATTGGATAGAAGCAAATAATTAGAGTCACTTTGCTGTGACCCCCGCCATCTCCTCCAGCCTGAGTTAGAGTCCGGCCCGACGAGAGGACCGGACGATGAAGCGATCGAGGTTCAGCGAAGAGCAGATCATCGGCATCCTGCGCGAGCAGGAGGCGGGGACGAAGACGGCGGACGTGTGCCGGCGTCACGGGATCAGCAGCGCGACGTTCTACGCGTGGAAGGCGAAGTTCGGCGGGATGGACGTTTCGGAGGCCAAGCGGCTGAAGAGCCTGGAGGACGAGAACGCCCGCCTGAAGCGGCTCCTCGCCGACGCCATGCTCGACAACGCGGCGCTGAAGGACATCCTCGGAAAAAAGCCCTTACGCCCGCCGCCAAGCGGCAGACGGTCGCTCGCCTCGTGGCGAATCACGGGATGAGCGAGCGGCGGGCGTGCCGGGTTCTCGAGTTCGACCGGACGACGATCCGGTATCGCTCGAGCCGGGACGACGGCGCGCTGCGCGAGCGCATGCGGGCGCTCGCGGAGACGCGTCGGCGCTTCGGCTACCGGCGTCTCCACATTCTGCTCAACACGCTCCGCATCTGCGTTGAAATGACTCGGCCCATGCGGCAGTGAACCGCCCCAGGTCCGTTAGCACCAATTGATTGACGAGCAGCTGCGAGCAACGGAACCTTTGGTCATAATTCCCTAGTCCACCCTCGCTGCCGTGTTAAACGGCGCATAGCCGGACGCCAGCGCGACACCACCTTCAAAGCGGCTCGCTAGGTCAGGATGGGCGCCGTCGACCAAGGGGCGATCATGGAGGATTGGGCGCAGACCGCTCCTGCTCCGACGAAGGACCGCGATACTTCGTCCGGACGGGCGAGGTCCTCGTCCGCTTCAGATCCGGCCGCCTCGTCGCCGCCCCGGTCAGTTGCCGAGCACGTCGGCGCTCATCCGACGATCGACTCCTTCCTCGTGCGTTCGAGCCCCGACGCCCCGCCCTATCCTCGCCGCCACGACCAACGCCGCCTGCCCCATCGCTGCGACATCGTCCAAACCCACAGTCGCCGACATCGCGAACCTCCCGGTGCCGGACGTCCCGCTCAAGCGCCAGCGGATCATCGCCGAACTCCACGAACTCGCCGAGGCGGTGGCGCAGGAGCGCCGGCTCCTCACCCGGCGGGTTGCGCTTGCGGAGGTCGTCGGACGGGAGCGGATCGCGCGGGCGCTCGCGGCGGGCGCGGATCCGCCCGGGACGGCGCAGCCGGAAGGCGGTAGGCTCGGCGGCGAATCGCCCGCCCGAGGCGCCGCCTTCGCCCCGAACATACTTCGTCCCCGTAGAAGAGCCCTGGATCTCTGATGCCCACGATCACCCAAGACGAGCTGAACAACACGATCTGGCGTGCCTGCGATACCTTCCGCGGCGCGGTGGACGCGACCCGCTACAAGGACCTGATCCTCGCGGTCCTGTTCTGGAAATACCTCACCGACCATACGGCGGCGAAGGCGCGCGAACTCGTCGCGAAATACGGCGAGGGCGACCCGCGAATCGCCTCGAATCTCAAGCGCCTGCGCTTCCGCGTGCCGGCGGGCTCCGACTTCTGGTCGGTCCACGCCGAGCGGCAGGCGGAGAACGTCGGCGAGCGCATCAACATCGCGCTCGACAAGATCGAGCGCGAGAACGAGCCGAAGCTCACGGGGCTGTTCCGGCCGATCGACTTCAACTCGGAGACGCTGCTCGGCGCCACCCGCGAGCGCAATAGGCTGCTGCGCCTGCTGCTCGAGGACTTCGCCAAGCCCGAGCTCGTGCTCTCGCCCGAGCGGCTCGGGCCGCATGCCGAGGACCTGATCGGCGAGGCCTACATCTACCTCATCTCCAAGTTCGCGGCGGACGCCGGCAAGAAGGCGGGCGAGTTCTACACGCCCCGCTCGGTCGCCGATCTCGTCGCCCGCCTCGCCGCGCCCAAGAAGGGCGACAGGATCTGCGACCCCTCCTGCGGCTCGGGCTCGCTCCTCATCCGCGCGGCCGAGGCCGTGGGGGACCGCGATCACCTGCTCTTCGGGCAGGAGGTGAACGGCTCCACCGCGGCGCTGGCGCGCATGAACATGTTCCTGCACGACGAGGACGACGCGCGCATCGAGTGGTGCAACACGCTCACCGCTCCGGCGCTCGTCGAGAACGACCGGTTGATGCAGTTCGACGTCGTCGTCGCGAACCCGCCCTTCTCGCTCGACAAGTGGGGCGCGGAGGAGGCCGCGGCCGACCCGTGGCGGCGCTTCACGCCCGTCGTGCCGCCGAAGGGCCGGGGCGACTACGCCTTCATCCTGCACATGCTCGCCATCGCGAGGCGCCAGGCGGGGCGCGTCGTCTGCGTCGCGCCGCACGGCGTGCTGTTCCGCTCGGGCGCGGAGGGACGCATCCGCCAGTCGCTCATCGAGAAGAACCTGCTCGACGGCGTGGTGGGCCTGCCCGCCCAGCTCTTCCCCTCCACCGGCATCCCCGTGTGCCTGATGATCTTCGACCGCGCCCGCGAGGAGGGCGGCCCGCGCGCCCGGGTGCGCGACGTGATGTTCGTCGACGCCGCGCGCGACTTCACGCCCGGCAAGCGCCAGAACCAGCTGGAGGAGAGCCACGTCGCGCGCATCCTCGAGGTCTACGCGGCCCGCGAGACGGTCGAGCGCTACGCCCACGTCGCGCCCTTGTCGGAGATCGAGCAGAACGGCTACAACCTCAACATCCCCCGCTACGTCGACACGTTCGAGCCCGAGCCGGAGATCGACCTCCAGGCGGTGCAGGCGGAGATCGAGGCGGTGGAGGCGGAGCTGACACGGCTGCGGGGGACGATGGACGGGTATTTGAAGGCGCTGGGGGTGGATGTGCGGGGGGGGAGGTGATGGGGGATGCGAGCGACGGGCGCCGCCGCGGGCGGACGCTCAAGCTGTTCCTGGTCGACGGCTCGCCGAGCGGGCTGATCACGGCCGAGCTGGGCAATTGGAGCGGCAAGGCCGTCGTCGCCCCGCGAACCCTGCTTCCCGATCTACTCCGGCGCGACGAGGCCCTGCGGACGGGCGTCTATCTCCTCGTCGGCGACGACCCGGAGCTCGAAGGCATTCAGCGCGTCTATGTCGGCGAGACCGACGCCATGCGTGACCGGCTGCGGGTGCACGACCGCGACGAGCGCATGGAGTTCTTCTCGCGCGTCTGCTTCCTGGTGTCGAAGGACCAGAACCTCACCAAGGCCCACGGGCGCTATCTGGAAAGCCGCTTGATCAAGGCGATCCGCGAAGCCGGGCGCGCGGCCTTGCACAACACCAACGAGCCGGACTTTCGCGGGCTGCCCGAGCCCGAGGTGGCAGACATGGAGGGCTTTCTCGACGAAGTGCAGATCCTCCTGCCCGCGCTCGGCTTCGATCTCCTGCAGCCGCAGGAAGCCAACGCGCGGACGCCACAGGGCGTCGTCACCCATGGAACGGCCGCGAGCGAAGAGATCGTCTTCAACCTCGAGATCAAGGACATCGCCGCCCGCGCGGTCCAGCGCGGCGGCGAGTTCGTCGTCCTCGCCGGCTCTACCGCGGCCATCAAGGAGACGCCGAGTGCGGCCGACCATATCAAGTCGAAGCGCCAGGCCTTGCGGCAGGCGGGCGTCCTCGTCGAGGTCGATGGGGGCAAACTCCTTCGGTTCACGCGCGACCATGCATTCAAGACGCCGTCCGGCGCGGGCATGACCGTCGCCGGGCGGAGCGTGCGGGGGCCGACGGAATGGGTGTCGTCTAATGGTCGTACGTATGCGGCGTGGCGCGACGCGCAAATCGCCGCCGCCGAGGGCGACATGGCGGACGAGGAGGCGGCGTGATGGCCGGAGGGGTGCCGCAGGGGTGGGAAATCGTCGAGCTGGGCGAGCTGATCGGTAAGATTACCGCGGGAACCAGTGTCAACTGCGACGACCGTCGCCGGCGTGGCGATGAGCGCGGCATGCTCAAGCTCGGCGCCGTTACGTCCGGCGTCTTCAAGCCCGAGGTGCACAAAGTCGCACTGACTGGGGAAGCGCATCGCCTAACGACGCCGGTACGGGCGGGGACCATCCTTTTCAACAGGAAGAACACGCCTGATCTCGTGGGGCAGGTCGCGAAGGTAGACCGGGAGGCCGATGGTCTCTTCCTTCCCGATCTTATATGGGAACTCGTGCCTTCGGCTGCCGTCGACGCAGATTGGCTCCTTCAGTGGCTTAGGAGCGAGCGTTTCCGCGCGCAGATGTTCGTTGCGGCGACGGGATCGAGCCAGTCGATGGTCAATGTGAGCCAGGATGCGCTCCGCCAGACGACCGTTCTCCGTCCACCCCTCCCCGAGCAACGCCGCATCGCCGCCGTCCTCGACGCCTGGGACCGCGCCATCGCCGCGGCGGAGCGGGCGGCGGGGCTGGCGCGGAGGCGCGCCGACGGGCTGCGCGCCAACCTGCTTGGGCGTCGCCAGCAGGCGCGCGCGGGCGACAATCACTGGGCCGCGCACGAGTTCGGCGCTATCACGCGCGAGGAGGCGCGTCGCAACAACGGCGCGCTCGGGACAGACCGCGTCATGGGCGTGCTCAAGAGCGAGGGGCTCGTGCCGATGCGCGCGCACGTGATGGCGGCGGACCTCGGCCGCTACAAGCGCGTCCCGCCCGCCGCCTTCGCCTACAACCCGATGCGCCTCAACATCGGCTCCCTCGCGATGTCGGCCTACCGCGAGGACGTCCTGGTCAGCCCAGACTATGTCGTCTTCTCCGTCGACGACGCGGCGGCCGACCCCCGGCTGATCCGGCACCTCACACATACCCGCGCCTGGAGCGACCATCTCGCGCGCACGGGCTCCGGCAGCGTGCGCACGCGCATCTACTACGACGATCTCGCCGAGATGGCGGTGTTCCTGCCCTCCCGCGCCGAGCAGGCCCGCATCGCCGACATCCTCGACGACGCGGACCGTGCGACGGAGGGACTGGCCGGCAAGGCCACCCTCCTCCGCACCCAAAAACGCGCCCTCATGCAGCGCCTGCTCACCGGCGCGCAGCGGCTCGGCCCCGAATTCGACGCCGTCGCCGCCGCGCCGGCGGCGGATGCGGCTTGACGGCGGGCGCCGGGCGATGACCGACGACGGCCCCCGCTCCCCCGCCTTCGCCCTCACCGAGGCCGGCGGCGTGCAACTGCAGGCGCTCGCCACACTGTCGAATCTCGGCTGGCGCTACATCCCCCGGGCCGCGGTGGAGCGGATGCGCGGCGGGCGGGGGACCTCCTTCGTGCTGGAGGAGATCGCGCTCAAGGCGCTGGCGCGGATCAACGGGTTCGAGCAGGACGGGGTGCGCCACGCCTTCACGGCGTCGGCCGTGGCGGAGGGGCTCTCGCGGCTCCGGGAGCGGCCGTTCGAGGGGCTACTGAAGACGAACGAGGGGGCGACGGACGATCTGCTGGGCGGCGTCGCGCTTCGCCAGACCGTGGACGGGCTCGCCCGCGAGCGGCAGTTTCGTTTCGTCGACTGGGAGAACCCGGCGGCGAACGATCTCGCCATGACGAGCGAATTCCGCGCGCTCGGGCGCAGCGGCGAGGTCCGCCTAGATGTGGCGCTCTTCGTCAACGGCATCCCCTTCGCGGCTATCGAGCTCAAGCGCGACGGCGGCGATCTCGACCCGGCGACGCGCCAGATGTTCTCCTACCAGAGCCTCGACCACGGGGCGCCGGGCCTGTTCTCGACGATGCAGATCCTCGTCGCCGGCGGCCCCGACGCGGTGCGCTACGCCACGGTGGGCACGAAGCCGCGCTACTGGTCCGCCTGGCGCGAGCCTCGCCATGGGGGGCTCTCCGAGGAGGAGGTCGCGGCCGCTGTCAACGGCATGGGCGACTACGACGAACTCGAGCGGATCTATGCCGATTTCCGCCCGCACCGGGAGACGCACGAGGGCCTGCGCGAGGGCGGCGCGCGGTTCCTCACGGACCTCGACCGCACCCTCGTCGGCCTGTTCACGCCCGCGCGCGCGCTCGACCTCGCGCGGCGCTTCACGCTGTTCGACAAGGGCGTGAAGAAGATCGCCCGCCATCAACAGGTCTCGGCCGTGCACCGGGTGCTCGCGCGCACGCGCGGCTTCGACGAGACCGGCGCACGCCGCGGCGGCGTGATCTGGCACACGCAAGGGTCCGGCAAGTCGCTCACCATGGTAATGCTCGCCCGTGCACTGGTGTGGGAGAACCCCCGCGCGCGCATCGTCATCGTCACCGACCGGCGCGACCTCGACCGGCAGATCGCGAACACGTTTAGGGCGGCGCGGATCGACGTCGCGACGGAGCAGGCCCGCACGGGCGAGCACCTGGCGGAGCTCCTGCGGGCGCGGACGCCGCTCGTCACGACGATCGTCAACAAGTTCCGCGCGCTGACCCGCAAGCGCTTCGAGGACCGGGACGAGAACGTCTACATCCTCGTCGACGAGAGCCACCGCTCGCAATACGGCGACGACGAGAGCTTCCACGCCGACATGCGGCGCGCCTTCCCGCGCGCGGCCTATCTCGGCTTCACCGGCACGCCGCTGACGAAGCGCGAGCGCAACACCTTCGTGAAGTTCGGCGACCTCATCGACAGCTACACGATCGACGACGCAGTGCGCGACGGGGCGGTGCTGCGGCTCTACTACGAGGGCCGCGCGCCGCGCGAGGAGTTCAACGAGGCGGCCGTCGACGCCTGGTTCGAGCGCACGGCCGCGGATCTGACCGAGACGCAGCGCGCCCGCCTGAAGAAACGAATGACGGCCCCGGGCATCCTCCAGGAGGTGCCGGGCCGGCTCAAGGCGATCGCCTTCGACATCCGCGCGCATTTCCTGGCGGGCTTCAAGCCGGACGGCTTCAAGGGCCAGGTCGTCGCGCCCTCGAAGCTCGCCGCCGTGCGTCTGAAGGCGCTGTTCGACGCCTTCAACGAGGATTTCGACGACGAAGGCGTCACGGCCGAGGTGGTGATCTCTCCCCCCGACAAGCGCGAGGCGGGAGCCGACGAGGCGGGCGCCGCGGCGGAGGTGGTGCGGTTCTGGGAGCGGACGGTGGGCGGCCGGTCCGCCGAGGAATACGAGGCGGACGTCATCGCGCGCTTCGACGGCCCGGGCGCGCCCGATCTCCTCATCGTGGTCTCCAAGCTCCTCACCGGCTTCGACGTACAGCGCAATGCGGTGCTCTATCTCTGCCGAGACATCCGCGAGCACAATCTCCTCCAGGCAATCGCCCGCGTGAACCGCGTCTACGAGGCGGACGAGCCGAGCGCACCGGTGAAGACCCACGGCCTCGTGATCGACTATGCTGGCGTGCTGGAGGACTTGAGCGACGCGCTCACCGCCTCGGCGGCTCTCGCGAATTTCGACGAGCAGGATCTCGAGGGCGCGCTGATCTCGCTGCGCCGCGAGGCCAACACGCTGCCCGAGCTGCATCGCGAGCTGCTCAGCCTGTTCGACGACGTCGCCAACGCCTACGACCCGGAAGCCTATGCCCTCGCCCTCGTCGACGAGCAGCGGCGCGACGCCTTCCGCCGGGCGCTCTCGGCCTTCGCCGGCGCGCTAGGCGTGGCGCTCGGCCTGCGCGACTGGCTGGAGCGCACGCCACGCGAGACCGTCGATCGCTATAAGCGCGATCTCGCCCGCTTCGAGGCCCTGCGCCGCGACGTCTCCCGTCGCTACGGCGAGGCGCTCGACTTCAAGCCCTACCAGGCGCGCATCCGCCGTCTCCTGGAAGAGGAGATCCGCGCCCACGAGGTCGGCGTCGTGACGCCGGAGCACGACCTCCTCGCCCGTGCGCGCGGGGAAGAGGAAGAGGACGGGCGCTCGGCCGCCTCGCTCGCCGACGAGATCCATACGCGTATGGACCGCTCCATTACCGAGCGGATGGACGCCGACCCGACCTTCTACAAGAGCTTCGCCGAGATGGTCCGCGAGGCCTTCGAGCGCTTCCACCGCCACCGCGGCGACGAGCGGGCCTATCTGGACGCGATGCGCGGGCTCGCGGACGAGGAAGAGGCGCGCCGGCGCGGGGAAGGGCCGGGCGTGCCGGAGCGGCTGCGCGGGGATCCGGATGCGATCGCGATCCACGGTGTCATCGCCGACAGGCTCGGACCGCGGGGCCTCGCGCCGGAGCGCCTAGCGGATCTCACCGCCGCGGTGATCACCATCGTGCGCGCACGGATCCGCGTCGGCTGGCAGGACAGCGGCCCCGCCTGCAACGAGATGCTCCAGGACCTTGAAGACGCGCTCTTCGAGCAGATCGGACCGAACACGGCGACCGCAGTCCCCTTCGCCGAGGTCGAGGCCGTCTCCGCCGAGGTCGTCGCCGTTGCCCGCGTGCGGATGAAGAAATGACCGCGCCCGTCCGGCACAGCGTCCCCTTCGCCGGGCGCGAGATCGCTTTCCGCCTGGAGCGCTCCGCGCGCCGGCGAACGCTCGGCATCACCGTCAGCGCCGAGGGCGAGGTCGTCGTCCGCGCGCCGGAGGGCGCCGCCGTCTCCGAGGTCGAGGCGCGGGTCGCGCGGCGCGGCGCCTGGATCCTGCGCGCGCTCGGCGAGGTCGCGCGCACCCCGCCGCGCACGCCCGAGCGCCGCTTCGTCCCCGGCGAGACGCATCTCTATCTCGGCAAGCAGTACCGCCTCGACGTCCGCCGTTCGCTGAAGGAGCGCGTGCGTATCGAAGGCGAGTACATCGTGCTCGAGATGCACCGCCCCGGCCTCCCCGGCGCTCGCGCAGAGCTGCTCGCGGCCTGGTACCTCGAGCAGGCCCGGACGCTCTACGAAGAGCGCCTCGACGCCCTGTTCCCGCCCTTCGCGGCGAAGGGGCACGCCCGGCCGGAGATCCTCGTGCGCGACCTCGAGAAGCGATGGGGCAGCCTCACCGCGGCGGGGACGATCGTGCTGAACCGAGACCTGATCCGCGCGCCCCAGGCCTGCATCGACTACGTCATCCTCCACGAGCTCTGCCACCTTGAGGAGCCGAACCACGGCGGCGGGTTCTGGTCGCTGCTGGGGCGGCTGATGCCGGATTGGGCGGGACGGAAGGCTGAGCTGGAGCGAAATCTCCTGTGAATTAGATTGAAATGCTCAATGAAATCGAGCACGCGACCGTTCTGCGTTCCATTGGAAGAGCAGGTCATGTGTTATCTTTTTTATATATCGAGAGTTGCCATTCCAAATCCGCGATTTGCGGCGGGCTCATCATGCGTTGGGGCGCGCCGCCGTAGGATCGTAGCTTTGCGCCCAATCGTCTGCTGGACGAAGCGCCACGCCGGCATCAAGATCGGCGCGACTCCGAGCCAATTCGCGGCCTCGACTAGAGTCTGAACTGCGCGAGCGGCTCGTCGGACGCCCGCCTCGCGCGATCCGAACACGATCTGGCCAGTGCGCAAGAACTCGCCTCTATCTTCGACGTAGTCTACGACGTTCGCCTTGTCCCGGTACTGGTTCGCCTCTCGGAATAGTCTCTCTAGCAGCGCCGTTCGGGTCGGTGGGATACGTTGATCCACCTGGCGCTGACGGCATAGGGCATCGAGGCGGTCCTGCTCGATGACGATCCTTACGTCCTGGCGGTGCCGCGTCAGTCCGACATAGACTTCGCGCGCGTCCGTCGGCGTTGCCATATAGAGCACGGCGGCCTCTGCGGTTCGCCCCTGGGCGGCATACGCCGTTCCGGCATAGGCGTGCACGATGCATGGTGGGCGGAGCTTTCGGCCGAAGCGCGGCTCTTGCGCAAGACGAGCCCAATCCTCATCGAGCATGCGGCCGTCCTCGAGCTCTAGAGTGAGCCGCAATTGCCCTTCCAGCTCCGTTCGGATCGCGCGGACGATGGCGCGATTGCCATTGCGAACGCTCAAGTGCGACAACGTCTCGCCGAAGCGGATTTGATCGCCGACAGCGAGAACCAACGGGACACGCTGCCCATCGCGATTTAACGACGGCGCCGTCACGAGATCGGGACCAAGCAGTCCGTCCTCCTTGAGAGCGTCGCGGGCGCGCAGGTTAAGCGCCGCAGCATCGCGATTGCGCCGGGTGACGATCAGGACATCATCGCCAAAGCGCGCCCGCTGCTCGCGCCAGATCGCGATCGTACGCTCCTGCGCCGCGGCCTCGCCCGTGACGAGTTCAACGTGTCCCCGCGCCGCATAGGCCCGCAGGCCTGCTTCGGCATCGCCTCGCGCCATCACAACGGAAGCGGCCTTCTGCCAGTCGACGGTCTGGCGTCGCACCTCCTGCAGGACGGCAGAGCGGTCAACTACCTGGGCAACGGCCCGCAGGGCACTTGCACCGGAGATCGACCCGAGTTGCCGACGATCACCGATCAGCACGACCTTGGCTCCAGATGCCTGCGCCTCCGTCAGGATTGCCGCCATGTCACGCGTACCGACCATCCCAGCCTCATCAACAATGAGGAGCGTTCGCTCGTCGGTCCTCTCGGCCCGTCCCTGCTCCCGCTCTCGCCGCCATAGCGCGACGGCCTGGGCTTTGACGCCGGTCGCCTTTGCGAGTTCGTCCGCAGCCACCCAAGAGGGAGCGAGCCCTACGACCCGCAGCGCCGAACCGCGGGCAGCGTCGACCAGAGCTTTCGCCGTGACGGTCTTGCCCGTCCCGGCGCCCGCCTCCAGGATTGCGAGGCCGCCCGGCCCTGCAGCATGACGGACGGCGGCCTGTTGCTCTTGGCTGAGATGCGCGGCGCGCTCGAGCGCCGCGCCGACCGCACGGTCGCTGAACCAAACCCGGTCCTCGAGACGGTTCGCCGCGCGCAGCATCGCGGCCTCGCAGGCGGCAACGGCGGGCGTCGTCCAGCTTGTGCCCTGTGCCGAACCAGCCAGGCGAACGAGAATGCCCGCGCGCTCCAGTTCGGCGATTTCAGTCTCGACGGCATCGACCCCGCGACCAAAAAGCGCCGCGCGGGTGAGCGCCGCCTGATACAGCGACTTTCGTTGGATCACCGACTCGTGCCGCAGCAAGGCCGATGCGGCAGCGGCCACCGGGCCAACGCCTGGGATCTCCGGAGGGTCGAGGTCTCTCGATGTGGTCGTGAGGTCTTGGTCGACGGTCTGAGCCGGCGTAAGTGCCTGCGCCCACACGTCGTTGCCGAGCCGCGTCAGTTCGTGGCGCCAGCGCGTTTCGAGCGCGTCACCGGTCGGCACCTTGTCTTTTCCCTGGCGGGTCGCAAGGGCGGCGAGTTCCTTCTGCGCACTCGACGCCCCGAGGCGGACCCGTGCCTTGATGTGGGCCGACCGCTTCGAAAACGCTTCAAGCACCGTTTCGGGAATTCCGGCGATCTCCCATTGGCCCTGGCCGGCCTCTCGGAAGGTGACCCCGAAGTCGTGCGCCAGATGCTTGGCCAGTTCCGCACGATAGGCGGCCCCGATCACGAGCTTCCAATGATAAATGCCAGACCATTCGACGGTAAGGTTTTGGGTTGCGTATCGCCGCGATTGTGCCTGCGGCGGTGCGCCGGCGACATTCATGATGACGCAGTGCGTATGTACGTTCGGGTCGCCTGCACGCGTAGTATAGTGAGCAAACCGCGCCACGATCAGATCTGACGGGCGGTGGTGTTCGATCCCGCCCGCACCGGTGCGCACGACCACCAGCCCCTCACCGATCACGTAACGCAAGGCGCGGTCGACGGCGGCCTGTTGAGCCGCCTCGATCAGCGCCCGCTGTCGCTCGTCGCCGGCAGCCCACAGCACGGATACGGACTTGCCGGGGCTAAACGTGATGTCGAGGCCCGCTCGATGCCCGGCACCCGCCCCGCGGACCAGCGGTTTGCCCGTGGACGGTTCGTACCCGGCACAGAGATCTCGAAAACTGCCCTTATCGATCTGGGCCCCATGACGCACGATCGTCTCGCCGGAGGACCACCACATACTCCCGCCATCAGAGACGTAATACTCGTCCCGGGCACTGGGCTTGGCTTCGCGCGCGGAGTCGTGGGTGTAATAGTTGCCGGCCTCGGCTCCGGTGCCGAGCAGGTGGAGTGAGGCCGTCACGGCGTCGTCGTTCCAGATTGGCCGTACCGGCAGATGCTGGAGATGTCGACGCTACTGCCGGCGGCGCTCATCTCCCCCAGCAATTCGGCAATGTCATGGATGACCGCGTCCATCACCTCCATCCGCTCCACCAGCACGCGGTGGCGGATGGCGATCTCGAGATGCTGAACGATACACTCCGATGCGAGGCTCTCGGACGTCCAGCCCCGCGCGTCCGCGGCGGCGGCAAGAGCCTGGGCAAGCTGTGGATCGAGGCCGAGGGTGAGGGTGACCGGCGACGCAGATCTGGGCATGGCGTGCGAATCCGTACAGAAAGAGAGTGCTCACCGTGCGGTGCACCGGCACCGCTGACAAGACAGATCTGCCGGCCTGGTTACCCGAGAGCAACTTCAGTGCGTCGGGTGTGAAGTATCCTTCCCTGCCGTACTGCAACCGTACTGCAACCGTACTGCAACCGTACTGCAACCGTACTGCAACCGTACTCCTACCGCACGTCAGCCGTGATCGACCGTGCAATACCGTAGACGACCGAGGTCTACCGTTACACAGCGGTCAACCCGACGACTCGGCTTCACTGTTTTCGCCATACCGGAATGAAACGCGCGGTGTGCTACGGCAAGCCGATGCGAAAGCCTGTCGAATTCAGCTCCCTCAGAATGGCCCTCGCCGACGCGCAGAAGCGCGAGCGAGGCCGTACGCCGCGGGGGCAGCACCCCACCGGCCTGCAGGCCTTTGTCGACGAGCACCTCGAGGAGTTGCTCGCGCTCCACAAGGAAGGCGTCACATGGCCGGCGATTGCCGCCGCGCTCACCGAGCTTGGATATCGGACGTCCGATGATCGCCCGTTGAGCGACCGCAATCTGACGGGCTGCATCTCGACCGCCCGGCGCAAACGCCGGCGCGCTGAGGAGCGGATCCGTGACCGTCTTCAGCGCACCGACCTGCAGGCCGCGAGCGTGAGCGAGGGCCGCCGGCGTCTGACGCTTGCTCCAGATCTCGTCCGTACCCCTGATGCGGAGGCTCAACCGGCCACGGACGAAGCAGCCCTGCGCCGCAAGCGGCTCGAGGGCATCCAGCATCTTCTTCGACCGCGCCCTACCGACAAGGATTAGCCATGCCCCGTCTCATCATCGTCGCCCAGGACAAGGGCGGATCCGGAAAGAGCCTGATGTCGCGGGCTCTCGCAGAGGCCGTGCCCGATGCGCCCATCATCGAGATCGAGAGCGAGCACCGCCTCATGGAACTCGGTTCCGTGCGGGTGACCCATTGCCCGATGCGCGCGAGCCATGAGGATATCCAGCGCAGCGGGGGACGCGCTTCCCGCTCGGAGTTCGATCTCGCCATCGACGCCATGGCGGCAGCGACCCTGCCGACCATCGTCGATGTCGGCGCGAACACGGCGAAGTACTTGTTTCCGGTGCTCGCGGGGCTCACAGACGATTTGACGGAAGCAGACATCACGATCGGCGTCCTGTTCGTGGTCACCTCAGAGGCGCCAGCGATTGCGAACATTGCAAGCTTGGCTCCGCCCGCCAAGCGCTTCGCTGCGGCCCAGTTTCTCGTCGAGAATCGCTTCCATAAGCCGGTAGATCGAGAGGAGCTTGCCGGTCTCGTCGGGAAGGCCAAGTTGTCCGTGCTGGAGCGCGTCGACCTCGTCGAGGAGGCGGTCGCGATCTATGCCGCCGGCGGCCTCGCGTGCGTGCCCCAACTCGACGGGTCGGCGCTGAAGGCCGAGCACGGCTTCATGAAGGGCGCGCGCGTGCGCAGTGACCTCACCGAGTTGCGGCTCAAGGCGATGCAAGCGGTGGAGCCCGCCGCGACCTGGCTCGTGAGCTGAGCGCATGGCGAAGACGCCCTCACCGGCCGAGCGCATTGCGCAAGCTGGCGAACAGGACGCCGCGGCCAAGGCCGAAATCGCAGCCGCCAGCGCGAAACGCCTGGCGGAATTGCTCGAACGTCCCCCGGCCGAGCGCTTGGCCGGCTTCGAGGAACGCTACTTGACCAACGAGGATCGGGCGAAGCTTCGTCGCAGCCTCACCGCCTCGATGCCGCGCCGCGGAGCGAACCCTGTCCGGGGTTTCTGGCGCGCCCCGAAGCTTGGAGGGACAATCGGCCGGGCGCTCCTGTCACCGCTGACCATCCTGTTCGCCCTCACGGGCACATCATGGCTGGCGATGGCCTTGTGGAGCACGCCCTCGACCGCACAACTGGGGCAGCGAGGGATGAGCATGTTCACCACGCCTGACGGGCGGGCGGTGCCCATTGCCTTGCCCGCCGGCACACTCCTGCCGGTGGTTGGGACCCGCGACGATCAAGTGCTCGTCCGCCTGTGGGTCGAGCGGGTCGGCTACGCCACCGGATCGGTCCCGCGATCCGCGGTGCAGCCGCCGGCCTGAAGCAATGCGTTAGTCGTGCGTTTCTCATGCTGCGGCTAGTGTCGCGCGGCTGGGCTTGTTCGGATTACGCCTTCACCGCGCCCACCGGTGACTTCGCGTCGATCAACCCTGCGAAGCGCCTGTCGCGATGCGGGCGGGTCTTTGCGAGCTTGAGGGGATGCGCCAGATGCCGCTCGGACGTGAGCATCACGATACTGTGTGTCCGGGTTACCTCTGGAAGGTCGGCGGCCCGCACGAGCGGCTGTGCGATCGGGCGATCCGGAGATTGCTTGCCGTTCGGTAAGCGGGACTGCGGCTCGACACCGGAAAAGGTGCCGAGCGTTTCGGACCAGCGGCGGCACTCCGCCGCCTGCGCCCGGGACAGGTTGAACAGGATCACGGCTTCGGCCGTGCCCCTGATCGTGTCGGCGCCGCTTGGCCCATAGGCTTCAATGAGCTGGTTTTCCGTCTGCCAGAAGGTCCACAGCGAGACGCCGTAACCCGGCAATTCGCCCGATCCGCGCAGCACTGCATCGAATCGCCCGAGCACGAAGGCTTCATCGATGAACACCACCATGCGCTCGACTGGGCGATGCGTGCGCACGGTCGCGAAGAGATCGGCGAGGAGCATGCGCACGTAAGGTGCGAGAATCTCGCGGCGGTCATCGGCGGGAAGTACGATGAACAGGTCGGTATCGCCGCCGCAGAGATCCTTCAGCTCGAATGTGTGGTTCTTGACCGTCGCCTGGATCCGCTCGTCCGCAGCCCAACTGAAGGCCTGGCCGACGGTGGCGAGGATGGCATTTCGGGTTCGATCGTCCTCAGGGGTGCTCAGGATGTCGAGCGCGTCGCGCGCAACTCGGTCGGTTCTGTGCGAGAGAGCCGCGACAAGATCGTCGGATTTGTTAATGAGGTTCGCGACCTCGATCATGTCGCCGCGGCCGCTTTCAATCGCAACGCTGAGTGCGGCGACGATCACCGCGACCGCACGATCCTTGAAGAACATGCCGCTATCGGAGGTCTGAGCACCGTCCGGCAGGAGCGCGCGCGCCATTGCCTGGAGGTGTATGGTATCCTTGGGATCGCGCTCGAGCAGCGGGTTCCAGCGGTCCGCTCCTCCGGCGAGCCCCAGCGGGTCGAGGCACAGGACGCGGCGGCCGAGCGCCTCGCGCCGGCGGCGAACGGCACGGAACACATCTCCCTTTGGATCGACGACCACCGCCGGTCCCGCCCAGGCTCCTGCTTCGGAGAAGACCAGATTGGGCAAGATCAGGCCCGAGGTCTTTCCCGAGCGCGGAGGCGCGATGGTGAGGAGGTTGCCTTCGACGAGGACGCGAACCGCCTTTCTGCTTTCGGGATCGATGCCGAGTTCCAAACCTCGTTTCATGCCGGCGAGTTCCGACCTGCTGGCGAAGCGCGCATTGCCGTGGAGATTGGAATAGTGCCGTCGCGGACCTGATGCCGGTCCCGTGAACAGGAAGGTACCCGCAGCCACGGCGACAGTCAGGATCACGAATAAGGCCGGGCGCCCACCACCCGGCAGGGCGTCGGACACACCTGACGCCATGTCCAGATAGGTCCCGAGGAGCAGTTCGCCGAAGGCTTCGGCCTTCTCCACCGGGGTTTCTCCCGGCAGCGAGAACCAGGCACCAGGTGTTTCAGGCAAGGCTGGCCAAACCGCGGGGTTCAGCCCGTGGATGGCCGTAAATGCGGCGGGATAGCCGAACAGGAGAAGGAGGATGATGGTCGAGCTCAGTGCGAGGCAGCGGCCAAGAACCGTGGAGGGATGCATTACTCGTCTCTTGCGATCTGCTCAAATACAAACATAAGGCTGCGCTTGTATAATTGTTCTGTATTGACCTCGCAATTCGTGCTTTCCGATCAGAGTGAGCGATGCACTACTACATACGTGATCAAATTTCTCGCAGTACTGGCGACAAAGATTCAATCGTCAGCTGTGCGACGATTGCAGTTCGCAGTGGTTCAGTCAATTCTCCTTGGAGTCCTTGTGCTTCGCAAAAAGCACTCCAGCAGTATTGTGCGGGGTCCTCTACCTCATGAAGTATTACTCGCGCTGCCGGTAGATTCTTGCCAATGTTTTCCGGTCGATGGGTATATTCTTGTGTAGCGGCAGCGGCGCCATAGCCTACAACCAACAATGCAAGCTCCTCAGTCGTCCGCATTTTCCACTCCTAGACAAATCTTGATGCATTCCAAATAGCAATAATGTATTGAAGGCAAGTTAAAAAAGATATTTGAGATGCGGTCTTCCTTATTTTTGGCTCGCTCGGCTCGCGAGGCTTGGTGGACCTCGACCGCGATGACGGTCGAGGCCCCGGCGCTTCATTTGCCGCGCTTGCCGTTCGGGCGCGACCAGATGAGCGAGTGGGTCTTCCCGTCCTCGTCCGCGAAGAGGTTGGCGTAGATCGGGGCGGCGAAGCTCGGATCGTCGAGCTTGATGCCGAGGTAGTCGCGGCCTTCGGAGGAGCACTTGATCCATGCGGCGCCGATCTCGGCCTTGCCCACCAGGATGCGGTGCGAGGGGGCGTTGTTGCTGGCCCGGCTCGTCTCGGGGACGATGCGCACCGACTTGGCCTGAACCGAGAGGGTGACGATTTCGCCGGTGAACTCGTTGCCGGACTTCTTGAAGGTGCCGATGGTCGCCATGGTGATCTCCTGGTGTGCTTCGAGCCCGCGCCCATCGCGGCCTCGATGGCGATCCAGAGGCCGGGGACGAGCGCCGCTGCAGCCGACAGGCCCGAAGCGCAGCGGAGGACGCGGGCGCGCGTCTTTCTTGCCTCGCGAGGAATGCGGGCTCGCCCGCAGGGGAAGAAAGTCGCGCGGCCGCGTTGCGGCTAAGGCGCTCGAGGCGAAGCCGATCCCCGGCCAGATCAGGCCAGAAGAGGACTGCGTGGGACGCCGGGCGACCACCCGAGGAGATCTGGCTCGACCCACGGCTCCCTGGAGGATCGGAACGCCAAGGCAGATCGGCTCAGGAATAGTTCAAGACAGCTTGGCATGTCTGCCTGAGTGCTTTCGATTGAGCAGCCCTGGGCCGCTTGCTCGGGATCGCCAAGCAGAGCCGTAAGCAGGAGGGCGGACCACGGCAGAGGGCAGCATGCGGCGGCCATGGCGGAAGGCGGCCGGATCCGCGAGGTCCGCTATATTGGCGGTTGAGAGACGACGCTGGCGGCTGTCGAAAGCCTATTGCGCAAGCTGGAGAAGGAGGGCAAGCTCCTGCAGGTGTGCTACGAGACCGACACAATGTTTTACCTGCAAATCGGCGCCGGGGTCCCGCGCCGATCGGCGTGGGGTCCCGGACCTGAAAGCTTCACGCGAGCAGGCGTCCATCTAGGACGACAGGAGTCCCGTCGTGAAGCCGAGCGACACCTTTTTCCTCACTAACCGGGTAGGAACGAGGATGGCGCAGTTCAACGACTGGTGCATTTCGGTCGACGCTTCAGTGGGGAATCATCATCGGCGGGTGATGACCGGACAAGCCGCCCACCTCGCGGTCGGCATCCAGGCGACGGCGGCTATCGTGCCTTCGCATTACGCCTCTGAGGAACAGGTGGCGCGCGCACTCGCGCGGCTCGGCAAGCCGGCGGCCGCAGAGCTGATCGAGAGCAAGCTGCCGACCACCAAGCAGATCCGATCCGGCGACCTTGGCGAGATCTACGCGACGGAATGGATAGAGGCCCACAGCGGCGGCTACTACGCGCCGATCAAGCGCCTGCGCTGGAAAGACCATCGCAACATGGCGATGCGTGGCGACGACGTAATCGGCATCCTGCAAGACCCCCAATCGCAACGTCTTCAGTTCCTGAAGACTGAGGCAAAGAGCCGCGCCGCATTGACGGCACAGGACCTGACCGAAGCCCGCCACAGGCGGGACAAGGATGGGGGGCTGTCCACCGCGCCCGCCC